>NZ_JBITMP010000024.1:0-164265 GCF_044466425.1 Nonomuraea sp. NPDC049400
CTTTGGTTGTTCTCACAAACTCCGAATGATCACGCGGTGGCCGTCGCCATGTGACCCCAAGTCCTCAAGATCGCCAAGTGTCACTGGAGTACTAGGCGGTGAAGCGCGGGACGGATGGTGCGGGCTCTGTCGCGGAGGGTTACCGGATGACGGGGGTCACAAATTTGTGTGAACGTTAACATGACGATTCTCTGAATTACCACTTCTTGACGCGGGCGATGAAGGCGTTAACACTCAGGCACGGCTCGGCTTTTTGTGCGGTGAAATGTTAGCGCTAACAATCTATGCGAAGACAGCGCAGTTCCCCGAAAAGGAACCCCGATGTTCTTACGAAAGAGCCTGGCAACGGCGCGGCGGCTGCTCAGCCTTGCCGCGGCGGTCGTGCTCGCCTCCGTCCTGGGCGTGGTCGTCCCCGCCTCGCCGGCGCTGGCGGCACCCGGTCCGTCGTTCACCAACCCCCTCGTCGACACGCCCAACAGCGCGGACCCCTCGATCGTGTACAGCGGCGGCTACTGGTACTACGTGGCCACGACGTGGTCCTCGAGGATCATCATGCGCAAGTCGGCCACGATGGCCGGCCTGAAGACCGCGGCCGAGCAGACGGTGTTCACCCTGAGCCCCGGGCCCGGCTGCTGCACCATGTGGGCGCCCGACCTGCAGTGGATCAACAACCGGTGGTACCTGTACTTCTCGGCGGAGGCGTCGCCCGGCCAGGGTGAGCGCCGGACCGGCGTGCTGGAGAGCGCCGGCTCCGACCCGCTGGGCCCGTACACCTACCGGGGCATCCTCAACCTGGAGCCCAACGGCGGGTGGGCGATCGACGGCAGCGTTATCCGGTTCAACGGGTACCCGAACCACTTCGTCTACTCCGCGTTCCGCGGCGGGGAGCAAGGGCTGTTCATCGCCCCGATGTCGTCGCCGACCCAGGTCTCGCGGAACGGCGTCCGGATCTCGTCGCCGACGCTGTCGTGGGAGCGGCAGGGCTCGCCGGTCAACGAGGGCCCGTACGCCGTCTACAACGCCGGAAAGACCTTCCTGACGTACTCGGCGAGCTCCTGCCAGACGCCCGACTACAAGCTCGGCATGCTGACCTGGACCGGTGGCGACCCGATGTCGCCCAGCTCGTGGACGAAGGAGTCCACGCCCATCTTCCAGCGCAGCGACGCCAACGGCGTCTACGGCCCGGGTCACGCCTCATTCGTCAAGTCACCCGACAACACCGAGACCTGGGTCGTCTACCACGCGAACTCCTCCGCCGGCCAGGGCTGCGGCACCACGCGCACCACGCGGGCCCAGAAGATCAGCTTCAACTCGGACGGCTCGCCCAACCTCGGCGTGCCGGTCAGGACCGGGACCACGATCGAGGGTCCCTCCGGCGACTCCAACGCTTCGTCCCCGACGGTCTACCGGATCAACGTGCGTCACAGCGGCAAGGCCATGGACGTCCAGCAGCCGAACACCGACAACGGCGCGCGCGTCGGCCAGTACACCTACAACGGCAACGCCTGGCAGCAGTGGCAGTTCCAGGACGCCGGCAGCGGCTACTGGCGCATCATCAGCCAGCACAGCGGAAAATGCCTCGATGTGGTGAGCGCCTCGACCGCCGACGGTGCCGAGCTCATCCAGTACACCTGCGGCACCGACACCAACCAGCAGTGGTCGCGCACGGCCATCTAGCGATCGTCCCCGACATGACCGCGGATCCTTCCAGTGATTGGACATTCATGACTCTGACATCAGGACCATCGCGGAGCACCCGGTCGTTACGCCGGTTGCTGATCGCCCTGGTGGCGACCGCGCTCGCCGCGGCGGCGAGCCTCGTGGTCTCCACGTCGCCGGCCAATGCCGCCACCAGCCAATTCCGAGGCATGAACTGGGCCGTGCTGGGTGACAACTTCAGCACCGGCACGCTCGTCGTGCAGGGCCTGAGCCAGTCCGACAGCAACGCGACAGTACGCGCCAAGGCCAACGCCCTCTACGACGACATGGCCTCCACCATGGGGATCAACACCGTCCGGCTGCCCATCAACACTCACACCGTGGCCAACACCACTTGGTGGAACGCCTACCGCGGCGCCATCGACGCCGCCACCGCCCGTGGATTCAAGGTCATCCTCGCCTACTGGGAGGACGGCGCCGCCTCCGGCGGCCGTATCACCAACCTCGCGGCGTGGAACTCGATGTGGTCCAGCGTGACCAACACGTACGGCTCCGACAGCAACGTCTACTTCGAGCCGATGAACGAGCCGCACGGCTACAGCTCGGCCGAATGGCGCAACATCGCCGCCAACTGGCTGGACTACCACTACTCGGCCCCCGCGAACCGGGTGCTGATCGGCGGCACCGGCTACAGCCAGGACCTGCGGGACATCTGCAACGACAGCCGCTTCAACTCGACGCTGCTGTCCTTCCACCACTACGCCTTCTTCTACAGCGCGATGACCTACGACGCCTTCCGAAGCCACATTCAGACGCGTCTGGGCAACTGCGCCTCCCGCGCGGTCGCGACCGAGTTCGGCGCGCCGATGTCCACCGGCCTCAACTACGGCGACGCCAGCAGCACCGACAACTTCGTGCGCCACATCCGCGCCATGGCCCAGGTCATGCGTGACAACCACATGGGCGGCACCTACTGGCCCGCCCTCGGCGGCAAGCCGGGCAACATCGGCTACGACTGGTACTCGATGTACGCCCTGAGCGGCAGCGGCACCAATCTCAACTTGACCGTCCGCAACACCTCCGGCGCTGACCGGATCCGATATGCCTGGGGCGACACCATCGGCGGCGGCGACTCCACCTACCGGATCAACGTGCGTCACAGCGGCAAGGCCATGGACGTCCAGCAGCCGAACACCGACAACGGCGCGCGCGTCGGCCAGTACACCTACAACGGCAACGCCTGGCAGCAGTGGCAGTTCCAGGACGCCGGCAGCGGCTACTGGCGCATCATCAGCCAGCACAGCGGAAAATGCCTCGATGTGGTGAACGCCTCGACCGCCGACGGTGCCGAGCTCATCCAGTACACCTGCGGCACCGACACCAACCAGCAGTTCCAGATGGTCGCCAACGGCAGCTACTTCCAGCTCCGGGCACGACACAGCAGCAAATGCGTGGACGTACCGGCCGCATCGACCGCCGACGGCGTGATCCTCAAGCAGTATCCGTGCAACACCGGCACCAACCAGCAGTGGTCGCGCACGGCCATCTAACGGTCGTCTCGACGTGACCGCGGATCCGCAGTACGGCCCTCACGCCTCCGGTACCGAGCGCGTGCTGTGTGCTCGGTGCCGGGGAGCCGGACGGATCGGGAAAAGAGTAAGCGGTCGACGATACCACCGGCGCCTGGCCAATCTGCCGGCCAGGCACCGTGACGTGGTCGTCGAGCTGTCCACGGCGGCCCCATCGCGGATTCCCTCATTTCCGAACGATCATCACAGGTCCATAGGGAACCGCATCAAACCCTCTCGGGCCACAGGCCATCCCGATGACAGCTCGCCAATCGGACGTAAAATGGGACCAGTCAAGGGATGTTATCCGCGCCATGGTTGCTCGTTGGATGCTCGTCGGCACCTGATACGGCATAACGCCAGGCGGCATTCTTGGACATCTCAAAAGCTGGCAACACGTGACACCGCGACACAACGAGACACGATTCGATAGTGGCCGACGTTGCTTTTAATCCGTAGGTTCCGGGTTCGAGCCCCGGGCACCTTGCCACCATAGACCCCTTCCGACCTGGAGTTTCTCAGAATCTCCAACCTCCAGGCGAGAAGATGATCTCGGTTGGTTGCTCGGATGTTGCTCGCGTGCACGGACTGTGCCCGCGCGTCGGGGACGGTAGATCATTTCGCCGCCTACTGCATCGACAGACCCCTCGGACGGTCAGGAGAAGATCAGACGAGAAGGGTGCGGCGGGCTGCTTGGTCAGCATTCGGCAGGCCATATCAAGTGCGGGTCAGCCGCCAGCGTTCTCATACAGCTGCGGATTTTCGTCCACAGTAAGCCGGTGGGACGACCGGTAGACGTCGCCCGAGGCAGCCCCTTGAGGCGTGCGACCCTCTCTTGTGAGGTGGGGCCACGCGTTGGGTTCGCAGTGGCACCGTTCTGGCCTTCTCACCGGAACGGATAGTGCATGTTCCCTCGCGGTAGACCCTGGCGAGGGAGGGGTTGTGACCCTTGCGCTTGCCGGTCGCCCTGTATCTAGCCTCCGTGGTCAGTACAGCTAGCCGACGGTGACCAGGCCGCTCTCGTAGGCGGCGATCACCAGTTGGGCGCGGTCGCGGGCGTGTAACTTGGCCAGCAACTGGCCGATGTGGGTTTTCACGGTGGCCATGGTGACGATGAGGTGTTCGGCGATCTCGGTGTTGGACAGCCCCTGGCCGACGAGTTTGAGCACCTCGCGTTCCCGTGCCGTGATGCCGTTCAGGGAGCGGGCCGACCGTTGCCGAGGTTGCGGTTGTCGGGCGAACTCCCCGATGAGGCGCCGGGTCACGGAGGGCGCGAGCAGCGCCTCGCCACCCGCCACGACCCGGATCGCGGAGAGCAGGTCGCCGGGCGGGGTGTCCTTGAGCAGGAACCCGCTGGCGCCCGCGCGCAGCGCTGAGAAGACGTAGGCGTCCAGGTCGAAGGTGGTCAGGATCAGCACTTTCACGCCCGCGGTCGCCGGTTCCCCGCAGATCCGCCGGGTCGCCTCGATCCCGTCGAGTTCGGGCATCCGGATGTCCATCAGCACGACGTCCGGCCGTAGCGCGGTGGCCTGCTCGACGGCCTGCAGCCCGTCCCCGGCCTCGCCGACGACCTCCAGTCCGGGGGTGGTGCCGATCAGCACCGCGAAGCTCGCCCTGAGCAACCGCTGGTCGTCGGCGATCAGCACCCGGACGCCGGTCACGTGGGCACCCCCTCCAGGGGAAGCCTCGCGTGGACCAGGAACCCGCGGCCTGCCAGGGGCCCGGCGGTGAACTCGCCCCCGTAGACGGCGACGCGTTCGCGCATGCCGATCAGCCCGTGGCCCGGGGGGTGGCCGGTCGGAGCCCGGCGGCCGTCGTCGGTCACTTCAATCTCCAAAGCATTGTCCGTCCTGTCGACCCGCACCACGCAGCGCGCCGGAGCGGCATGCTTGATCACGTTGGTCAGGGACTCCTGCACGATGCGGTAGACCGCGAGCCCGATGGTAGCCGGGATGGTGTCGAGCCCGTCACCGATCCGCAGGTCGACCAGGGCCCCGGCGGAGGTCGCGTGGTCCGCGAGCTCGGCCAGCCGGTCGGCGGTCGGCGCCGGCTCCAGCTGCGCGGCGCCCTGCGGATCTTCGTCAACGGCGCGCAGCAGGCCGAGCATGCGCCGCAGCTCCCGGGCGGCCTCGCGGCTGCTGGCCTCGATGACGGTCAGGGCGGAGCGGGCCTCGTCGGGCCGCTCGTCGCCGACGTGGAGGGCCACGGACGCCTGCACGGTGATCAGGCTCAGGCTGTGCGCGACGCCGTCGTGCAGGTCGCGCGCGATGCGCAGCCGCTCGTCGGTCAGCACCTGCTGGGCGGCCCGCGCCTCGTGGTCCCGGCGGACGCGCACCGCGCGTCCCACCACCCACACCGCGACCGGAATGATCATCTGGGTGACAAGCATGGGTAGCGATCTGCCCCAGTCCGGCCGCGGCTCCAGCGCCACCGCGAAGAGGACCGCCGCGGAGATCCCGCCCACGGACAGGACGAGCGCGGCCACGGCACGTCGGGACGGCGCCGTCACGGCCACCGGGTAGATCGCGAAGACGAGGAGCAGGTCGGGCACGAAGGCCGCGTGGGGTGGCACCCACTGCAAGGCCACTACCAGCATGCTGGTTCCGGCCACGACCGCCAGCACCGAAACAGGCCAGCGGCGGCGGCTCGCCAACGGCAGCCCCATGAGAACTCCGGCGAGGATGGGCAGCGGCTCGACCCTCCCATCCGGCGGCATATGTTCAATGGTGGCCACCACGGCGACGAACGTCAGGAACACGGCGATCGCCAGGTCGCCGAGGAGCTGGAACACGGGCCGCATCCTCAACAGCAGCGGCGGCCGGAGATCATGGGTCATGGCGGAACGCTAGCCCGTGCCTGCCCGGCTCCGGCTCAGACCACGGTATGAGACCCATACCAGACCGTGCTCCGATGTTCCCGGCCGCCAGATTCGCGACCGTTGACGGCATGATCGAACGACGCGGACTCACCAGCATCTTCAAGAAGCGCGGCGACCGGGCCGGGCGCGGCCGGGCGCGGGGCCTGACACTCGCGGGGGTGGTCGGGGGCGCGGCGGTCCTCGCTGCGGCGATGGCGCCACCGGCGGGCGCGATCATAGGTGGGCGCGACACTACCGAGAACTATTCCTTCACCGTGACCCTGCGCGACGGCAAGGGCGTGCACTACTGCGGGGGCACGCTCGTCGCTCCGCAGTGGGTGGTGACGGCGGGACACTGCTCGCACGTCCCGGTCGGCCAGGTCAGCGCCAAGGTCGGCGGCACCAACGTCGAGAAGGGCGGCAGCGTGCGCCGCATCACGAAGATCGTCAGGCACCCCGACTACACCGCCGACCCGAACGACCTGCGGCACGACATCGCACTCCTCAAGCTGGACCGGCCGGTCCGGGAGGCGCCGATCAGGATCGCCGCCGGGTCCGGCGCTCCGAGAACCCAGATCCGTCTCCTGGGCTGGGGCATGACCTGCGAAGACGGAAACGACTGCCCGGAGCCGCCGGTCACCCTGCAGGAGCTGGACAGCGAGATCGTCCCCGACAACCGATGCACGGGCATCGACGCTGCGGGCGATATCTGCTCTGAACACCCCACCCAAAAGGCCCAGAGCTGCATGCTCGACTCCGGCGGCCCCATGGTACGCAAGATCAGCGCACACTGGGAGCTGGTCGGCGTCACCAGCCGCGACGGTGACGAGAAGACCAACCCGAACTGCGTCGGACCCGGGGTGTGGACCGACGCCGCAGCCTACAAGGGCTGGATCAGGAGAACGGCCGGCGTCGGAGCGCAGTAGCCCATGTGCTGAGAAACCTTCCATTTTTCGGGCTGCGGACCTTGTAAGGAGTCCGCAGCCCGGAACCTGCCGCCGCGGGTTGGCCGACGGTCAACGAGCTGACCTTCACCGTCACCTCTGTGCAGGGTTGGGGGCGATCGACGGTCCGGGGTTTCGTTCCTCAGCCCCGGCCCACCGGGTTTCGTGGCTGATCTGTTGGCCCCGGCAGATTGGCTGCGTAGATCCAATCGAGGCCGTCCTCTCCGCTTTCGTCGAGGTGTTCGGCCCGGGACAGGCCAGCACGGACCGCCACGCGTTGGGAGGCGACGTTGGCCGGCCTGACGCGGGCAATTAGCGGGAGGTCGGAGACATTTTCGGATGCCCAGGTGATGACCGCGGTCGCGGCCTCACTGGCGTAGCCCCGGCCCCATGCTGAGACGGCGAAGCGGTAGAACAGGTTGAGGACCTTCATATCGTGCAGTTGCATGGGCTTGATCCCGCAGAAGCCCAGTTGCTGGGCACTGCCGTGGCGTTGGACGACCCAGTACCCGTATCCACAGTTCCGCCATTGGTTGTTCCAGCGTTGATAGAGCTGTTCTGCCTCGTCGAACTGGGCGAGCGCGTCGGATGGATTGTGCAGGCTGGTTTGAGGATCCTTGTGAATCTCGAAGATCGCATCAATATCGGCTTCGGTCGGGGGCCGCAGCACCAGCCGGGCGGTCCTCAGCTCTACGCCTGTCGGGCTCAGGTCGTTCATAAGCAGATCGTAGAGTTCAGGACTGACGGCAACGTTGACGGGGGCAGCGCAGAGCATGGACTGGTGATCCCTCAATCCGACTTCGCCAGCGGGCCGCGCTGGTTCGATTATCACTGCTCCGACCATGAGACAGCGGTGACTGTAGGGTCTGCTTCATGGTGGAGTGGATACGCCTTCAACTGGATGTGGACGGGTTCGACGACGAGGCGTTCGAGCCCTACCTGCGGCGGGCGCGTGCGTCAGGCATCACGTTCACGACCATGGCCGATCTGGGTGACACGGAGGACCATCAGCGCGCGCTCTACAACCTCAACAAGACGTGCTCGGCCGATATCCCAGATCGGGGAGAGTTCTACACGTACGACCAATACGTCACACAGCGCATCGACGTGCCGACCTTCCACCCGGAGGGCGTCATCCTCGCGATCCACGACGGCGCGTGGATCGGCATGTCGACGACGTCCTTGCACGCGGCCGAGCGCCACGCCTTCAGTGAGATGACCGGCGTCCTCGCGCCCTACCGGGGAAAGGGGCTGTCGCTGGCGTTGAAGCTGCTGGCGATCCGTTTCGTCCGGTCATCGGGCTATCGGTGGCTCACGACGTTCCACCATCCGCGTAACACGTCCGCGATCACGATGAACCGACGTCTCGGCTTCGTCGATCAGCTCAGCGAGGGACTGTAGCCGTGCAAACCGAGATAGAGCCAGATCCGTTCTCGAACGGCGACCTGTGCTGATCTACACATGGCGCTCGGAGGACCACGGCAGATACCTACCCCACATTCGCGCTAGCGGGGGTGTGACTCGACAGCGGACCAGATATTCCCGGGATCCCCGATCGTGGACGACTTGTACCACGCCACCCCGAAGGCAGCGACGGCGGGAACGAGGTTGGCCAGCACAATGATCAACGTGGACCACCGCCACCCCATGAACTTTGTCACCCAGTCGAGCGTGATGTTGAACCGCGCGGCCACCCTCAACGCGGCTATCGCCAGGCACACGGCCACGGAGAAGCCCAGCGCGGACCAGTGAATCACCTCCAGCGCCCGGACGGATTCCGCGATGGCCCGCGCCAGCTTCCCGACCTCGATGGTCAGCCGGTTCCCCTCATCGATGTAGGTGACCATCCGTGCATCGGCAGCACCGCTTGCCTCGCCCTCCCAGAACGCGGTGACCGCCCGGCGGACGGCGTCGGTGTCGTGCCCGAACGCCTCACCGAGCTGGTAGGCGATCTCCCGTAGTTCGTAGACCGCCCGGTCGAGTGGCTCACCCGACTCCACCACCACCGCCGTCCACGCCAGAGCCCCGGCGACGACGGTCCAGCTCATTTTCCTACCGAGAGCCAGTCGGCGTTCGGTTGCCTTGCTCCACTCGGACAGCCTGGTCCTCGCCCGCTCCGCCTCACGTGAGTGATCGTCGGCATACATAGGGCGGTTTTCGGCCCTTGCCAGGCGGGCATCTATCTCGCGGTCGTTGATCAAGCGCAGCCGGTCATTTCGCTCGTCTTCGTACAGCATTTTCCCCACAGCGGCCTGCCCGCGCAGCCCCAGCCCGACGATGCCGCCGGCGAACCCTTGGAAGTACGGCCTCTCCCAGACCTTGCCGAAGCTCTCCCACATGCTCTCGAGGTGCCCATATTCGAGGTCGTCCTGCTTCTCGGGAGGTATCGGCAGCGAGGCTTTGGCTTGCTGGGCCGTCGCCACAACATCCAGGACATGCCTACCGGCCGCTGATTCCGCCCTTCTGTAGTTGCCGCCAGTCATCTCCAATGTCTGCGCAACATCATGGGCCTCGGCCACACCGCGGTCGAACGCTTGCCCGAGCCTGGCCCAGATGTCGTTGAACCCGCGCCGCGCGGGCCACTCACCCGCGATCCCGAGAGCCAGGCCAGGGAGAGAGGTGGAGTCGCCCCGATAGCGAAGCCCTTCCAGCTTCCCGGCGATCATGTCGAAGTCCATCGCGCCGGGCCCGAAGGGGTTTCCCTGGAGCGCGTATCCCTCCGCCATTCGCAGACATCCTCACTCTCGACGGTGGTCCGGGCGACGAGTCTAACGGTGTCGTACTAAGTACGATCTTGGTATGGCTTCCGTCGAGCTCGGTTGCGGGATTCTGGGCGGTTGCGGTCATTCTTTGCGAATCTGCTGGCGGCGGCGCCCATGTACGAGGGAACCTCGTCCGGCGGCGGCTACTGCAACACGTACTGCAACGGAGGCACACGACCGCTAACGTGCTCGGTGGCGGCGATGAACCGGCGCGAGGCGGAAGCGCCAGTCGGGAGACCCGTACCCGTCGCCCGCTCTGGCTGCTTCCGATGTCGATCCGATGGCCCCGCCCGCCGTGCCTTACGAGTGAACAGGGCTCGGTGAGGTCACAGCATGCCTTCCTCCACTTCGGCGGCGGCTCGGGCGATCGACGCGACGGTGGGTGCGGCGAACAGCTCCCGGAGCGTGATGGTCACGCTCAGGCGCCCGCGGAGGGCCTCGATGAGCCGGGTGGCCCGCAGGCTGTCGCCGCCGAGCGCGAAGAAGCTCTGGTGGCGTCCGACCTCGTCAAGATCGAGCAGGTCCGCCCAGATCGCGGCCACCGCTTCCTCCAGCTCTCCTCGCGGCGGCTCGACGGGCGCGGCCGGTGCGGAAAGCTTGGCGACGGCCGCCCGGTCCACCTTGCCGTTGGCGCTCAGAGGCAGCCGTGGGAGGGCGGCGAGCAGGTCGGGGCGCATGTGCTCCGGCAGGCGGGTCGCGGCGTGCGCCCGGACCGCGTCGAGGTCGGTCGACTCCGGCACCACGGCGGCCACCAGGCGGCCGTCCGACACGGCGGCCACCGCTTGGGCGACACCGGGAGCGTCCTGGAGCGCGGCTTCGATCTCGCCCAGCTCAATGCGATGTCCGCGGATCTTCACCTGCTGGTCGGCTCGGCCCAGGAACTCCAGGGTGCCGTCAGGCCAGTAGCGGCCCAGGTCGCCGGTACGGTACCAGCGCTCGCCGCCGGCCACGACGAACTGGGCGGCGGTGAGGTCGGGCGCGCTCCGGTAGCCGCGGGCCACGCCCTCGCCGCCGATCCACAGCTCTCCCGCCACCCAGTCGGGGCAGTCCCTGCCCAGGTCGTCCACCACACGGAAGCGCTGGTTGCGCAGCGGCCTGCCGTACGGGATCGAACGCCAGGCAGGGTCCACCGCCTCGACCTCGATGAGGTTGGACCAGATCGCGGCCTCGGTCGCGCCACCGAGGGCGACGAAGCGGCAGCCCGGGCTGGCTGCCGAGAGGCGGCCCGGTAGGTCGAGGCCCACCCAGTCGCCGGACGGCAGGGCGAGCCGGAGCGAACGCGGCAGGCCCACGGTCAGCAGCATGTCGAGCAGCGCGGGGACCGTGTTCCAGATCGTCACCTGGTGTTTCTCGACCAGTTCCAGCCAGGCGTGGGCGTCCCGCCGGATGTCTTCGGTGATGGTGACGACGCTGCCGCCGGCAGAGAGGGGGCCGAAGATGTCGTACACGGACAGGTCGAAGTCCAGGGCGGACACCGCGAGCACTCGGTCACCGGGCCCGATCGCGAAACGTTCGTTGAGGTCGGCGACCGTGTTGAGTGCCGAGCGGTGCGTGATTTCGACGCCCTTCGGATCGCCGGTGGAGCCGGAGGTGAAGATCACATAGGCGAGGCCAGGCGTGGTCACCGGAGTGGCGTCCACGACCTCTATCGACAGATCGGGCAGGATCCGCAAGCGTGCCTCTGCCAGCCGCAGGATCCGCTCCCGGCGAGCCGCCGGCTGGTCGATCCCCACGGGCACGTAGGCGCAGCCCGCCGCCAAGATCCCGAGCACGGCCACGATCTGGTCGGGGCCCTTGGGCAGGGTGACCGTGACCGCCTCACCCGGCTGCGCGCCGCGCGACTGAAGCTCGGCCGCCAGCCTCCGGGCGCGCTCCGCCAACTCGCCGTACGTGAGCGCGTCGCCCTCGCAAGACTGTACGGCGACCAGATCCGGCTCGGCGCCGGCCCGGCGGAAGAACTCCTCGTGCAGCAGCCGGTCGGGCACCGGTCCTTCGGTGGCGTTCACCGCCGCCCTGACCTCCCGCTGGCCGGCGGGCAGCAGGTCGGGCACCGGCCGGGACCAGTCGCCCGCCAGCCAGTCCAGCAGCGACAGGTGCGCCTCGAACATCGCGTCGAGGACGCCGGGCGGGAACAGCTCGTCCACGGCGTCCCAGCTCACCTGGATCCCGCCATCGACCTCGGTGACCTGGTAGTCCAGCCACACCTGCGGGGTCTGTGACACGCCGTACACCTGCTTGCCGAGGAGAGTGCCGCCCTCTTGCGCGGCGATCCCCAGTGCGCTGGTGAACACCACCGGCATGGTCACCGAAGGATCCCCGGAGATGCGGGCCAGCTCACGCAGCATCCATACGGTCGAGACGTCACGGTGATCGATGGCCTGCCAGAGCCGCCGCTGCACCCGGCGTACCCGATCCAGCCAGGTCTCGCCCGGTTCGGGCTCGTAGGGGACCAGGAGCAGCGAGGTGAAGTCGCCGAGCACCCGGTCGATGTGCGGGTGCACGTCCCTGCGGTCGAACAGGGTGAGGTTGAGCGTGACGTCGGGGCCGGCGCTCCACCTGCTGAGCACCTCGGCGTAGGCGGCCAGCAGGACCGCGGACGGGGTCAGCCCATGGTGCCTGGCACGCTCGATCAGGGCGTCGGGAATCGTGGCGGCGCGCCTGCTGAAGCGGGGTCCGGTGACCTCGGCCGGGTCTTTGGCCAGGGGAAGCCTGGGCGCCGGCGGCAGGGTGGGCAGCTGTGCGCGCCAGTGCGTGACCGAGGCCTCGGCGGGCGGCTCGGTGGCCAGTACGTAGTCGCGGAAGGACACCTCCACCGGCGGGAGCTGCGCGTCCGGGTCGTCGTAGAGCGTGCCGAGCTCGGCATAGAAGGTGAGGATGCTCAGCGCGTCCAGGATGAGGTTGTCCACACCGATGCCCAGCCGCGCCCGCCCGCTCTCGCCGTCTCGCGCCACACCGATCGCGAACAGCGGCCACTTGCCCGGGTCGAACACCGTGTGGGACATGGTTTCGCGAAGCTCGGTCACCTCGGCGACGGTGTACCACGGCGCCTCGGGCAGGATGCGCTGCTCGCCATGCTCGTTGAAGACCGCCCGAAGCATCTCGTGGCGCTGGATGAGCTTGTTGACCGCGGTCTCGAGCCGGGCCACATCGAGGTCGTCGACCTCGTACTCGCGGTAGAAGTGGCAGCTGACTCCGCCCAGCGTGAAGTTCTCGCTCCTGCCGAGCCAGTAGGCCCGTTGTACCTCTGTCATCGGGAAGGGCTCGTGCCGGTTCGCCGGGTCGGCGGCCAGCACCTCGGTCTCACGGCGCTGGGAGACGCTCAGGGTGGCGGCGAAGTCCGACAGCACGGGGTTGGCGAACAGGAGGCTGAGCGACACCCCGGGCAGGCCGTCCGCGCGCAGTCGGCTGATCAGCCGGGTGGCGAGCAGGGAGTCGCCGCCCAGGGCGAAGAAGTCGTGTTCTCTGCCGATCTCGGGCACCTGGAGGATCTCGGCCCAGGCCGCCGCCACTCGCTCTTCGACCTCGCCGGCGGGAGGGGTGATCTGCGGGGCTTCGGCGGCGTGCGCGGCGAGGCCACGTCGAAGCGCCGCACGGTCGATCTTGCCGTTCGGGGTGAGCGGCAGCGCGGGCAGCACGGCGATGAAGTCGGGGAGCATAGGACCTGTGAGCCGGTCGGCGAGAAACTCCCTCAAGCTCGCGACATCGGGCCGGCCGGTGACCGCGGCGGCGAGGCGGTGGTTCTCCGCGACCACCGCGACCCCCTGCGCGACGTCCGGGTGGGCGGTCAGCGCCGCCTCGATCTCGCCCAGCTCGATCCGGTGTCCCCGGATCTTCACCTGGTGGTCGGCGCGGCCGAGGAACTCCAGCGTGCCGTCCGGCCAGTACCGGGCGCGGTCACCGGTGCGATACCAGCGAACCCCTTCGAACCTCACGAACCGGTCGGCGGTGCGCTCCGGATCGCCGCGGTAGCCACGGGCCACCCCGGCGCCGCCGATCCACAGCTCGCCCGCCACCCAGTCGGGGCAGTCCCGCCCAAGCGCGTCCACCACCCGGCAGACGACGTTGCGCAGCGGCGTGCCGTACGGGATGGAGGTCCAGTGCGCGGGCACGCTGTCCACTTCCTGGACGGTGGAGTGGATCGCGGTCTCGGTGGTGCCGCCGAGGGCGACGAACCGGCAGCCGGGTGCGGCGGCGGAGAGCCGGCCGGGCAGGTCCAGGCCCACCCAGTCCCCGCCGAGCAACACCAGCCGCAGGGGCAGCTCCTCGCCGGGTTCGGAGACGGTGAGCAGCATGTCGAGGAGGGCAGGCACGCAGTTGAGCACCGTGCCCCGATGGGTTCTGAGCAGCTCGGCCCAGGTGGTCGCGTCGCGACGGCCGCTGTCGGAGGCGCAGATGACCGCGCCGCCCGCGGACAGCGGCCCGAAGAGGTCGTAGACGGACAGGTCGAACTCCAGTGCCGACAGGGCCAGGCTGCGGTCCTGGGGTCCGATGCCGAAGCGGTCGTTGAGGTCGTCGATGGTGTTCATGGCGGCCGAGTGCGTGATCTCGACGCCCTTCGGCTCGCCCGTGGAGCCGGAGGTGTAAAGGACGTACGCCAGCTCGGCGCCGTCCGCCGGTCCGGCGAGGGGCTCCGCGGTGACGTCCACGGAGTCGAGCACGTGCCGGACGCCTGCCGCCTCGAGGATGCGCCGGCGGCGAGCCGGCGGCTGGTCCACGCCGATGGGCAGGTACGCCGCGCCGGACGCGAGCACGCCCAGCACCGCGACGACCTGAGCCGGCCCTTTCGGTATCGAGATCGCGACGAGGTCCCCCGCACCCTGGGCTTTCAGGTGCCCGGCGACCTCGAGAGCCCTCGAGGCCAGCTCTCCGTAGGTCATCACACCGTCGCGACCCCAAAAGAGGGCCGGCGCGTCGGGCGTGGCCGCGGCGCGAGCGAAGAAGCCGTCGTGCAGGCGGCGGTGCTCGAAGGGGGCCGCGGTCGCGTTCACCTGGTGCCGCACCTGCGCCTGTTCTTCGGGCAGCAGCGCGGGGACGGGCTCCGACCAGGTGCCGCCATCGGCCAGCAGGCGGTCGAGCAGCCGCCCGTAGGCGGCGAACATCGCCTCGGGCACACCGGGTGTGAACGCGTCCTGTCTGACGTCCCAGTTGACCAGCAGCCCGCCGTTGAGCTCCGTGACCTGGGCGTCCAGCCACACCTGCGGGCCCTGGGAGATGATCCACGACGGTTCGCCGAAGCTGCCGGTGACCTCGGGGGCGAACAGCTCGCCCAGGCCCAGCGCGCTCGTGTACACCACCGGAGCGAGCACCTGTTCGCTGTGCAGCCGCGACAGGTCGCGCAAGACCTCGACTCCTGAGTAGCCGCTGTGCGCGACGTCGGCGTGGAAGCGCTCCTGCAGCCGCCGCGCCCGCTCGGCGAAGGATCCGGGCGCCCCGCCGTCCCATTCGAGGAGCACCGAGGAGGTGAAGTCGCCCACCAGCGACTCGACCTCAGGATGCAGCGGCTCCCTGTCGAACAGCGGCAGGTTGAGCAGGAACCGCGGCTCGGCGCTCCACGCGGTCAAGGTCTCGGCGAAGACGGCGGCCAGGGCCATGGCCGTGGTCAGTCCGTGCCCGCGTGCGGCCTGCTCCAGCCGGCGCACGGCCGAGGGCGGCAGCCATCGGTGATGCCTGACGACGGTGGCGGCCTCGCCGTGACCCGACACCGGGAGCTGCGGGGCGCCCGGCAGGTCGGGCAGGCGCCGCTGCCAGTGCTCGCGATCGCCCTCCTGCTGCACGGCGGAGCGTTGTGCGAGGTAGCGCGGATAGCTGTAGGTCAACGGTGCCGGCGCCGCGCCGTTGTAGATCCGGGCCAGATCGGACAGCAGCACCCTCAGGCTCAGCGCGTCGGCCGCCACCATGTCCAGATTGACATGCACGCGGGTGCCGCCGTCGGGCAGCAGGGAGAGCTGGACGTCGAACACCTCGCCCGCGCCGATGTCCATCGCCCGGTGGGACAGGCGGCGCCGTAGCTCGTCCAGATCCACCCCGTGGTGCACGGTGAGCCCCGGCCAGGGGCTGCGGTCGAGGATGCGCTGGGTGCCGTCGTCGAGGATCTGCACGCGCAGCATCCCGTGCCGTTCGATCAGCGCGTGCACGGCACGCTCCAGCCTTGCCGGATCCACCCCCGAGCCGTCGAACTCGTTGTAGAAGTGCGCCGCCACGCCGCCCAGCCGCTGTCCGGGCTGGCGACCCGCCCAGTAGGCGTGCTGCATGAGGGCGAGCGGGAACGGCTCCGCCTCGTCGATCCGGCTGTCGGCCGACGCGGAGGCCGGTGTGGAGGCCGGTGTGGCAGCCGGTGTGGCAGCCGGCGTGAGGGCCGGCGTCGGAGCCACTGGCTGCTGGGCGAGCAGGTCGCGCCAGGCGGCCAGGGTCGGCTCACCGACCAGGTCGGCGAAGCGGATCCGCGCCCCAGACCTCCGCCACTCGCCGGCAAGCCGCATCATCGTGATCGAGTCCATGCCGAGCTCGATGAGATTGTCGTGCTCGCCCAGCTCGGGCACGTCCAGCAGGTCCGCGAGCATGCCCCGCAGATCGTTCATCGAGATTCCTTTCACCAGCTGACGGGCATCGTTCGAGGACCGCGGAAGAACGTCTCGGTCTTCCACGCGGGGTCTCCGGCCAGGCGCAGCCCTGGCAACCGGGTCACCAGAGCACGCAGCGCCTCCTGCAGCTCGATCCGGCCCAGTGGCGCGCCGATGCAGCGGTGCAGGCCGTATCCGAAGGCCAGGTGCGCGTGGTCCGCGCGGCCCAGGTCGAGGGTGTCGGCGCCGGCGAACCTGAGCTCGTCGCGGTTGGCCGAGCCGATCGACACCAGCACCGGCTCGCCCGCGTGCACAAGTGCGTCGCCCACCTGTACGTCCTCCAGGGCGTAGTGCGCGAACATCGCGCTGGAGGCTAGAGGGACGAACCTCAGCAGCTCCTCGACGGCGTCGTCCACAAGATCGGGCTGTGCGCGCAGCCGCGCCCAGTCCTCCGGCCGGTCCAGGAGCGTGTAGGTGAAGTTCGGGATCTGCGAGGCGGTCGCCTCGTAGCCGGCGACGAGGATGGCGATGCACAGCAGCATCAGCTCCTGCGCCGACAGCCTGTCGTTCACGTCGCGGGCCTCGATGAGGGCGGTCATGAGGTCGTCCGCGGGTTCGGCGCGGCGTAGCTCGATCAGCCCGCCGATGTACGCGGTCAGCTCCCTCATGGCGGGGGCGGTCGCGCTGGTCGACAGCAGCGAGTCGTTCCACACCCGGAATTTCTCGTGGTCCTCGGCGGGCACGCCGAGCAGCTCGCAGATGACCGAGACCGGGATCGGCAGAGCGAAGTCCCGCACCAGATCAGCGGGTGGCCCCGCGGTGATCATCGCGTCGATCAGCTGTCCGGCGAGCGAGCGGACGTGCGGGCGCAGCCGTTCCACGCGGCGGGCGGTGAACGCCTTGGCGGCCAGGGATCGCACGCGGGTGAGCTCCGGCGGATCCATCGTGACGATTCCGCCGGGGACGCGCGACAGGGCCGTCGGCGCGTCCCGGTCCAAGGCCACGGCCCGGCTGAAGCGCCGCTCGCTCAGCACCAGGCGCGCGTCGGCATACCTGGTGACGAGCCAGGCGGTCTCGCCGTACGGCAGCCGTACCCTGGTCAGGCCGTGGGCGGCTCTCGCCGCGACGTACTGGGGTGCCAGCTCCAGGCCGTCGAAGTCGTTGAACGGATAGGCGATCACGAACCTACCTCCCGAGCCAGGGCGGCCCGGTCGACCTTGCCAAGGCTGGTACGCGGGAAGCGCTCCACGATCCGCACCCGGTCGGGCAGCTTGAACGCGGCCACCCCGCGAGCGGTCAGGTGGGCCACCAGATCCCTGCGGGTTGGCGGTTCGCCGCGGGCGATCACGCAGGCGCAGCTCCGCTCGCCCATCGCCTCGTCGGGGATGCCGACGATGACGACGTCGTCCACCGCCGGGTGGCTCAGCAGGAGGTTCTCCACCTCCTCGACGGGGATCTTGTCGCCACCCCGGTTGATCACGTCCTTGATCCGGCCGTCCACCACCAGGTCCCCGCTGTCCAGGCGGCGCACGAGGTCGCCGCTGCGGTAGAAGCCGTCCTGCGTGAACGCGACCGCGTTGTGCTCGGGGGCGAGGTAGTAGCCGCGTATCGTGTACGGGCCGCGTACCTGGAGCTCGCCCGCGTCGCCCGGTGGCACCGGCTTGCCGTCGGGGCCGACGATCCGCACCTCGTCGTCGTCGGCCAGCGGGCGGCCCTGCGTGTCGAGCACGATCTCGGCCGGGTCGCCGGGGCGGGTGAAGTTCAGCAGGCCTTCTGCCATGCCGTACACCTGCTGGAGTGCGCAGCCGAGCTCCGGCCCGACGCGCCGCGCCGCCTCGGCCTTGAGCCTGGCGCCGCCCGCCTGGAGCAGCCGCAGGCTGCTCAGATCCGCCCCGCCCTCGGCAGCGGCCTCCAGCCAGACCAGCACCAGCGGCGGGACCAGGGCCGTCATGGTGACCTGCTCGCGGGCGATCAGCGGGAAGGCGACGTCGGGGTCGGCGGTGGTGGTCAGCACCACGGCGCCCCCCGCCCAGAGCGTGCCGAGGATGCCGGGGCAGGCCAGCGCGAAGTTGTGGGCCGTCGGAAGGGCCGCCAGGTAGCGAGTGGTGTGGTCGACGCCGCAGAGCTCGGCGCTGGCTCGCAGGTTGTAGTGGTAGTCGTCGTGCGTTCTCGGGATCAGCTTGGGCAGGCCCGTGGTGCCGCCTGACAGCAGCAACACGGCCACATCACCGGGATCCGGCCCGGCCGGCCGGCTCTTCTGGTCGTGTTCGAGGTCGGCGAAGGCGGTGAACTCGCCCGGGTCGCCGACGACGAACACGTGCTCGACCTCCGGCACCATGCGCGCCAGCGAGCGTTGGTCTTCGTGGACGACGTAGGCCACCGGCGTCGCGAGCTTGGCCAGGTGCACGATCTCGCTCTCACGGTGCGGCGGGAGCGCCATCACGGGCACGGCGCCGATCCTGAACAGCGCGAACGCCAGGGCGACGAACTCGGCCACGTTCGGCAGGTGCACGAGCACCCGGTCGCCCCGCCGGATCCCGCGCGCGCCGAGCCCGGCGGCCACCCGGTCCGCCCAGGCGTCCAGCTCCTCGTACGTCCAGCGCCGGTCCCCGTCGATCAGTGCCGTGCGCTCCGGCCAGGTGCTCGCGCCGTCACTCAGGACCGTGCCGAGAAGCCGGCCCTTCCAGTAGCCGCGGGCGCGGTAGCGCCGCGCGAACTCGTCGGGCCATCCGGTGAATCCGTCCATCGTGGTCTCCTTCATGTGGTGCGAGCGGCGAACAGCATGTGGCCGAGCCGGGCCAGCGGGTGGCCGTCCTCGGGCAAGGCGGCGACCCGGTCCAGCCCGGCGCGGTCGAGCACGTCGTGCCACTGGGGCAGGGACAGGAAGGTCGTGCCGGCGTCGGCCCGGTCGTCTCTGGCGTCGGGCATCAGGAACGCCTGTGAGATCAGGACCCAGAACTCTTCGACGGTCGGCTCGGTGAGCACCAGCCAGCCGCCGGGGACGAGCAGTTCGGTGAGCCGCCGTACCGAGGCGTCGGTGTCCTGGGCGGCGTTGAGCACTCCGCCGCCGATCACGACGTCGAACGATGCGGGCGCGAACCCCTGCGTGTCCGGTTCGAGGTCGATGTCGAAGCGCCCGAAGCGGACCCAAGGGTAGGGGCGCAAGCGCTCGACCGCCTGGTTCACGAAATAAGCGGAAATATCGGTGTAGAGGTAGTCGACGTCCGTTTCCGCCAGGGCAGGCAGGATGCGCTCGGTCGTGGCGCCCGTCCCGGCGCCCACCTCCAGCACCCGCAGCGGCCGCCCCTCCCGCCAGCTCGCGGCGATGCCGCCGACGAGGGCGGCGACCGCGCGATGCTGGTACCTGCCGACGAGGTTCTCGCGGTACTGCGCCTCCGCGAGGTCCATCCGGCCTTCGGGGAACAGCAGTCCGACGGCCTGGCATTCGCCGCTGAGCAGCTCGGGCAGCCGCTCGGCGCTCCTCCTCGCGTACTCGATGGTCCCCGCCGCACCCATCGTCGCCAGCCACGCCCGCTCGACCTCGTGCCAGGCGTGCCGGAGCACGGCGTCGGCGTACTCGCCGGCAGCCGGTACGGCTCGCAGCCCGCCCGCTTCATCCAGCAGCAGCCCTTCCTGCGTAAGCACGGCGAGCCAGCGGCGAAGCAGCCGTCGATACCTCGGGATGACCCGCGTGCGGGACATGACCTCGTCCGCGGTGTGGCAGTCGCCGGACGTGGCGAACAGGCCGCGGCGGTGCAGAGCGTTCAGCATGGACAGCAGGGCCGTGCGGCCGAGGCGGTCGAGCACGTCGAGGGCCGCCTCGAGATCGATGCCGCGCAGCTCCCGGTCGGCGGCGGTGGCGGTGTCGCCGACCAGCCGGCGCATCTCCTCCTGTGCCTTGGGGACAGCGGTCTGGACCAGCTCGACGGTGAAGGTGCCCTGGACGGCGTCGACCTCCTCTTCGGTGATGGGTCCCGGGTCGCACACGATCCTGGTCAGGGCGGACAGGTCGGTCAGGGCCGCCGCGGGCTGCGCCGGGAGTGCGCGGGCCAGGGCGGCGGGCAGCACGGCCACGTCGGCCGCCGTCCGTTCGAGGAAGGCCAGCGCCCGGGCCGGGGTCCACGGGCCCTGGCCGTACACGACGGTCGCTCCGGCGCTCCAACTCGCCAGCACCGCATCGCCGCCGAACCCGCTCAGGGGCGCGAGGACGGCGACCCGGCTCGGCGCGTCGCCGAGTGCGGCGAGAAGATCAGACACGTCGCGGTCCGTCAGCGCCTCCACCACCGCGCGAACGGCGAACGCCGCGCCGTCGGCCTGCTCGAACAGGCGCAGGACGTCGACGCCGGTGAGCACCTGCCCGTCGCATTCGAGAGCGGGACCGTCTCCGAGGCGGCCCAGTGCGCCGCGAATCGTCTCCATGCGGAACCCCTTCACCGCGCCACCGCCAGGAACAACCGCTGACCTGCGGTGGCGAGCGGTGATCGGAGCTCTGGCAGGCTCAGGCGCGGCTCGAATCCTGCGGCGGCCAGCGCAGCGTGCCAGGCGGGCTCGTCCAGGAAGGCGGGACCGGGCAGCAGGAACTGCATCGAGGTGAGGACCGCCGGGCTCTCCCGGGTCGATTCGGTGAAGATCAGCCGCCCGCCCGGTTCGAGCAGGCCCCGGATCCGGCTCAGCGTCCGGCCCATGTGCGTGGCGTTGTGCAGGACATTGCCCGCCAGCACCACGTCGGCCGACCCCGGTTTGACGGTGAAGTCCGCGTTGAGATCGAGCAGCCCGCAGGTCACCCGGTCGCCGAAGCGTTCGGCGGCGGCCACGGTGAAGAGCCGTGATATGTCGGTGAACAGGTACTCGAAGGCCGTGCCGCGGAGGGCGCGCAGAACGGCGGCGGTGCACAGTCCGGCGCCGCCACCGAGCTCGATCACCCGCAGCGGCGCCGCCGCCGCGCCCGCCGCCTGGCGCACCAGCTCCCCGGCGGCCGCGTTGAGATATCCGGTGAAAGCGTTGTCCTGGTACGCGGCCAGCGCCGCCAGCACATCACCGTCGGCGAACAGCAACTCCTGCACGGAAACCTCATCACGCAGCAGCTGCGGCAGCCTGGCCAGCGCCGCCCGGTGGAAGCGCGCCATCCTCGGCGGAAACCCCAGCACCGCGTACGCCTCCTCGAAGCCGGCGGCGTCGTATTTCCCGGGACCCACCTCCGGCTCCTCGGCGAGCGCGGTCAGCCAGCGGTCGATCAGCCAGGCGTGGCGCGGCGCGACACTGAGCCGGGCGACGATCTCCTCGCTCTCCGCGCTGCCCTGGAACCCGAGGAGTGCCGCCATCGCGCGCAGGCTGACCTCCTCCAGTCGTCGCAGCGCCACCGGCAACGCCTCCAGATCGCGGCCGGCGAGTGCCTCGATGCCTGCCGCGTGCGCGCGGTCCGCCTCCGCCGTCACAGCGCCCCCTCCTCTGCGAGAGCGAGGCCGTCGAGCGTGACCGGTTGCGTGACACCGGTGGCCGACAGGCGCTCGATGGTGGTCGCCGGGTCGAGCGCGTCGGCGGCGTAGTGGACGCCGGGCGGCGTCTCACCCCGGATGACGGCCCACGCCGCCAGGGCTGTGACCGTGCCGGTGAGCTCGCCGTTGCCGCGCCCGCGCAACACCACGGTGCGGGTGACCGGCACGCCGCCCTTCAGGCCGTCGAGCTGCAGCAGGAGGATCACGTACGGCTCCCGCCCGGCGAGATCGAGCAGGCTGGCCCGGCACAGTGCCGCCACGGCCTCGGCCCGGTCCAGGGAGTGCGCGCGGTCGAAGGCCACGCGGATGTGGCTGCCGGACAGCACTGTGTACCAGTCGCCTCTGTGCAGCCGGAGCGACTCGGCCAGCCGTGCGTTCTCCGTGCTGAGCGACGGGAGCAGCGTGACCTCGCCGGGGAAGAACGGCAGCGTCACATCGGCCTGCCGGGTCAACGCTCCGGCGCGGCGGCCGTCCCGCCAGGCGGCGAGCGGCTCGCCGAGCCCGTCGGCGGCGCCCTGCAGATAGTCGTCGGCGGCCGTCGCGGTGAAGCGGTCCAGCACACCGAGATGGGCCGCCAGTCCGTGCACCTCGTCGAAGTCCCGCTGGGCCACCCATCTGGGGAGCAGCCCGGTAAGCCCTGGCTGCAGACCGGCCGACAGCACCGCGCTGCTCCCCGCCCACTCCCCCGGGTCGAGCAGCCCGTGCAGGACGTCGTCGCCCGCGGCGTCCACGTAGGAAGCGCCCGCGCGCAGAGCGGCTCTGGCCACACGGTCCCCGACCAGATGGGCGGGCCCCGCGCAGTTGACCACCAGCCGGCAGCCCGCGGCGAACCGGTCGAGCGAGGCGTCATCCCGGAAGTCGACCGCCATGGCGTCGTGACCGGCCGCCGTGCGCCCGCCCAGGCGCAGCGGGCCAGCGCCCAGCGTGGTCAGCGTCCTGACCGCGTGCCTGCCGACGTCGCCGGAGGCGCCCAGAACAGCGATCATGACACCAGCCGCCAGCCCTGGGAGCGGCGCCGTTCGGCCCAGAACCGGGTGTAGCGGCCCCCTGCCGCCAGGAGCTCCTCGTGGGTGCCCCGCTCCGCGATCTGCCCGCCGTCGAGCACGAGGATCTCGTCGGCGGCCACCACGGTGGGCAACTGGTGCGCGATGACCAGCAGCGTCGCCCGGTCCATCAGGCTCCGCAGCGCGTTGCGCACATACCGTTCGTTCTCCGGGTCCAGAGCCGCGGTGGCCTCGTCGAGCAGCACGATCGGCGCGTCCTTGAGCAGCGCCCTGGCCACCGAGACGCGCTGCCGCTCGCCGCCCGACAGCGACGCACCGCCTTCGCCGACCCTGGTCCGCCAGCCCTCGGGGAGCCGGGCCACGATCTCGTCCACTCCCGCCAGCCGCGCCGCCTCGCGTACCTCCGCGTCGGTGGCCGCCGGTCGCCCGACCCGGATGTTGCCCTCCAGGGTGTCGTCGAACAGGTACACGTCCTGCATGACCACCGACAGCTGCGCCATGAGCTCTTCCGTGGTCAACTCCCGTACGTCGACGCCGCCCACGGCGACCGAGCCCGCGTCCACGTCGAAGAAGCGCATGATGAGCCGGGTGATCGTGGTCTTGCCCGATCCCGACGCGCCGACGATCGCGGTCATCGTGCGCGGCCGTACGCGGAAGGAGACGTCGTGGAGCACCGGCCGGGCGGGCGCGTAGCCGAAGCTCACGCCGGACAGCTCGATCTCGCCGCGCCGGGTGACCGGCCGCGATCGGGACGGCTCCGCCAGCGGTCGCTCGTCGAAGATGGCGGCGAGCCGGTGCAGGTCGTTCGCGGCCATGCGCAGCATTCCGGACTGCCCGGCCAGCTCCGCCAGCGGTCCGGTGAACCGGGCCGCCAGCGCCAGCAGCGCCACGAGCGTCACGGGCTCGACGACCCCGTCCAGCGCGAGCAGCACGCCGAGCGCGATCAGCGCGGCGAAGGCCAGCTGTACGGCAAGACCGCTGGCCAGCAGGCGTGGCGCGCTCTGCCAGAGCATCCTGCCCCAGGCCCGCTTCTGGGTTTCGACGGCCTCGTCCAGCGGCTGGTACCCCTGGCTCGTGCGGCCGAAGGCCCGCAGCACCTGCTGGTTGGCGGCGAACTCCACGACGCGATTGCCGGCGGCGGTTCCGGCGGCGTCGGTCAGCTGCTCGCCGCGGCCCACCCATGTGGCCGCCCAGCGGTGGATCAGGTAGAGCAGCGGGCCGCACAGCAGCGTGGCCAGGCCCAGCCGCCAGTCGAAGAAGACCATCGCGACCGCCACCGTGGCGGGGGTCAGGATCCCGCTCACCACCGGCGTCAGCATGTGCGCGGTCACCTGGGTGACCATCATCGTGCCGCCGGTGGCGCTACGCGAGAGCCGGCCCACCCTCTCAGCGGAGAACCAGCCCAGCGGCAGGGAGGCGACGTGGTCGCCGAGCCGGTGGTGCAGGCTGGTGAGCGTGACGATGGCGAGCGCGAACCCCTTCATGGTCTGCACGTAGTGCGCCACGCAGGTGGCCGCCACCACGGCCAGCGTCCCCGCGGCCCAGGCCACGGCCGTGCCGGTGGCACCGGCCAGCATCGCCTCCAGCGCCGGGACGAGGAAGGCCATCGCGACGCCCTGGAGCACGGAGTAGGCGGCCAGCCAGGCCAGGTACACCTGGACCGAGCGCCGGTGCTCCGGCCCGAGGATCGTCATCAGGTCCCGGATCATCGTGCGCTCTCCTCAGCGTTGGAGTAGGCGTGCCACATGCGGGTGTAACGGCCGCCCGCGGCGACCAGCTCGTCATGGGTGCCGCGCTCGGCCACCCTGCCGCCGTCGAGCAGGACGATCTGGTCGGCCCCGGTGATGCTGGCCAGCCGGTGGGCGATCACCAGCACCGTGCGGCCGCGGGCGACCGCCGACAGCGCGTCCTGGATCTCCGACTCCGACTCCGGGTCGGCGTAGGCGGTGGCCTCGTCCAGCACCAGCACGGGCGTGTCGGCCAGCAGGGCGCGGGCGATCGAGACGCGCTGGGCCTCGCCGCCCGAGAAGACCGCGTCGTCGCCGACCACCGAGTCGTAGCCGCGGGGCAGCTTGCGGATCCGGTCGTGGATCCGGGCCGCGGTGGTCGCGGCGATCATCTCCTCGTCGGTCGCGTCGGGCCGGCCGAGCCGCAGGTTGTCGGCGACGGTGCCACGCAGCAGCCGCACGTCCTGCAGGACGAAGCCGACCTTGCGGTACAGCACGTCCGGCGCGATCTGTCGTACGTCCACCCCGCCGAGGCGGACCGCTCCGGAGGTGACGTCGTAGAAGCGGGGAACCAGCTTGGCGAGGGTCGACTTGCCCGCGCCCGAGGCGCCGACGAGCGCGGTGACCGTGCCGGGGCGGCACTCCAGGCTCACGCCGGTGAGGGCGTTCGCCGACGAGCCGTCGTAGCTGAACGAGACCTGGTCGAACTCGACGTGATGCCCTTGGGGTTCCTCCGGGTTCTCGGCGATCGGCAGGGTCGGGGTGCGCAGCAGCGCCGCGATCCGCGCGGCGGCGGCGCCGGCCTTGCGCTGCGCCGTCACCGCCTGGTTGAGGGTCAGCAGGGTGGACGGGATGATCATGGCGACCAGCACCTCGGCCAGCGCTTCCATCGGGGTCACCCAGCCCTGCGCGGTGAACCAGATCCCGCCGGTCAGGCTCACCAGGGCGACCACCGGGGCCGCGAGGGCCATCGAGGTGAGGGCTTCCAGGCGCAGGATGGGCCGTACCCAGCCCGCGTACAGCTCGCCGTACTTGCCGACCGCCCGGCTGTAGCTCTGGTGCGCGCGGTTGGCCTGCCCGAACGCCTTCACCACGGTGATGCCGTGGACGAACTCCACGATCGCCGCGCTGACCCGGGTGAAACCGGCGTCCAGCTGGATCATCTTGTCGCCGAAGCCGCGCATCATCTTCGCGTACGCGACCAGGTAGACCGGCAGCGTCACCAGGGCCAGCAGGGCCAACCGCCAGTCGAGCAGGAGCAGGTAGGCCACCCCGCCGAGCGGGAGGACGATCGCACCGGTCAGCTCGACGTCGTGGTGCGCGGTCAGGTGATGGATGTCCTCGATGTCGTCCTGGGCCGCCTTGCGGACCATGCCGGAGGTCGTCTCGGCGTACCACCCGAGCGGCAGCTTGCCCAGGTGCTCGACGATGCGGCGGCGAAGCAGCGCCTGGAGCCGGGCGTCGGCCACATGGGTCAGGCAGAGCGCCAGGCCGTTGCAGGCCCAGCCGACCACGAGAGCCGCGGCGACCACGGCCGCCACCCCCGCCACCTCCCCGCCCTCGACGGGGCCGGGGCCGAGCAGGGTCCGGCCGAGCTCGGCGATGCCCGCGAACGGGACGAGCGTGCTCAGCGCGCCCACAGCGGCCACCAGCACGCCCGACCTGGTCCACCAGCGCACCGGGCTACGCAGCTCGCGCAAGGATTCCGCCTGCCTGCGCTGCTCGCTCCTGCTCTCCGCGACCTCCGGTGGGTGTTCCGGCACTGTCGCGTCCGCGCTGTCGGCGGTCACCGTCATGGGCGCGTTCTCCTCTCGATCAGTGGTGCTGCCAGGTGTCCGGCCACCACGTCGAGCTGTGGCGGCTCGATGACGCTGAAGTGGTTGCCGGGAACGTCGATCACGGTGAACTCGCCGAGGCAGGTCTCCTGCCAGAACGGCGCCGCGAGATGGCCGACGCCCGCCGTGATGCCGAACGACTGCTGCTCGGCGGCGCGCAGGAAGGTGATGTCACCGGCATAGGGCTCCGGGTCGAATCGCGCGGCCCGCATGCTGTGGCGGCAGACCCGGAACAGCGCGGGAACCAGCTCGGGCCCGACCGGAACCCCGGCCTGGCCCGCCGCCGCGGCGGCGTAGGCGGCCAGCCGCTCCTCCTGAGGGCGTTCGCCCTGCCTGCGCGCGGCGGCGGCCACCGCCTCAAGCCCTGGGTCGCCGGTGAGCGCGGCCATCGCGCCGGCCGGGACCTTGCGGTCGTAGCGGGTCATCAGCAGGTCGATCGCCCGGTAGACGTCTGCGCTGTCGACGTCCTCGCCGAAGACGGTGGCGACCGGGTCCAGGTTGAGGTTGGGGACGAAGATCGACTCGAAGGCCAGCTCCTCGTCGGTGTCGATGAACATCGGGATGCTGTCCACCAGCGTCAGGTCCTCGACGGCGGCGCCGCGTTCCAGCAGCCGCCTGGCCACCTCGGTGGCGAGCAGGCCGCCCAGGCAGTAGCCGATGAGCTGGAACCGGGAGTGCCCTTCGTCGAGCAGCCGCTGGGTGTAGTCGTCGGCGACCCGGCTGATGAGCTCCTTCGGCTCGATCGCGCAGTACTCCTCCGCGTCGGCGACGGCCACCCCCACCACGGGTCCGAGGTCCTGCTCCGCCAGCGCCCTGCCGAGCGACTGGAAGTAGTCCATCGTCCCGAGGGCCGCGTGGAAGAGCACGCGGAGCGGCCCGCCGCCACCGCCGCCGAACGGCACCAGCAGCGAGTTGCCGGAGCTCGCGCGCCGGGCGACCTGCTCACCGACCGGTGCGGAGCCTCGCGGGCCGCCCCGGAGCGCGGCGGCCAGAGCGGCCACGGTCGGCTCGTTGAGCAGCTGGCGCAGGAGCGTGTCGTAGGCGAAGCCCGCGGCCTCGGGGACCTCCTCCCGCAGCCGCCCCGCCATCCGCGCCATGATGAGGGAGTCGGCGCCGTGGTCGTAGAAGTTGTCGAGTCGTCCGATGCCCGGCAACCCGAGCGCGGCGGCCCAAAGGCCGCTCAGCCTGCCTTCCAGGTCGTCGGGTGGGGCGGTGTCGCTCTCCTGCTCGCCGGACGTGGTGGCGGGCCGCCATCCGGCCAGGACCCGCCGGTCCACCTTGCCGTTGCCGGTGAGCGGAAGCTCGTCCACCACCTGCAGGTGCGCGGGCACCATGTGCGGCGGCAGCCGCTCGGCCAGGAAGGCGGCGAGCTCCGGTACGGTCACCGGCCGCCGATCGGTCTTGACCCGGGCGGCGAGCACGCTCATGCCCTGCTCGTGCTGCGGATGCCCGGCCTCTGGCAGGCACAGCTCGACCTGCCCCCCGACTGCCTCGATCAGTTCCAGCCACCGCCGGCGGGGCAGCAGCGGGCTGCCGCCGGCCGGCCGTTCGCGCATCATGAAGCCCTGGGTGAGCAGGATGTGCGGATGGTCCGCCGTCGGTTCGGTGAGCACCAGCCAGCCGCCGGGGGCGAGCAGTTCGACGGCGGCGGCCATCGCGGCCGCTGGATCCTCGGTGCTGTTCAGCACTCCGGCGCAGAGCACCACGTCGAACGAGTTCGGCGCCAGGCCCTGCGCCCGGAAGTCCTGGTCGAGGTCGAACAGCCCGAACCGCACCCCGGGATGCCCGCCGAGCTCCTCGCGGGCCTCAGGCAGGAAGAACGGCGTGAGATCGGTGAAGTAGTAGTCGACGTCGAACCCGGCGAGCATCGGCAACACGGCCGCGCTGGTCGCCCCGGTGCCGGCGCCCACCTCGAGCACCCTCAGCGGGCCCTCGTGCCCGGCCGCGACGCGGTTCAGCAGGGCGGCCGCGGCGTGGTTGAGGTAGCGGGCGATGGCGTTGTCGCGGTAGACCGCGCGGGCCTGGTCCGTCCTGCCTTCGGGGAACAGCAGCTCGAACGGGTTCTGCTCGCCGTCCAGCAAGGCGTCCAGCCGCTCGACGTGGGCCAGGTGATACCGCACGAACTCGGGGGTGCACAGCCCGGCGGCCTGCTGCTCCACTCGCTGCCACGCCTGCCGTACCGTCGCCGCGTCCACCTCGGCGGTCCTGGTGTAGCGGCCCGCGTCGGACGTCAGCCAGCCGGCGTCCGACAGCAGCGCGAGCCAGCGGCGGACCAGCCAGCGGTGCCGCTCGTGCACCCGCGCGATCCGCAGCACCTCGTCGGCGGTGTGCGCGTCCTGCCGCGTGCCGAAGGCGCCGCGCTCCACCAGCGCGTTGAGCATGGCCAGGTGGGCGGCCTCGTGCAGGGCTCGCACGTGCTCGGCCACCTGGGCGGCGGTGATCCCGGACACCTGCGCGTCGGCGAAACGGCGCACGGCCCGCTCGCCCCACTCGTCCTTCTCCCCCTCTGGCACGGACCCCCGGCGGGCCGGCTCGGCGAATCCGAGCAGCGCGCGTTCTCCGTCCACCACGGCCGCGGCGGCGCCCACCGCCGGGTGGGCGAGGAGGGCGGCCTCGATCTCGCCGAGCTCGATGCGGTGGCCGCGGATCTTGACCTGGTCGTCCTCGCGGCCGAGGAACTCGATCTCGCCTCCGGGCAGGTAGCGGCCCAGGTCGCCGGTGCGGTACAGCCGCTGGCCGTCCGCGGGATGCCGGAAGAAGCGCGCGGCGGTCAGCTCCTCGTCATCGAGGTAGCCGGTGGCCAGTCCCGCCCCGGTGATGTACAGCTCGCCGGTGACCCATACCGGGCAGTCCCGCATCGCGCCGTCCAGTACGCGGAATCCCTGGTTGGCCAGCGGCCTCCCGTACGGGATGCTCACCCACTCCGGGTCGACCCGTTCGATCGGGTGGTAGATGGACCAGATCGCGGCCTCGGTCGCGCCGCCCAGGCTCACCAGCGACAACCCGCGGGTGTGCGCGGCGACCTGCGCGGGCAGCGTGGTCGGGATCCAGTCGCCGGACAGCAGCGCCAGCCGGAGCGAGGGAATGGGGACCGGCTCGCTGTCCAGGTAGTTCGTGAGCATCTGCAGCTGGGCGGGCACCGAGTTCCAGACCGTCACCTCGTGCTCGGCGACCAGGCGGGCCCAGTGCGACGGGTCGCCCGGCCGGGCCGCATCCGGCAGCACGAGCGTGGCGCCGATCGCGAGTGGGCCGAAGATGTCGTAGACGGACAGGTCGAAGCCGAGCTGCGCGAGCCCGAGCACCCGGTCGTCGGCGGTGACGGCGAAGCGGCGGTTGACGTCCTCGACGGTGTTCAGCGCGGCGCGATGGGTGATCACCACGCCCTTGGGGTCGCCGGTCGAGCCCGAAGTGTAGATCACGTACGCGGGCGTGTCGGGATCGCCGGGCCCGGCCTCGGGAAGCGCATCCAGCGGGACCAGCCGGTCGACGTCGATCACCACGCGCCCGGAATCACGGGTGGCGTCCAGCCATGACTGGGTGAGCACCAGCCGTACCCCGTTGAGGAGCTTCTCCCTGCGCAGAGGCGGTTGTGTGGTGTCGACCGGCAGGTAGACACCACCGGCGAGCAGCGTCCCGAGGACCGCCTGCACCTGCTCGGGCCCCTTGTCCATGACGATCGCGACCCGCTCCCCCGCGGCGCAGCCCGCCGCCCGCAGGGCCTCGGCGACGGCGCCGGCCCGCCGTACGAGTTCCCCGTACGTCAGCGTCCCCGCGGGTCCGGTGACCGCCGTCGCGCCTGGGGTGCGGGTCGCCTGTGCGAAGACCTCGGCGTGCAGCAGCGAGTCGGGAAGAGGCGCGGCCGTGGCGTTGGTGCGCTCGCGCTCCTCCACCTGCCAGGCGGGCAGCGGGACCGGCTCGCTGCTCTGCCAGGCCTCGTCCCCGTCGGCCAGCCTGCCCAGCAGCGACTCCATCGCCGCGAACATGTCCTCGACCAGGCCGTCAGGGAAGATCCCCTGGCGGACGTCCCAGTTGACCTCCAGCCCGCCCGCGCCGTCCGTCACCTGGCAGTCGATGAACACCTGGGGCGTCTGCGTGATGCCGACGCCGGTGCGTCGGCGGCCGAGCCCGATCCCGCTGGTGAACACCACCGGCATGAGCGCGGCCTCGCGGCCCCTGCGGCGCGCGAGCTCTCTGACGACCTCGACCCCGGAGTACAGCCGGTGATCGAGGTCGTCGAACAGCTGTCCGGCCAGGCTCCGAGCTTGCTCGGCGAACGGAACGCCCGCGCCGTCCTCGACCGCCAGCAGGCTCACCGAGGTGAAGTCGCCCACCAGCCGGTCCACCTGCGGGTGCAGGGGCGTCCGGTTGAGCAGGGTGAGGTTGAGGCTGAAGCGGGGACGGCGGGCCCATCTCCGCAGCACGGTGGCGTAGGCGGCGAGCACCGCCGTGGAAGGGGTGACCTCATGTCGTTGTGCCCGCTCTCGCAGGCTCTCCCACCGCGTCGCATCGAGCCGGGCGTGGTGGCGGCGGAAGCGGGCCCGGCCTTCCTGCCGGACGCGCATGGGGAGATCGGGGGCGGCGGGGAGGTCGTCGACGCGTGCGAGCCAGTACTCGCGGTCGCGGTGATACCTGGGGGTCTCCCGCAGTCGGCGCTCCGCCAGGAGGTAGTCGCGGAAGGTGAGCTCCAGCGGCGGGAGCTCAGCCGCCGGGTCGGCGAGCAGCGTGTCGAGCTCGTCCAGGAGCACGCCCGCGCTGGCCCAGTCGGCGATCAGCGAGTCCATCGAGATGTGCAGGACGCCGGCGGTGACGCGCAGCTCGAACAGCGGCCAGGTGGTCGTCTCGTGGACGCGGTGCCCGAGCTCCTCACGCACCGACTCCACGTCGGTGCCCTCCAGCACCCGATAGCGCGGCACCTCCGGCAGCACACGCTGGTAGCCGTCCGGCGAGATGACCGCGCGCAGCATGTCGTGCCGCGCGATGAGCGTGTTCCACGCCTGCTCCAGCCGGGCCCGGTCGAGCCCGGGATAGGAGATCTCCAGGTAGCCGTGGCAGGCCACGCCGCCGTGGCCGAAGGAGTCCTGCCTGCCGAGCAGGTAGGCGGTCTGCACGTCGGTGAGCGGGAACGGCTCCGCCCGGGCCGCCGGGTCGTGGGTGACGGTGACGGCGCCGCCGGAGAGCAGCTCCACGATCTCGGCCTTGTGCGCGCGCAGGGCCGCGCGACGCTCTTCCGTGAGCACCCCACGGGGTGCCTTAAAGCGGATATTTCCGGAGTCCTCCCAGAGGTCGACCCCCAGAGTCCTCAACTCGGCGACGATTTCTATGGCAAGTTCAGGGGCAGTCATACCAGAAGCTCCTCGGCTGGGTTCGATGAGCCGAACAGGCGCGTGATGAGCCGTTCCGGCTCCGCGTCCGCTGGCAGCAGGTCTGAGGTCGGGCCCGTGGTCAGTACCCGGCCCTTGGCCAGGACCAGCAGGCTGTCCGATGCGGTCGCGGCGACCGCGGGGTCGTGGACGATCAGGACGACGGCGAGCCCGAGCCGCGCCCGCAGGTCGCCGAGCAGGTCGAGGACGCCCGCCTGCGTCTCGGCGTCGAGCGCGGAGGTGACCTCGTCGCAGATCAGCACCTCGGGCTCGGCGGCGAGCGCCCTGGCGAGTGCCACCCGCTGTCGCTGGCCGCCGGACAGCTCGCCGGGGAGCCGCGTGGCCAGGGACGGCTCCAGACGCACCGCCTCGAGGAGGCGGCTCACCTCCGCGTCCTGGGCGGCCCGCGCGGTGATGCCTCGCAGCAGCCGCAGGGGGCGTACCAGCGCGGTCCTGATGTCCTGCCGGGGATGCAGCGCTTCCGCCGGGTTCTGCGCGACCAGGCCGATCGCGGCGCGCTGCGCCCTGGTGCGGGCGCGGACGTCGCGGGCGAGTGGGACGCCGTGCAGCGCCACGGTGCCATTGCCCGGCCGGTGCAGCCCGGCGAGGCAGCGCGCGAGGGTGCTCTTGCCCACCCCTGACACCCCGAGCACGGCCAGGCACTCCCCGCGGCGAACCGTCAGATCCACCTCGGACAGGACCGTCCGCGAGCCGTGCCCGGCGGTGACCGCCCGCGCCTCCAGCACCACCGCGCGCCCGGACTCGGAATCACCGTCAGGCTCGGCCGGGCCCTCCACGGACAGCCGCGCGCGAGCCGCCCCTGTGCCTTCTCGTACGGCCAGGTCCTGTCCGGCAGGACGGTCGTCCACGATCCTGCCGTCGTCGACCGTCACGATGCGGTCCACCTGGGAGCGTACGGTGCCCAGGTCGTGGCTGATCCAGAGCAGGGCGACGCCCTCCTCTCGCAACCGCCGGATCTCCGCCAGCATCTCCGCCTTGGCCAGCAGGTCCAGGGCCGTGGTCGGCTCGTCCAGCACCAGCAGGCGAGGGGATCGGGCGAGCGCGGCGGCCACCACGACACGTTGCTGTTGCCCGCCGGACAGCTGGTGCGGGTACCGGCGCGCGAACTCCGGATCGCCCGGCAGCGCGACCCGTTCCAGCAGCCGCTGGACGGTGGCGGCCCGCTCCCGGCGAGGGACGCGCCGTCCGGTCGCCGTGAGCAGGGCCGAGGCCACCGTCGCGTACGGGTTCAGCGCCGCGCCCGGGTCCTGACCCACGTAGCCGATCGTGCCGCCGCGAACGCCGGGCGGCGGGTGCGGGAACATCTCCCGCCCGGCCACCGACACCCGTCCGCCCGCGTGCCGGATCCCCGGGCGCAGATGCCCCAGTACGGCCAGTGCCATCGTCGTCTTGCCCGATCCCGACGGGCCGACGACCGCGACCGCCTCGCCCTCGCCGAGCGCGAGATCGACCCCGTCCACGACGGTGCGCTCCCCCGCGCACAGCCGCAGCCCGGCCAGTTCCACCAGCGGGCTCATGTCAGCATCCCCCTGGATTTGCGGCTCATGGCATCCGCGGCGAGGTTGGCGGCGACCGCGATGACCGCGATCCCGAGCACCGGCACCAGCAGTGCCCAGGGCTGCAGCGCGGCGCCGGGAAGCGCCTCCACGATCAGCAGGCCCCAGTCCGAGCTGGATGTGCTCAGTCCGAGGAATCCTGCCGCGGCGACCAGGTAGACCGCGGTGACGAAGCGGATGCCCAGATCGGCCAGGAGCGTCCCGGCCACCAGCGGAAGCACCTCGCGGCCGAGCAGCCAGCCCCAGCCCTCGCCGCGGGCGATGGCGGCCTCGAGATGGGCCCGCCCGACCACCTGCTCCGCCGCGGACCGCGCGACCCGGGCCGACAGCGGCGCGCTGGCCAGCACGACCGCCAGGACCAGTCCGGCCCGGTTCGGCAGGGCGGTGAGGACGAGCAGCAGGACCAGGATCGGCGGCACGGCGGCCAACGCGTCGAGGGGCCGCATGATGACGGCCTGCCGCCAGCGGCCGCCGAGCGCCGTGAACAGCCCGGCGAGCGCGCCCAGCCCTGCGCCGGCGAGTGCGGAGATCAGGCTGGTCAGCAGCAGCGGGCGACCGCCGTGCAACATCCGCGAAAGCACGTCCCTGCCGAGCTGGTCGGTCCCCAGCGGCCCGCCGACTCCCGGCGGCGAGTACGGCGGAGCCACCGGCGCGGTCGCCGAGTGTGGCGCCACTTCGGGTCCCACGAGGATCACCAACAGGACCACGCCCGTGAGCGCCCAACCCACCGCCCTCATGTCCCCGCCGCCGTCCGCAGGCGCGGCGTGAGCAGCACCACACCCAGATCGGCCAGGGCCAGGGCGCCCAGCATCGCCGCGCCCAGCATCAGCACCAGCGCCTGCACCACGGGCAGGTCTCCCGCCTGCACGGAGGCCACCAGCAGCTCCCCGATCCCCGGATAGCCGAAGACCTTCTCCACCAGCACGGCTCCGCCGGCGAAGGCGACCGCGGTGACCAGCCACACCTGCACGGCCACCGGCAGGACCGCCGGGATCACCGCCCGCCGCAGCACCGTCGCGCCCGAGGCGCCGCTCAGCCGGAGGAACTCGACATGGGGTCCGGTCAGGGTCGCCGAGGCCGACGCCCTGATCAACCGGACCGCGTAGCCAAGACCCACGAGCAGCAGGCTGAGCACGGGCAGCACCAGCACCTGGGGATGGGCCAGCGGGCTCGCGCCCGCGGGGAGCAGCGACACCGCCGGCAACACGCGCAAAGTGACCGCGAACACGAGCACCAGCGCGCCCGCCACCACGAACTCGGGCAGCGACACCAGCAAGAGAGCGCCCGCCGACACCGCCACGTCGGCCGCCTTCCCGCGGCGCCCCGCGGCCCACAGCCCGAGGACCAGCGACAGCGGCGCGAGCAGCGCGGACGCGATGCCGGCCAGCAGTGCGGAGTTGCCGACCCGGTCCGACATCATCTCGGCCACCGGCCGTCCCGAGGCTGACACGCCGAGGTCCCCGCGGGCCAGCCCGGCGACCCACTCGGCGTAGCGGATGAGCACCGGCCGGTCGAGCCCCAGGTGGTGGCGGAGCTCGGCGATCCGCTCGGCGGAGGCGGTGGGCCCGAGCCTGCTGCTGACCGGATCGCCGGGCAGCACGTCCACGCCGACGTAGACGAGGAATGACAGCAGGGCCAGCAGGCCGAGGCTGGTCAGAAGCCGACACGCGAGGTTCACGCCAGCCCGGCCTTGCCCAGGTAGGGGTATTTCGGCTGGTCCCTGACCTCGATGCCACCGACGTCGGTCCTGGCCAGGCTCAGCACGTCGGCCTGGCCCCATACGATCGTGTTGCCCTGCTCGGCCATGAGGTCCTGCAGCTCGGTCCACGCCTGGGCCCGCTGCGCCTCGTCGGCGGCGCCGATGCCCTTGCCGAGCGCGGCCTTGAACTCCTTGCCCGGCATGGCGAGCGCAGGGATCGCGCTGAGCCTGGCGTACATGACGGCCGGCGGCACCGGCCCAGAGGTGAACGCCACGCCGTTGGCCTCGGCCAGTGCCTTGGGCTCGTAGAACTCCGCCGGGCTGACGATCTGCGGCCGCATGTCGAGCCCGATCTCCTTCAGTTGCTCCGCCAGCACCTGGGTGGAGGCGTTGTAGCCGATCTCCCACTCGGCGGAGCGGATCGTGACCTGCGCCCCCTCCGCCCCCGCTTCGCGCAGCAGCCGCCGTGCCTGGTCCAGGTCGCGGGCCGGAGCCGCGCGGTCGCTGAAGTACTTCGCCCCCGCGCACAGCAGGTCGTTGCCCGGCGCGCCGTATCCGAGCAGGACGGTCTCGACCAGTGCTTGACGGTCGACGGCGAGCCGTACGGCCTTGCGTGCCCTCGGGTCGTCGAACGGCTTGCGCGTCGTGTTGAGCACGAACCCGAAGGCGGTACGCGCCGCCTCCCCGGCCGTTCTGACCTCCAACCCCGCGGGCACGCCGGTCTTGGCCGTGGTGAACGGGATGTCCCCGGCGTAGTCGGCCTGCCCGGTGGCCACGGCATTCACCTTGGCCTGCGGGTCGGCCAGACCGATCAGCACGAGCTCGTCCATCGGGGCGGCCCCGCTCCAGTGCCCGTCGAACCGGGCCAGCCGGGCCTCCCGGCCGGGCTCGAACGCGGTCACCCGGTAGGGGCCGGTGCCGACCGCCTTGTCCGCCGTGAACGCGGTGGCGCCGTTCTTGACCATCTTGCCGGGAAACGCCGCCAGGAACAGGGCCGGGTCGCCGACCGGCTGGAGCGTGGGGACCTCCAGGGTGCGCGCGTCCCGCACCCGGACGGCTTTGACGTCCAGGTACGCCGACAGCTGGCTCGGGAAGGCCCGGTCGGGCGAGCTCATGTACCGCAGGCTGTAGGCCACGTCATCGGCGGTGAACGCCGACCCGTCGTGCCAGCGCACGTCGGGGCGGAGCCGTACCACGAACGAGCGGGTGTCGGCGGCGGGCTCGGCGGCGGTCGCCAGCGCGGGCACCACCTCGCCCGCGCGCAGAATGAACAGCGAGTCGTAGATGACGTCGTTGCGGACGTAGTCGATCGGGGCGCCGCCGCCGAACGGGTCCAGGCTCTCCGCGGCACCGCCCCCGGTGAAGACCGCGCGCAGCGTCCCGCCCCGCCGAGGCGTCGCCGTGCCGGCATCACGTACGGGAGCGGCAGTGGAGCCGGCAGTGCCGCAGGCACCGAGCAGCAGCGACGCGCCGAGCGCCGTGCCCGCCGTCCTGAGCAGGTCGCGGCGATTGATCGGCATCAGATCCTCCGAGAGGCGGGTCGTAGGAGCGCGCCATGCAGGAGCGCGGGGTTCAGGTCGCCGGTCAGCCCGGACAGCTCGATCGCGGTGATCCGGGTGAGGTCGGCGGTCGTGGCGGTGAAGACGGGGTCGTCGCCGGCGATCAGGTCGAACGCCGGCCGGTCCGCCGGGCTGACATCCATGAGGACGCCGCTCAGCCCGATGGCGCCGTTGGGATGGGCGACCTCCGCCGGGTGCTGCGGCGGGTCGTACGGCGTGACGAGGAACGGGAGCCGGTCGTTGCGCGGGTAGGTGAACTGGAAGCGGGTCTGGGCGCCGTCGGGGCGGGTGCGCGTCCACTTGACCGCCCTGCCGGTCGCGATCCCGGCCTGCCGCAGGCGGTGCGAGGGCACGGCCAGGTCGTTCTCGTCGGTGACGACCGCCACGTCGCACAAGCCTTCGGGGGCCCGCGCCCAGCGAGCCATCCGGGTGCCGGAACCGCGGCCGAACGCGAGGTCGATCGGCCATTTGAGCAGCTCTGCCTTCGGCGGCGTGGTGAGGAGCTCGATGATCGGCCCCTTGGCGAACCAGATGTGCGCGTGCCGGGCCCTGGCCTCAGCGGAGGCGTAGTCGACGACGAAGCCGAGCTCGCGGAAGTCCTTGACCGCCTCGTGCAGGTCGCGCACCTTGAGCAGGACGTGACTGCAGTTCAAACCTCTCCCACCTTCGTGGTCAGCTCCTCGATCGGGATGGCTCGGGGCTCCGGCGGATCGATCAGCTCGGGCAGCCCGATCCGCGAGGTCAGGTCGCGCCAGGCCAGGGACACGGCGAGCGCCCACTGCCCGCTTCTCGCGCGGCGGGCGGGGTCGGCGATGTCGCGGCGGAGGCTGTGCAGGCTTCGCGCGACCGCGTCCGGCCAGAGGGTGGCGAACACGTCGCGGTGCGTGCCTGGCGGGTCGCCCAGCATGACGGTGCTGGGCACCGCCGAGCCCGTCATGATCAACCGGCCGGTCCGGTCACGCGGGGCGTGCAGGCGAGGGCTCCACAACACCGGGCCGTGAGTGTCGGCGAGCGCAAGCACGCCCGCCTCGCCGCCGGTGGTGATCCGATGCAGCAGGTAGGAGTGGTTGTCCGGGTCGTCGGGATGCACCTGGTTCTGCACGCGCAGGGTGACCGGGAGCCCACCGATCTCGGCGTGCAGACTCTGGAACGGGCCGGCGCCCTTGGCGACGTCGCCGAACCGCCACGGCCGCAGCGTGCCGGCCAGCCGGCCGAGGATGTCGAGCAGCGGGTAGGCGACCTGGCTGTTGCAGGCGGCGTCGACGAACTCCAGCCGCAACGCCTGCGCGGCGGCCAGGAACTGCCGGACGGGCCGCAGCCTTGGATACAGCGTGTTGACGGCGTACGCCGCGCCGCCTGCCCGGGCCGCCCGCAGGCAGTCTGCGATCTCCTCGGCGTGCACGGGATGTTCCTGCAACACGTGGATGCCGCGGCGCAGGAAGTCCTGGGCCAGCATCGACCCCGGGCCGCCGAGCGCTCCTGAGCTCACGACCACGCAGGCGAGGCGCACGTCGCCGGGCACCTCGTCCACGGAGGTGAAGAGCGGGACACCGTGGCGCTCCGCGCACTCGCGCGAGAAGTCGCCGCCCCGCGCGAGGATCCCGGCCAGGGAGAAGGCCGGGTCGGACAGTACGGCGTCCAGGTAGATCCGGCCGAAAGCGGTCCCCGCCACCACCACGCGCAACGGTTCGCTCACGACGCGGCCACCCGGGCGCGTGAGACCAGGAAGCGGGAGACGCTCCGTAGCTTCTCGACGGTCTCCTCGAGCTCGCGGTCGGGATGCGACTGGGCGACGATCCCGGCGCCCGCCTGCAACCAGGTGCGGCCACCCCGGCGGAACACGCTGCGCAGCACCAGCGCCGCGTCGATCGTGCCGTCGGCGTCGACCGTGAGGACGGCGCCGCCGTAGAGGCCACGGTCACCCGGTTCGGCACGGCGGATCACCCCACAGGCCGCGTCCTTGGGGATGCCCGAGGCCGTCACGGCGGGGAACAGCTCAGCCAGCGCGTCCCATCCGGAGCGCCCATCGGCCAGCCGGCCGCCCACCTCGGAGGCCAGGTGCTGCACGCTGCCGCGCTCCTTCACGGACATGAACTCGGCCACCCGCACCGTGCTCGGCAGGCACACCCGCTCCAGCTCGGCCATGGCCAGCCGGACCGAGATGGCGTGCTCGTAGACCTCCTTGGCGTCGTGGTACAGCTCGTTGCGGCGCGCCCGGTCATCGGCCGGGTCGCCGCCCAGGGCCCGCGTCCCCGCCAGCGGCTGCGTGGTGACCGCGCCGTCCGCGTCGACGCGCGCGACCACCTCGGGGCTGAACCCCGCGGCCTCCCAGCCGCCCAGCCGCAGGAGAAAGGATCTCGCCGGATCGTTGCCCCGTCGCCCCGCCACGTACGTGGCGGGAAAGTCGATCTCCTCCGCCAGCGGGACCATCCGCGAAAGGATGACCTTGTCCAGCCCTCCGGCCGTGATGTCGGCGACCGCCGAGGCGACGGCGGCCCGGTAGGCGTCGCCACCGCGAATGTCCACCGAGACCCTGTACTCGGCCACGGGGGCACGGCCGGCGGCTACGGCCCCGGCCAGGCGGTCGTGAAGCGCGTCCAACTCGGCCTCGTCGCCGGCGCGCAGCAGCGCCGTGCCGCCCTCGATGCGGATCTCGCGTCGTGGCACGGCCAGATAGGCGAGCGGTGTGTGCTCCTGGAACGGCTCCAGCCCGTGGAGCGCGTGGCTGAGCTCGAAGCTGGCCCATCCGTAGGCCCGCCAGCGAGCCCCCGCGAGACTCCGGAGCGCCTGACCCGCGGCCTGCAGCGGCGACCCGTGCAGCTCGCGCCGCTCGCCATCGACGGCCAGACTCGCCCCTGACCCGTGTACGGTCACGGTGGCGAGCTCGCCCTCGGCCCAGCAGAGCCTGCCCTGGCTCTCGTACACCACGTACGGCTCCGGCGATCCGGCCGCCAGCGCCGCAGTCGTGGCCAGCGCGTCGGCTTCGACGGGAACCCGGCGCTCGACCCAGCTCACCATGCCGTTCCCTCCAGGATCGCGAGCACGGCTTCCTCCTCTTTCAGCAGGTAGAAGTGGCCGCCGGGGAGCTGGCGCAGGGAGAAGGCCGCGGTGGTGTGCGCCGCCCACTGGCGGGCCTGCTCCGCGTTCACCTCGGTGTCCCCCGTGCCGATCACTGCGGTCAGCGGGCAACCCGGCTCCGGGCCCGGGCGGTGCCGGTAGGTCTCCGCGAGCCGGAAGTCGGCGCGGATCGCCGGCAGGTAAACCGATCGTGCCTCCGGCTGCCGGAGCAAGGTGCCGTCGGTGCCGCCGAGCCGTACGAGCTCGTCGACCATGTCCGCGTCGGGCCACCGGTGCACGTCTCCTCCCGGCGGGTCGGACGGCGCGCGGCGTCCCGACACCACCAGATGGGCCGGGCGCACGCCATGCGCCGTCTCAAGCGTCCTGGCCACCTCGTAAGCGACGATCGCGCCCAGGCTGTGCCCGAACAGCACGAGTGGGCGGTCGTCAAGCGGGGCCAGCGCGGCGGCTATCGCGTCGGAGAGCTCGTCCAGATCGGCCGTGCACGGCTCGGTGATGCGGTCCTCCCTGCCCGGGTACTGGACGGCGAGCACCTCGAGACCCGCAGGGGCATTCGCCGCCCACGAGAGGTAGAAACCGGCGGTTCCGCCGGCGTGCGGGAGGCAGACGACGCGCGCCCGGGACGCCACCTTTCGGGTACGGCACCGTAACCACAGATCAGTCACGCGACTCCTCAAGCGGGATCTTTCGGGTGGGATCGCACCCAAGATAATGAAAACCGTTGTCGTTGTCGATAAGGTGAATCAAAGAAGGAATCGAGCTGTACGCTTGATCATCCTTAGGTTAGCCTTACCTAAGTGTCAACCCTCTGTCTGCCACAGGTGCCCAGGGAAGGACCGGATCTGTGCGTAAGGCCATGACTCCACTGCTGGTCGCCGTCGTCGTGCTGTTCTCGGCGCAACAATTACTGACCCCGGTGCTGGCGCCACTGTCGCGCGAGTTCAGGTTGACCGAAACCCAGCTCGGGGTGGTCATCACCACCGCCGCCGCAGCCCTGACCATCGCCAGCCCACTGTGGGGCGGCGCCCTGCGGGTCATCGGATTACGCGCCGTCCTGCTCGCCGGGCTCGGACTGGCCACCACCGGACTGGCCGGGTTCGCCGCGGTCGCGGCGGTCGGGCTGGAAGGTGAGGCGTCCCCGGCGACCACCTTCACGCTGATGCTTGTCACTCGAAGCCTGATCTTCGGCGCCGGCATCGCGGCCCTGCCCGTCGCCGCGCTCGCCGTCGCGGGCACCGCCACGACCAGCGAGGCCGACCGCACGCGCGCCACCGGCCTGGTGGGTGCCGCGCAGGGCGTCTCGTTGGTGCTGGGACCGGCCGGGGGTGGCGCGCTCGCCGTCGCCTCGCTGCTGCTCCCGCTCTACCTGGCTCCGGCGATCGCCGCCCTGCTCTTGCTCTGGGCGCTGGTGACCGTCCGACCGGCGCCCGCAGAGCGGGCCGAGCGCCCGCGCGGCGGCTCTCTGCGGCCGTGGGACGCGCGCCTGTGGCCGTTGTTCGCCACCGGGTTCTTCCTCTACCTGTCGCTCGGCCTGGTTCAGGTGATCGTCGGATTCCTCGTCGCGGATCGGCTGCACCTGGACTCGCAGGCCACGGCGGGCGCCGTCGGCATCGCCCTGTTCACCGCCGGACTAGTGCTCGTCGGCGTGCAGGGCGTCGTGGTACCGGCCCTCGGCTGGCCCGCGCTGCGACTTCTGCGCACCGGCACGCCCATAGCCGGGGCCGCCTTCGTACTCCTCACCTTCGCCCAGAACCTCTTGCTGATCGCTGTGGCCTTCGCCGTGCTCGCGCTCGGGCTCGGGCTGGCGATTCCCGGCTTCACCGCCGCACCCACGCTGCTCGTCGGGCCAGAGCGGCAGGGCGCGATCTCCGGGCTGGTCAACGCCACGGTAGGGGCCACATTCATCGTCGGCCCGCTTCTGGGCACCGCCCTCTACGAGATCAAGCCCGAGATCCCGATCCTCACCTCGCTCGCCGCCTGCGTTGTCGCGCTGGCACTGGTGTGGCTGTCCCCCGCCGCCCGCCACGTCGAAGCACCCGTGACCGAGCCCCTGTAGCCAGACAGCACTCCGTCCACGAAAGTCTTCGGCACACGCCCAGCACATCAGCGGGCGGACAGCGTGGGGCGGACAGCACCGCTCTGCGCGGGCAGCGACCTCGCGCGGGCGCGATGAAGCCGGTCAGCCACGCCACCCGTTGGCCGCTGGGCGGCGGGCGCCGAGAGCCCGTTCAACCTCGTCCCACAGGCCGGGGGTCCGTGGCCGGCGTCTGGCGGGTGGCGGTCAGGTAGGCGACCGCCACCCCGAAGACCAGCAGCGCGGTCCAGACGTTGAAGCGCAGTCCCAGGATGAGAGGGGCGGGGTCCATGCGCAGCCACTCGATCCAGGCGCGGCCGGTGGTGTAGGCCGCGGCGTACAGGGCGAACGCCCGGCCACGGTCCAGCTGGAAACGCCGCTCGGCCCAGAGGACGAGCCCGGCCACACCCAGGTTCCACAGCGACTCGTAAAGGAAGGCCGGGTGGTAGGTGGCCGTGGATTCCATGCCCGGCGGCCGGTGGGCGGGGTCGATCTCGAGCGCCCAGGGCAGGTTGGTCGGTCCGCCGTACAACTCCTGGTTGAACCAATTGCCCCAGCGGGCAATCGTCTGCCCGAGTGCGATCCCGGGCGCGACGGCGTCGGCGAAGTCGCGCAGCGGAATGCCGTGCCGACGGCAGGCCAGCCACGCGCCCAGCGCGCCGCCGGCGACGGCGCCCCAGATGCTGATCCCGCCCTCCCAGATCGCGAAGGCGCGCAGGGGGTCCTTGCCGGGGCCGAAGTACTGCTGCCAGTCGGTGGCCACGTGGTAGATCCGCGCACCGATCAGGCCGAATGGCACGGCCCATGTGGCGATGTCCCCTACCATGCCGCGCTCGCCGCCGCGGGCCGTCCAGCGGCGTTGGGTGACCCAGATGCCGACGGCTACGGCGAGCACCATGAGCAGGGAGTAGGCGCGGATGGGCAGCGGGCCGAGGTACCAGACGGCTTGGGACGGACTGGGGATGGCTGTCACGCCGTCGAGTCTTTCTCCGGTGCGGCTGCGCGCACATCGAGCGGGGCACCGATCGCCGGGTCAGTCGACTGGTTGATGCCGGACCGGCGGATGGCTGATTATCGTCGGTGCTGTGGAGTCCTGGGAGCGGTCCCGACGCCGGTGGCAGCACGCCTTCTTCGTCTCGTGGCTGGTGCTGACCTCGGCCGGGCCGCTGATGGAGGTGGGGCAGGTCCTGCCGGTGGCGCTCGTGGCCGGGCTGGCCGCCTGGTATGCGGTGTGGTTCGTGCTGCGCACGCCTCCCGCGGGTGAAGTGCCCCTGCCGTACGTGGTCGGCGGCGGGCTGCTCTGGCTGGGGCTGTTCGCGATCGACTCGTCCTTCTTGGTGGTCTGCCTGAGCGTGCTCGTGCCGTACTGCCTGGACGCCGTGCGCATCGGGCTGGTCGCGGTGCTGTCGTGCGCCGGGGGCTGGTTGTGGCACAGCTACCACGAAGGCGGGTCGATCTCCTGGACCGAGATCGCCATCACCGCGCTGATCGCGATCAGCGCGGCCGCCTCGGTCGGGTACTTCTATTCGGTGGCCCGACAGAGCGCCGAGCGCAAGGAGCTGATCGACCAGTTGCAGGCCGCCCAGGAGGCGCGGGCGGCGGCCGAACGGCAGGCGGGCGTGGCCGCCGAGCGGCAGCGGCTGGCTCGCGACATCCACGACAGCCTGACCCAGGGGTTCGCCAGCGTGGTGATGCTGCTGGAGGCGGCGCAGGAGCGGTTGCCGGACGACCGGCACCTGACCCAGGCGTTGCGGGCGGCCAGGGAGAACCTCGCGGAAAGCCGCCGCGTGGTGCGGGCGCTGCGGCCCGGCGAGCTCGACGACGGCAGCCTGCCGGAGGCGCTGCGGCGGCTGTCGGGCCGGCTGTCCGACGAGACCGGCATCCACGCGCACACCGTGATCACCGGGGCGCTGCGGCCCCTGGACGCGCACATCCAGGTGGAACTGCTGCGGGTGGCGCAGGAGGCGGTCGCCAACGCCCGCCGCCACGCCAACGCCGAGCAGGTCACCCTGACCCTGTCGTACATGGAGGACCTGGTCGTGCTGGATGTCCACGACGACGGCGACGGCTTCGATCCCGAGCGGGCCGCCGCCGGCCACGGCCTACAGATCATGCTGGAGCGGATGGAGCAGCTCGGCGGCACGCTCCTCGTGGAAAGCGCGTCCGGGGAGGGCACCACGATCGTGGGCAGCCTCCCGGTGGTGACGCGATGACCGCGCGGAGCACGATCCGGGTCCTGATCGCCGACGACCACCCGGTGGTCCGTGACGGCATCCGGGCGATGCTCGGCACCCAGGACGATCTGGAGGTGGTCGGCGAGGCGGTCTCAGGCTCGGACGCGGTACGGCTGGCGCGTGACCTGCGGCCGGACGTCACGCTGATGGACCTGCAGATGCCCGAGCTCAACGGCGCGACAGCGATCAGCCGGATCCGCGAGCACGACCCCGGCGCCAGGGTGATCGTCCTGACCACCTATGACACCGACAGCGACATCTCCCGTGCCATCGACGCCGGAGCGATCGGTTACCTGCTCAAGGACACCCACCGTGAGCAGCTGTTCGACGCCATCAGGGCGGCGGCCCGAGGGGAGAGCGCCCTGTCGCCGGCGATAGCGACCCGGGTGTTGTCGTGGGCGCGCGCCGACGCGCCCGGCTCCCTCAGCGGCCGGGAGATCGAGGTCCTGGGCGCGGTCGCTCAGGGGATGAGCAACAAGGCCATTGCCGCCCACCTGTGCATCAGCGAGGCCACGGTCAAGACCCACCTGCTGCACATCTTCGCCAAGCTCGACGTCGACGACCGCACCGCCGCCGTGACCGTGGCGGCCACGCGGGGGATCATCCGCCTCGGCGGCTAGCAGAGGTCTTTCGTGCTCGCTGAGTTGCGCGTCGCCATGAGGTGAGCGGCCGGCGCTCGCGCAAAGCCCGGTCCCTTCGTGTCGGAGCCGGCCGTCGCCCCGTCCTGCTGCAGTGCGGCCATCTCGGCCTCAGTTACGCACGCCCCACATCGGGCGGCAACGGGACCCGCCGGCCGTTGGCGGAGCGTTCGGGAGCCGAGCCGCCCTCGTAAGTGGCCGCCTCAGGCATCCAGCAGTCATCTTTGACGAACGCGTGCCCATGCACCGCCTCATAACCCGGGCTGAGCTGGCGTTTCTCGCCATCGGATCGCCTGTCAAACGGCGCGTACGCCCGTACGGAGAAGCCTGTCGAACAGGCTGACAACACCGATCTTCTACCGGACACGTGAGCGAACCGAAACGTTGGGTTCCGCCACACAGGAATCGCCCCAGCCCCTGAACCAGGAGTAACGATGAAGCTGCCCTCATGCGCCGCTGCCCTCATGGCGGCCGTCCTGTTCGCTTCGCTGACTGGAGCGTCCGAGGCGTCGGCGGCACAGACGGCTGACGCTGAGGCCCTTCCGAACCTGAATATGGAAGCCGCTGTCAAGGCGGCCCAGATCGACCCGCGGCGGCCCGACGGCACGCTGACCCCCGGCGCCAAGGCCAGCGTGCTCCTCGTCGAGCAGGCGCTGCGTGACCGTCGCCTTCTCGACGCGAAGTGGGTGGACGGTTACTTCGGCACCACAACGGTCGCCGCCTACGCGAACTACCAGAAGTCGCTCGGCCTCACTGGTCTCGACGCCAACGGCCTGCCAGGCAAGACGTCGCTCACCAGGCTCGGTGCCGGCCGCTTCAAGGTCACCGACATCATCGACCCGGGCGCCCGGGTGTCCACCGGCGGTTTCGTCATCAACGCCCGCACGCGAAGCATGCTGGCGGAGGCCAAGCGACTGCTCGGCCGCGACCTCAAGCTGGATCAGGGTTCGTACAACCCCGGCGGCGACCCCACGTCCGCGGGCACCCACGACGGCGGCGGGGTCGTCGACATCTCGGTAAAGGGGATGAACTCCGCCACCCGCACCGCGGCCGTCCGCGCGTTGCGCCTTGTCGGCTTCGCCGCATGGCTGCGTAGCCCCCAGCAAGACGACTGGCCGTGGCACATCCACGCCGCCGCCATCAGCGACACAAGCCTCTCCAGCCAGGCCCAGCGCCAGGTCGGTGACTACTACCTCGGCCTGAACGGACTCGCGGGCCGCGGCCCGGACGACGGCCCGAAGGTGACCATCCGCACCTGGGAGGAGTACCGGCGCCGCTGACTCATCCATCCGAAATCCAGGCTCGCAAACAGAAGGAGAACAGCATGAGAACGCTCACCAGGATCCTCACCGCGACGACCGCCGCGATGGCGCTCGGCGGGACGGTCCTCGCCACCGCATCGCCCGCCTCGGCCGCCAACCGTGACGGCATCTGCGACTCCGGCGAGTTCTGCTACTACTTCAACAGCAACAACCAAGGATCGGTCTCCGACTTCACCGGATCGATCGCCGACTACGCCACCACACAGCCCACCTGCTACGACTTCAAGGGGCCCGGCGACGGCAAGGGCAAATGCATCAAGAACGCCGCCGCCTCCGTCTGGAACCGCAGCAGCAAAACCGTCCGCGTCTACTACAACACCGGCCACACCGGCACCCACCAGGACTTCGCCCCAGGCGCCAAAGGCAACCTGAACCCCACACTCAAGAACCAGAACGCCTCACACCAGTTCCTGAGCTCCGCACCGCCGACCGGGTGCAAGACCGACGGCACGGACACCAAGCTGCCCACGACGATCCTCGTGTACCGGAAGTCCCTCGATCGCGTGGAGCGGGTGGAGTTCAAGACCTACGTCAAGAACGTCCTGCCCAACGAGTGGGTGTCGAGCTGGCCGAGCGAGTCCCTCAAGGCCGGGGCGATAGCCGTGAAGAACTTCGGCTGGTACTGGGCGCTGCACTCCAACCGCAAGACGGCGAGCGGCCAGTGCTTCGACGTCTACGACCACACGTCGAGTCAGGTGTACAAGCCCGGCTCCGCGAAGGCGGTGACGAGCGCCGCGGTGGACGCGACCTGGGGCACCCGGCTGACTCGCAACGGGAAGATCTTCCGAGCTCAATACTGCGCTACGACGACGGCGTGCGGCAATTGGGTCGACGGCGACTGGATGTCGCAGAACGGCTCTCGCGACAAGGCCAGAGCGGGCTGGAGCTACTCCAGGATCCTCCGGCACTACTACACGGGGATCGTACTCAGCTCCTGACCTCCTGAGACCGTCCGACCCCGGTTCCCCGCCGTGTCATGCACGGCGGGGAACTAGCGTCCATCGACGATGATCTGGAAGTTGATCGGCCGGCTTCCGGGGAACACGACCGCTCCCGAAGCGTCCACCATCTTGAATCGCACGTAACACAAGCCCGGCTTCCTGGGCGTGGTGACGACGGTTCGGATGTCGACTGTCTCGCCAGGTTGCGTGTCCTTGATCGGCACGTCGGGGATGGTCTGGCATTGATCGGCTTGCTGCGTGAGGTCGAGGCGACGCAGCGAATATCCCTTCCACGGCACGGCCCCGGCGTTCTTGAGCCGCCACACCTTGGTCATGGTCTTGCCGGGACCGACGCGCGTGCAGTCGGCAAGCGTGACATCCTTGATGAACACGGCCGCATCACCCTTGTGCAGCGGCGGGGCCCAAGGCGGGTTGGTCGAACGCACCGGACAATCGGCTGGGGACGGCGCGGCGATCGATGGGCTGCCGGTCGGGCTCAGGCTGGCTCCACCGGTCGGGTTCAGGCTTTCTCCGTCGGGCGTGGAGCCGCGATTGACTGCGGCCACGACGAGGGCCGCTGCCCCCAAAATGACAGCCGCTGCCGCGAACGCGGCCGGGCGGGTCAGCCGTAATCGCCCTCTGCTCCCTGGCGCAAGGAGCGGAAGCTGGACGTCGCCCGCGAGCTCGTCGGACGGTGGCGGCGGCGTACGCACGAATGCCGAGGTCTCGCCAGCCGACTGGAGCGCTTGCGACCCGCCGGCGAGGTGCACGGTACGAAGCTCCGCGACGGCTGCGACTCCACCAGCCGGACGGTCCACCGAGGTGTCCACGCGCATTGAGGGATTGCCGGCGCTCGCCGATCTGACCGCCCTGTTCGCTCTCTCCCAGAGTTCGCGGTACGCGCCCGGGTCCGCGTTGCACGCCTTGACGAACTCGACGGTGGTCTCCCAACTCGGGAGCCGGTTACCCTTCGTGGCTTCGTGCAACGTCGTGTGGGAAATCGCCCCCGACCGGCCGGACATCTCCCGGAAAGGTGGATTACCGACTGCATCGCGCAGTTCTCGCAGGGTAGTCGCGAAATCCTCGATTATCTCCGCCCGTGCACGCCTGTCGTCCACCGTGCGAAGGTAACAGCACCCACGGTCTTCACTCAACTCAAAACCGGAATCTGCGCGAAGGCCTGGCGGATGAACGCGCAAAAAGCCATAATGCTCATCCCCGCTGCGACTGGAAGCGGCCGCGCACCAGGCCGAACAGGCCCCTATCCTGGCCGAACGCGACGGCGGAGACCCGAGATGGACATAGACGATTACGCCTAGGAGTTGGGGCGCTACAACAATCCGGACACCACATTGACCGGAACGCCTTTAGCCGAGCCGAGCGGAGCGGCTCGGACCAGGCGGGGAACGGCATGGGTCGAGTGCCTGATCAAACCCTCCTGCGGGCTGCGCGGACAACAGCCAGTAAATCTAATGGCGAATAAGAACGGTGGATACCGACATTCGCCGGCAGAGTGATAGATCAAAGGCGCAATACGGGTCGCAATCACGTCTCCCAGAGGGCGCGACCCATGCGCGCCGCCGCCTCCGTTGCGAGGGTTTCGGTGATGAGTGTGTAGCGCTGCGTCGTGGTCAACGTGCGGGGGTTCGCGTTCTGCCACGTGGCGATCGCTCTTCCCCAAGGACATCAGTCACGTTCTTTCGCTCGGTCTCGTCATACGCGTGACGCCCGGCGCACCGGCCGGCGTCATGCGGTCAAGGCGCAAGGGAGCGAAGAAGGCATGACGAGGCACGATCTGCGACGTGCGGTCAAGGAACAGGTGCTGCGCATCATGCCCTCCTGGGAGATCACCGTCTTTCGTCTCACCTGACACTCAGCCTGCTCATTCCCGCGCTGAGGAGTGCGCGGTGCTCATCAGAAAGGGAGATATCGCATGACCACGTCAGAATCCAACGAGTGGGCCGCAGCGTGGGCGACAGCCGTACAGCGGCCGTCCCTCACCCCGTGGTACCCCAACTGGTCGGAAGACGGCTTCGACCACCACTCCGTCCGGCAGGTGATCCGGGTCAGCGTGGGGGGTTCACGCCTGCGGATCCGGCTGTCCAACGAGTACGGCACGGCTCCGCTCCGGCTCAGCGGCGCGAGCATCGGCAAGACGGAGGAAGGCGCCGCCGTACGTCCGGAGACGATGCGCCCGCTGAGCTTCGGAGGGTCCACGGCGGTGACCGTCCCGGCCGGCGAGCAGGTGGCGAGCGATCCCATCGAGCTGCCGGTCGAGGCGCTGGAGCAGCTGACCGTCACGCTCTATTTCGAAGAGGCCACGGGGCCGTCCACCTTCCACAGTGTCGCGATGTCGCTCTCGTACCGGGCCGATGGCGATCACCTGGACGCCCCTGGCGCGGCGGCGTTCACGCAGACGAGCTTCTCCTGGTACTACCTGGCGGGCGTGGACGTCCCTGACACGGGTGACACGGTCGTTCTTTTCGGTGACTCGCTCACCGACGGATACGGCGCGACCCCGGGCGCCGACGATCGTTACCCGGACGAGCTCGCCAAGCGGCTGGTGGCCGCAGGCCGTGCCACGCCGGTGGTCAACGCCGGCATCGGAGGCAACCGGGTGCTCAACGACTCCATGTGCTTCGGGGAGAAGGCCACGGCCAGGTTCCAGCGTGACGTGCTCAGCCGGCCTCGGGTGGGCACGGTGATCGTGCTGGAGGGCATCAACGACATCATCCTCGAGCACGACCGATCGCCCTGCGCGATGCCGAACCCCCGGGTGAGCGCGAAGGAACTGATCGACGGCTACCGGATGCTGATCCGCGCCGCTCGCGAACAGAAGATCAAGATTATCGGAGGAACGCTCCCGCCTTTCGAGGGCGCCGAGTACTACACCGAGGACGGCGAGACGGTCCGCGCGGCGGTCAACGACTGGATCAGGAGCAGCGGGGAGTACGACGCGGTCGTGGACTTCGACAAGGTACTGGCCGATCCGGAACACGCAGGCCGGCTGCTCCCGGCCTACGACAGCGGTGACCGTCTCCACCCGAGCCCGGCGGGCTACCGGGCGATGGCCGAGGCCGTCGACCTCGCGTCCCTGTAGGCGAGGGCCGGTCCGTCAGGACGACGGACCGGCCACTTGAGGTGAGCGCGGGTTCCCCATCGCCGTGCTCGATCGCCCCGGCTTCGGGGACAGTGACCCTCTGTCCGGCGAGATCTCGTTCCGCCGCAACGCCGCGGTCCTGAACGACGCCGTCGGCGAACTGCGGGGGCAACGCCGTGACCGCTGCCCTGGCACCGTGCTCACCGGACACTCGATGGGCGGTGCCGCCGCCGTAGACTTGCCGGTGCACAGGCCTTCCACCGGCAACAACTCGACTGGGCCGCGGCATTGGCCTGACCGGCGGCAAGAGCGCCACGAAGGGCGGCAGGCCTCTCGGCCTGCCGCCCCTCATTGCGCCATCGCCCTGACGACAGGGCCGGTCTACGCGGCGGCGCCGGCGGCACGCACGACCGCCGCTGCCAGCCTGTTGTGCTCCGGGGCATAGAAGCCGAAGGCGGCCCGACGGCGGGTGTAGCCGAAGGCAACGCCGCTGCGCGGATCGGCGAACGCCTCCGATCCTGCCGAGCCGTCGTGCCCGAAGGCGTTAGCGCTCAGGAACGGATACCGCAGGCCCTCGGCGATGAAGCCGATCGTGTACTGTGCCCGCTCGCCGCCGACCAGGTCCTTGCCCGTCGAGTGGATCATGGAGAACTCCGCCAGGGTGTCCGGCTTCAGCAGCGGCGCCCGGCCGTCCACCTCCGAGATGGCGGCCGCGTACAGGCCCGCCAGCCCGCGGGCATTGCCCACGCCACCGCCCGACGCCTGGCCGAGCGCCCGCACCCGGCGGTGGTTGGGGAAGTTGAGCACGTCCGCGACCTGGAAGACGCTCAGGTTGTAGGACATGCCGCCGATGCTGTGCGGGCTCGGCGTGTTGTTCGCCGCGAAGTCCTCCAGCATCTCCGGCGTGGCCAGCCACGGCAGCACCTCCAGGTAGCGCTCTTCGAGCGCCTCAGGCAGGCCGAGGTACAGATCCAGCCCGTACGGCTCGCGGATGCGCTCCTCGTAGTGCTCCTGGATCGACCGCCCGGTGACCCGGCGCACCACTTCGCCCACGATGGCGAAGGCCACGAAGCCGCCGTAGCCATAGGCCGTACCGGGCCGCCACAGCGGCCGCTGCCCGGCGATCCGCGCGGCGATCACCCGGTCGTCGGCGATCTCCTCCAGGGAGAGCCCGCCGTCTACCCCGACCAGCCCGGACCGGTGCGTGAGCACGTCCCTGACGGTGATCCCGCCCTTGCCTCCTGCCGCGAACTCCGGCCAGGACCTGGCCACGGGCTCGTCCAGGTCGAGCACGCCGTCCTGCACCAGCAACGCCACGACGAGCGTCGCGGCGCCCTTGGTGGAGGAGAAGAGGCCGGTCAGCGAGTCGCCGGTCACCTCCTCTCCTGCCCACAGATCGACGACCCGCCGGCCGTGCACGTAGGCGGCCAGCTGCGCGCCCGCCGCCCCCTGGTCCTCGTGCACGATCGCGGCGAACTCTTCGCGCACCTCCTCGAAGCCCTCTGCCACGCTTCCCTGGACCTGGATCTCGTTCAATGTCGTTTCCCTTGAATTGATCACTTGCGGCGCATCCCCTCGGGGTCGCGTCCCTTACCGCACTGACGGAACGCGGCCGGTGAACGTGACCGCCAGACGCTTGTCAGTCGTCCAGGACCGCAAGGTCCAGCCGGCGCAGGAGGTCGGCACGCAGCACCACGTCGGGCAGGTGCGTGGCCAGAAATTCATGGTCGTTCATCGGTCACGTCCGTTCGTCGGGGTCCGTCAGTGCAGTGACGAACCCGACCCCGTCGAGTGACCAGGAGAAGTCATCGTGCGAGCCCGGATGAGGGAAGCGCCGGCCGTACTGCCGGCAAGCCGGCTCAACCGCGGCAGTGCCTGCGTCCACGTGCTGGAGCTGGTGGCGGCGGCGGCCGGGACCACTTGGAACTGCCCTAGTCCGAACGCTTTCGAGAAGGTTGTATGTCTCTCCACGAAACAAGCCCCGCAGCCGTGACCGGCCGCAAGCTAGGTCTGGCGCTGCTGGTCATCGCCGCCGCGCAGCTCATGATCGTGCTGGACGGCACCATCGTGACCGTCGCGCTGCCGAGCATCCGCGCCGGCCTGGACATGGCGGAATCGGACCTGAACTGGGTGCTCACCTCCTACGCCCTGGCGTTCGGCGGGCTGCTGCTGGTCGGCGGGCGCGCGGGCGACCTGTTCGGCCGCCGCCGGCTGTTCCGTCTCGGGCTGGTCGTGTTCCTGCTGGCCTCGCTGCTCGGCGGGCTGGCCGGAAACGGGGTGGTGCTGATCGCCGCCCGCGTCCTGCAGGGTCTCGGTGCCGCCGTCGTCGCGCCCACCGCGCTGTCGCTGCTGGCCACCACGTTCCCCGCCGGGCCGGCCCGCGACAAGGCGCTCGGGGTGTACGGGGCGATGGGCGGGCTCGGCGCGGTGGTCGGCCTGCTGCTCGGCGGCGCGCTCACCGAGTACCTCAACTGGCGCTGGATCATGTTCGTGAACGTCCCGTTCGCCATCGCCGTACTGCTCGGCACGAGCGTGCTGGTCGAGGGCGAACGCGAACGGGGTCGGGTGGACCTGCCCGGCGCGATCACCGCCACCCTGGGCCTCGGCTCGCTGGTCTACGCGATCAACCGGGCCAGCCAGGCGGGCTGGAGCGACGGCCTCGCCCTCACCTTCGACGCGGTCGCGGCCGTCCTGCTGATCGGCTTCGTCGTGATCCAGCGGCGCAGCGCCGCCCCGATGATGCCGTCCTCGGTGCTGGCCGATCGCGGCAGGCTCGGCGCGAACCTCGTCATGTTGCTGATGGGCGGCGGCATGCTCGCCACGTTCTACTTCCTCACCCTCTACATGCAGGCCGTCAAGGGCTATGCGCCCATGCTCACCGGCCTCGCCTACCTGCCGTTCGCCGTCGGCATCGGACTCGGCGCAGGCGCCGTGGGGCCACCGCTGCTGGGCCGTACCTCAGCGCGGAACGTCACCATGACGGGACTGCTGCTCGCCGCGCTCGGCATGGGCTGGTTCAGCTTCCTCACCCCCGGCCAGAACGCCTTCACCGTCCTGCTGCCCGCCCAGCTGATCGCCGGCATCGGGCTGGGCCTGGTCACCGTCGCGATCACCATCGCGGGTGTACGCGGCGTCGCCGACCAGGACGCCGGCATCGCCTCCGGTCTCATCAACACCACCCAGCAGATCGGCGGCGCGCTCGGCCTGGCCGTACTGGCCGCCATCGCCACCTCCACGACCAGGAGCCAGCCGCCCGGCACCGCGGTCGCCGCGGCCCTGACCCACGGCTACACCGCCGGAATCCTCGCAGGCGGCGCCCTCTACCTGGCGGCCATCCTCGCCGCGGCGCTGACCCTCACCCGGGGTCGTTAAGGCCCTCCCGTACCGACTGGCTCGACCCGTTGCCGGCCGCCGCCCTGGTTCTCTTGTGGACGAGGCTGGCTGCGGGGCGCTCGCGGACCGTCGCCGCCGGTGCGCCCTGGCTGTACATCGCGGGCGGTGTCGCGCTGCTCGGCGTGCCGGCCATGGCCGCCGCGCTCCGCGACCGGTCACGTTTCATCGCGCGGCTTCGTCATCCGGGTGACAACCGACGTAGGAGGACACGCATGGATCTGTGGAGCGAGGAGTTCCAAGCCGACCCGTACCCGGGCTACGCGCGCCTGCGCGAGGAGGCGCCGGTGCACAGGACGAGCGGCCCGATGGACAGTGACATCTGGCTGATCGTCGGCCATGAGCAGGCCCGCGAGGCGCTCACCGACCCCCGCCTGTCCAAGAGTTCCCGGCATGCGCCGGCGTGGATGCGCGAGATCGGCCTCGTCAAGAACAACGAGGGACCGGTCGGCATCAACATGCTCAGCTCCGATCCGCCCGACCACACCCGGCTCCGCAAGCTCGTGAACAAGGCGTTCACCCGCCGCCGCGTCGACCGGCTGCGACCGCGCGTCCAGGAGATCACAGACACGCTGCTGGACCGCATGGAGGGGCGGCATGAGGTCGATCTCATCGACGCGCTGGCCTTCCCCCTGCCGATCATCGTGATCTGCGAACTTCTCGGCATCCCCGCCGAGGATCGGGCCGACTTCCGGGCCTGGAGCCAGGCCCTGAGCACACCCCCGCTCAGCCCAGAAGGGTACGAGCTGATGCGGCAGGGCCGGGCCGGCATCGAGGGCTACGTCGGCGAGCTGATCGCACGCACCCGCTCGATCATCGACCTGACCAGGGCCGTCGACGACCAGCCCGACCTGGTCAGTGCCCTCGTCGCCGCGGCCGACGAGCACGACCGCCTCTCCGAACGCGAACTGCTCGGCACCATCGAGCTGCTGCTCGTCGCCGGGCACGAGACCACCGTCAACCTGATCGGCAACGGCGTGCTCGCTCTGCTGCGCCACCCCGAGCAGTTCGAGCTGCTGCGTGGCAAACCTGAGCTCCTGCCGGGCGCGATCGAGGAACTGCTGCGCTACGACGGCCCCGTCGAGCGCGCCACCCCTCGCTACGCGACCGAAGACGTCACGATCGGCGACGTGACCATCCCCGCAGGCAGCGTGGTCTCCGTGGTCCTCGCGTCCGCCGGCCGCGATCCCTCGTACACATCCGGCCCGGACACGCTCGACATCACCCGCACCGACCACGGCAGCCTCGCCTTCGGTCACGGCATCCATTACTGCCTGGGCGCTCCGCTGGCCCGGCTCGAGGGGGAGATCGCGATCGGCACACTGCTCCGCCGCTTCCCCCGCCTGGCGCTCGCCTCCCCGCCCGAGGACCTGCGCTGGCGAACCGGCGGCCCGACCAGGATCTTCCGCGGCCTCGACGCGCTGCCCGTCAGGACCTTCGCGTAGCCACTTAAGGAGTGAAGCGGTACCCCATACCCGGTTCGGTGGTGAGATGAACCGGGTGTGCGGGGCTCTGGAAGTCGAGGGAGATCCAACGAGTTCAACTCAAGAACGTTTGCTTACCCAGCATCTGGCCAGTGCCAGGGTGCTGAGGCCGAACATCAGGACGCCCAGGGGGACATGGAGCGAGGTCATGTGCGCGATGCCCAGCGCGACCTGCACCGACGCGAGGACGAGGAAACCGGTGGCGTACAGGATGGGGCGGGGCGAGCCGCCGCCTGGGCGCCAGGCCAGGATCGCGGCGAGCACGTACAGGATCGATGCGCCGTACATCACTGGTGATCCGATGTGATGCAGCTCCGAGCCGTGGGAGGAGGACAGCAGCATTCCGGCGGTGGTGGCCTGGAAGAACAGGCTCAGGGTCTGCAGGGCGACCGCGGCTTTCAGGAACGTGAGGCCGCCGCGTGCTGCCGTCATCTGTCCGGCCATGGTGCGTGGTCTCCTCTTTCTGGCGTGTGGCAGTGGATGGGTGGTCCGGATTTTCAGCGGAGGGTGAGCGTGGTCTCGGAGGCGACGCGGGTCAGCTTCTGCGGGTTGCGGACGTAGTAGAGGCCGGTGATGCGGGCGTCCTCGACCTGGATCGCCATGACGCCGTCGATCTCGCCGTCCATGCGCACGATGAATGCCGGGTTGCCGTTGACCAGGGTGGCGTCCCAGGTGATCGCCGCTTCCACCTTGGCGGAGCCGCCGAGGTAGAAGCGGGCCACCTTGTCGGCGCCGATGATCGGCCGTGGCGAGGCTTGCTTGACGCCGCCGCCGTCGCTCACCAGGACGACCTCGGGGGCGAGCACGTCCAACAGAGCCTGCAGGTTCCTGGTTTCCAGCGCGCGCTGGAACGACGCCAACGCCGCCCGTGCCTGGCTCGGGGAGACCTCCTCGCGGGGGCGGCGGGCTTCGACGTGCCGGCGGGCGCGGTGCGCGATCTGGCGGACGGTCGCGAGGTTCTTGTCGACGGCGGCCGCGATCTCCTCATAGCTGACATCGAAGACCTCGCGCAGCACGAAGACGGCCCGCTCGGTCGGCGACAGCGTCTCCAGGACGAGCATCAGCGCCATCGACAGACTCTCGGCGAGCTCGGCGTCCTCGGCCACGTCCGGCGCGGTGAGCAGCGGCTCGGGCAGCCAGGGACCGACATACGCCTCCTTGCGGCGCTTCAAGCTGCGCAGCCGGTCCAGCGCGCACCGGGTGGTGATCCGGACCAGGTAGGCGCGCCGGTCGGACACCTGTGCGATGTCGACCTTGACCCAGCGCAGCCAGGTTTCCTGCAGGACGTCCTCGGCGTCGGCAGCCGAACCGAGCATCTCGTAGGCGACGGTGAACAGCAGGTTGCGGTGGGCCAGGAACGCCTCGGTGGCGGCCTCCATCCGGCCGCCGTCAGCGGGCGGCTCGGCTGAGCCCGTCGTCGGCTCGCTGCGCTCGTTCACACCTGTCTCCCAGCTGTTGCTCGCAAGGGTGCTCCATGCACCAGACGCCGATTCTCGCCGTTGTGTGACACCTGTGACGGGTGGCGTATGTCACATGACCGCACTGTCACAAAGCACAGGTCGCCGACGCCTCATGGTCGTCAGGACGCCGCGCGAACGATCCGCGCGGCACACGGCTCCACGAGTGATCACCTTGGCCCCGTTGCGTGGTGACCACCGCAGAAAGGACGGAAAGACATCATGAGCAAGGTCTGGTTCGTCACCGGTTCCTCCCGCGGCCTCGGCCGCCACTTCGTCGAGGCCGCCCTGTCGCGCGGCGACAAGGTGGCCGCGACCGCCCGCACCACCGCAAGCCTTGACGAGCTGGTCGCCGCCTACGGCGACGCGGTGCTCCCCCTCGGGGTGGACGTGACCGACAAGGCCGCCGTCTTCGACGGGGTGAAGCGGGCCGCAGAGCACTTCGGCCGCCTGGACGTCATCGTCAACAACGCCGGCTACGCCCAGGTCGGCGCGGTCGAGGAGCTGACCGAGCAGGATCTGCGCGACCAGCTGGAGACCAACCTGTTCGGCGCGGTGTGGGTGATCCAGGCTGCCCTGCCGTACCTGCGCGAACAAGGCGCGGGACACATCATCCAGCTGTCCTCCGCCGCCGGGCTCGTCGCCATGCCGCTGGGCGGCGCCTATCACGCCTCCAAGTGGGCGCTCGAGGGCCTCAACGAGGCCCTCGCCGCCGAGGTCGCCGACTTCGGCGTCAAGGTCACCATCATCGAACCCGGCGGCTTCGCCACCCGCTCCGGCAAGAACCCCGACCCGCTCAACAACGGCCACATGGCCCAGACGGACCCCGTCTACGACGCCCTGCGCCAGCGGCTGGCCGCCATCGCCGGCAAGCAGCCCGCCGGCGACCCGGCCGCCGCGGCCCAGACACTCCTCAAGCTCGTCGACTCCGACAACCCGCCCCTGCGGATCCTGTTCGGCCAGGGCTTCTACCCGATGATCCAGCAGGCCTACGCCGACCGGCTCAAGACCTGGGCCGACTGGCAGGACCTTTCGGCAGAGGCTCACGGCAACCTCGACCAAGAAGATCGGTGACCCTCCGCCGTAACCGACCGTGCTGCGCCGGGACGGGACCCACGAGGTCGGCCGGCTGCTCCGTGACCCGCGCGCCGACCTCGACCCGGCCGAGGCCGGCCCGGTGCTGGCCGAGCTGCGCGCGCTGGGCCCAGGAGCACCGCAGCGGTCGGCCGGTCCAGATGGTCGAGCACCTGCTGGACGGAAAGGCCGTCACCCGGCGCAGGCTGTAACCCCAGGACAACCCCAGGACGCCGTGCTCAGGGCCGCGCCGGGCCCTCGCCCACGCCGGTCTGGAGAATCGCCCGGCCGATGGCCGCGACATCCTCGCCGGTCAACTCCAGCGTGGCCGCGTCGATCCACCCGGCCACCTGCTCGGGCCGCCGCGCCCCGACGATCGCGCCGCTCACCCCTGGCCAGGCGTAAGTCCAGGCGATCGCAACCGCGGCCACAGTGGTGCCGTGCGCCTCGGCGATCGGCCGCAGCACCTCCAGCAGGGCGAGGTTACGGTCGAGGTCGGTGGTGAACTCGGGGAACGTCTTGCGCCAGTCGTCGTCCGGCAGCGCGGCCACCCGCTCACGGGAGAACGCACCGGTCAACAGGCCCGAATGCAGCGGCTGATAGACGATCGCGCCAGTGCCGTGCGCGGCAGCCCAGGCCAGATCGTCCGCGGCGGCCCGCTTGAGCGCGGAGAACTGCGGCTGGATCGCGTCCACGTGTGCGATGGCCTCAGCCGCCTCCAACTGGGCGAGGCCATGGTTGGACAGGCCGATCGCCCGCACCTTGCCCTCGGCCCTGAGGTCGGCCATGGTCTGCCAGTACTCCTCCAGCGGCGTGGCCACACCCTGGTCGTCGTCCTTGGCGGCCCAGTCCAGGGAGCGGCCGGTGTCGGGATAGTGCACCTGATACAGGTCGATCCGCTCGACGTTCAGCCGCCGCAGCGAATCCTCCACCTCCCGGCGGACCTGGGCCATCGTGCGCACCGGCGCGGCCAGCCGGTCGTTCTCGTCCCAGACCAGGCCCGCCTTGGTGAACACGTACGGCCGGTCCGCCTCGGGCAGCGTGGCCAGCGCCTTGGCCACCACCTCCTCCGAATGGCCAAGCCCGTAGACCGCGGCGGTGTCGATCCAGTTCACCCCGGCCTCGACCGCGCGGTGAATGGTGGCGATCGAGTCGGCGTCGTCCTGGGCACCCCAGGCATACCGCCAACCGGCGCCACCGATGGCCCACGCGCCGAAGCCGACCCGGCTGATGCTCATGTCCGTGGTGCCAAGCTGAACTCTGGGAACACTACTCATCATCAATCTCCTCAATATCGGGTTTCCGGCACCGGAGGTTCTCCGCTGCCGAGGTCTGATGGGACGCCTGCCGTACGGCAGCGCACTGTCAGCCCAAGGCCCGCGCCATCGCCTCGGCCACACCGCGGGCCGACTGCGGATTCTGGCCGGTGATCAGACGGCCGTCCTGGATCACGTTCGCGGTGAAGTCCGCCGCGGGCACGTGCACCGCGCCCTGCTCCCCCAGCCGCTCGGCCAGCAGGAACGGCACCACGCCGACCAGCCCTGCCGCCTGTTCCTCCGCGTTGGTGAACGCCGCGACCTTCTTGCCGCTCACCAGGTACGAGCCATCCGACAGCCGCACGCCGACCAGCCCTGCCGGGCCATGACAGACCGCGGCCGCCACCCCGCCGCTCTCGTAAATCTCCCGGGCGAGCCGGCCCAGCGCGGGGTTGTCCGGGAAGTCCCACATCACGCCGTGCCCGCCCGCGAACAAGATCGCATCGAACCGGGACGCATCGACGTCCTCCGGGCGCGGGCTGTCGGCAAGCTGCCGGGCGACCGACGGATCAGCCAGGAAGCGCTGCTGGGACTGGTCAGCGGGGTCCTCCCCGTCGCGCGGCGGCCGGCCGCCCGCGACGCTGACCAGCTCCACCTCGTGCCCGGCGGCCGTCAGCACCTCCCACGGCTCGGCCGCCTCCGAAACGTAGAAACCGGTCTTCCTGCCGGTGTCACCCAACTCGCCGTGGCTGGTGAGCGCGATCACAATACGCTTCGACAAGTCCATCCTCCTTCACCTGCGGAAGAAGAATGGCAAGCCTCGCGGAGGCGAGGTAAGCCGGAAAGGCTGCACACCTGCGATGCATCATGCTGCACGCGGGTCCACCCGCGTGCAGCGCTCAGCACGTGCAGACGCCGGACCCGCCGTGTGCAGGATCAGAAGGACGTCACCACGCGCCAGGCGGCCATGTCCACGATGACGCGGCTCGGCTCGTCAGACCGGGGATCGGCTTGCCGATCGGCCGCAGCGTGCCCGCATCCCGAACCTGGACCAGACCTTCCCGCCCCGCGCTCAGCACCACCCTCCGGCCCTTGACCTCGCCGATCGCGACCTCGGTGACGTCGCTCACGAACCCCGGCTCGGCGGCGTGCGGACCTAGTCATCGCAGGGCCCTGCTGCGCAGCGCCCGCAGCATCATGATCCGGATCAGCCCGCTGAACGGGCGAATGAGCGGCCAGTAGCGCGCCATCCCACGGCGGGAGGCCTCATCGGTGCACACGACTCGGGTCTCGGTGGTCACGCGGGTCCGCTCGCCGCCGATGTCCTCGAAGCGCATGCCGACGATGGCCTTGCCGTAGCCCGGCTCGGCGAAGTCCAGGAACTCCTGCCTGCCGGAGACGTCGACGCGGTTGCTGTCGGCCCCGAAGGTCCACCAGGTGCCCACGACGCCCTTCACCTGCTCCACCGGTCGTTCCTCGGCCAGCGGGATGAACGTGTCCGGCAGATCCAGGTGAGCGTGACCGTGGCGCAGCCGCGCGATCACATCGCGCGCCCCGAACAGGAACCGCGCCACCAGCGGCGGGTCCGACAGATCCAGCTGTTGCCACGCGTCCCACACGACCACCCGGGCGGCGGGGATCTCGATGTGGTGGCGCTCGGCGAAGTGGGGCTTTGGGACGAACTGGTCAGCGAGTGTCGTCATCGTCTTCCTCCTCCACACCCTTCGTGGTCTGTCGCGTTCGCTCCCCTCTCACGGCCGGACCGGCGATCGCGAACTGTACGGAGGTCATCGGGGCACCACCAGCACCGGGACCTCCCGCGTCGGACGGCGGTGCAGCCGCCCCTCCAACGCGTACGACACCTTCGACACCACGTACAGACCCGTCCATGCCATCGCCGCATGCGCAATCCTCATGACTCCTCCTGGCCATCACTGTGCGGCGGCGTCCGAGAGGCGGACCTCCCCCGGCCAGGGGATCCCTCCCCCTCTCGCGGGGGATCTCCGGGAGGCCGTGTCACGGGTAAAAGTTCTCAGAGAGTAGGAAATGGAGGATGGATGGACACCGACGTCGCCGCCTTGCGGACGCTGAGCGACACTGGCGACTTCACTGACACGCTCCGGGTGCGCGCCTCGGTAGGTCTGCGCACGTTCGTCGCGGGCGCGCTCGGGTGGGCGCCCGGCTGGCTTCGTTTTCTCTACTGGACGCGCGGGCTGTTCGCGCGGATGCTGCGGACGGCCCACCCGGTCGTACGTCCGGGATCGGGCGGTATGCGGCCCGAGGACGTCCCCTTCACGCCGGGCGGGAGGATCGGGTTCTTCTCGGTCGTCGAAGGCGTCGAGGATCACCACCTGCTGCTGGAGGCCAGCGACTCGCACCTGGCCGCCTACCTCGCCATCGTCGCCGACGGGGAGGACCGCTACCGCATGGTGACCGTGATCAGGTATCTCCACTGGACCGGCAGGCTGTACTTCCTCGTCATCCGGCCCTTTCACTGGCTCGTGGTACGCGGCATGGCGCGGGCGGGGGCGCTCGGCAGGTGGAACACCTGAGACCCGCGAGTCTGTCCGGGGTGCAGGGCGACAGCGCAGGCCACAGCGGCACCGCTGGAATCAAGGCCGGTGCAGCGGTGCTCGCCCGCTACGGATGGGCGCGTCCGGGTTCAGGCGGGCGCCGGCAGGCTGGGGCGAGGTCGATCGGGCGTTCGCGGTTCCGGCGCTGGACAGGGGAAGGCGCGCCGGTATTCGGTGGGCGCCACTCCAAGGTGCACGGCGAAATGGTGGCGGAGGTTGTTGGCGCTGCCCAGCCCGCTGCGTTCGCTGACCTGCTCGATGGGCAGGTCGGTGGTCTCCAGGAGGAGTTGCGCGCGGGCGAGGCGCTGATGGAGCAACCACTTCATCGGGCTCGTGCCGGTCGCCGCCCGGAGGTTGCGGTGGAAGCTGCGGACGCTCATCCCGGCGCGGGCGGCCAGGTCGTCAACGGTGAGCGGGCGGTCGAGGTTCTCCAGTGCCCAGTGCAGCACGGGGGCGATCCCGTCGTCGGTCACGGCGACGGCGCGTTCCACGTACTGGGCCTGACCGCCCGGCCGGTGGGCGGGAACCACGAGGCGGCGGGCGAGCTGGTTGGCCACCCGCGCGCCGAGGTCGCGGCGGACGATGTGCAGGCACAGGTCGAGCCCGCCGCTGAGCCCGGCGCTGGTGAACACGTCACCGTCGTCGACGTACAGGACCGAATCGTCCACCTTCACCTGCGGGTATCGTTCGGCCAGCTCGCGGGTGTGCTCCCAGTGGGCGGTGGCGGGGCGGCCGTCGAGTAGGCCAGCGGCGGCGAGCGCGAATACGCCGTTGCAGAGCGAGACCATGCGCGCCCCGGCGGCGCTCGCCCGGCGGAGCGCGTCGAGCAGCTCCTCCGGCAGCTCGCGGTCGCCGCGCATGTATGCCTCCGGCACGACCGGGACGATCACCGTGTCGACCTTCTCCAGCTCGTCCAGGCCGTACGGCGCGTTCAGCGTGAACCCCGGCACCGACGCGGACGTCCCCGGGCGCAGCCCGACCAACCGCAGGTCGTACCACGGGTCCATGAGATCGGTATGGGCCACGCCGAAGACCGCCGTGGCGATGCCCAGCTCGTACATGTCCCACATCGAGATGGTGTCGTCGACCACGACCAGCGCGACGGATCCAGCACTCATCGGCCAACTATATGGCAGCAATTTGGTGAATGTCGGCACTCCTGCCAGTTTCGGCTGGCTGCTCGCGCTGCCATCGTGATGTGACGCCACCACCAAACGGACAGGAAGTGACAGACATGGCAAGAACCCCCGTCACGGTCATCGGCATGGGGATGATGGGCCGGGCGCTGGCCGCCGCCTTCATGAACGCCGGCCACCCCACGACCATCTGGAACCGCACCCCGGGCAAGGCTCAGGCGCTCGTCGAAGCCGGCGCGAGCGAAGCCCCGACCGTTGACGCCGCCGTCGCCGCCGCCCCGCTGGTGATCGTCTGCGTACGCGACTACGGCGCCGCACGGGAGCTGCTCGCCCCGGCCGAAGCGGCGCTGTCCGGCCGCGTCCTGGTCAACCTCACGTCGGGCGCGTCCGACGAGGCTCGCGTGATGGCCGATTGGGCGGCGGAACGTGGAGCCGGATACCTGGACGGGGCGATCATGATGACCCCGCCGGGCATCGGCGCGCCGGAGACGGTCATCCTCTACGGCGGGTCGCCGTCCCTGTACGAGACGCACGAGAAGACCCTCGGCGTCCTGGGCGGCGGTACCACGCTCATCAGCTCCGACGTCGGCCTTCCCGCGGTGTACGACGTCGCGCTGCTCGGGATCATGTGGGCGACGTTCAACGGGTTCATGCACGCCGCGGCGCTCATGGGCACCGAGAAGGTCGCGGCCACCGATTTCCTGCCGATGGCCACGGATTGGCTCAAGGGGGTGGCGTCGTTCCTGACGACGTACGCGCACCAGATCGACGAGGACTCCTACGCCGCCGAGGACGCCACACTGGAGACCCAGATCCCGCCGGTCCGGCACCTCATCCACGAGAGCCGGATCCGAGGCATCGACGCGACCATGGCCGAGTACACCGAGCAGCTCCTCACCGAGGCGATCAGCCGCGGCCACGCCCTCGACAGCTACGCCCGCATCATCGACCACTTCAGGACCCCCAGCGCATGAACGCCGCCTCCTGGGCCGGCCTCGTCGTCGAGGCGGCCGACGAAACCACCACAATCCTTGAGAAGGGCGCCGACCAGGACTGGACGCGCAACGCCGCGGGGCTGGACTGGACCTGCCGGGCCACGCTGGACCACCTGGCCCTGGGCGTTGTCGGCTACGCCGGCCTGCTCATCGCCCGTCCGGCCGACCGGTACATCACCCTCTTCGCCTCGCTCGACCCGCAGGCTCCCATCGGAGACTGCCTGGAGGGGATCAGGATCGCGGCGAAGATCCTGTCCTCCGCCGTACGTGAGGCCGAAGGTGACGTACGCGCCTGGCACCCGTGGGGCCACTCCGACGGCTCCGGCTTCGCCGCCATGGGAGTCGTCGAACTGCTCGTCCACGGCATGGACATCAGCCGCGGTCTCGGGCTCGACTGGCGCCCGCCGGAACACCTGTGTGCCCCCGCGGTGCGGCGCCTCTTCCCTGAGGCTCCGGATGGCGACGACGCGACCGAGCTCCTCATGTGGTGCACCGGCCGCGCCGACCTTCCCGGTCATGGCCGCAGAGACCGCTGGCAGTGGGACGGCACCGTCCGCTGAGGACGGTTTCGTACGGGGTGCTCAGCGGGACGTCGCCCGGGCATGGCCGACCTGGTGGAAGGCCCGTCCAGCCTGATGCGCGGGAGGCGGAAGGAGCGCGATCACCAGCCCTGGTCCGAGGATGGCCACGGCGTTGTCACCGATCGGAAGCAGGGCGTTGGTCTGGAACGGCAAGGAGCCGCGTCCCGGGCTCGGCCGTCGGCGCGCCCGGTGTCTTCAACGGGCTCTGACCCACTTTCGATGATCGGTTAGTCAGGGTGATGCCGAGCGTGGGCGGGACGTCAATGGCCCTGGACATCGAAGACGACCCTGGAGAAGTCGCGGGTGGCGAGGTGGTCCCGGCGTATGCCCCAGACGATGTGTGCCCCGTCGCCCCAGCCCATGTGCTCCGTCTCGTCCAGCTGAAGAAGCAGTACCCACTGACGGGCTTCGGCATAGAACGACTCTTCGTCGTACCAGCCTGCGCCCTGACGTTCGGCGGCAACGGCCTCGAACGGTGACTGCAGGACCATGGCATGGCCGCCGACCTGGTGCCGTGAGCCATGGTGGCGGAGCTCGTACTCGCCGACCACTTCCTTGAACTCCCGTCCGGCTGACACATGGTTCCAGATCGCAGGAAACACCGCCGAGCCTCCGCCAAACGCTTCGGCGAGCTCCGGCTGAACATTGTCCGGCCAGGTGAGCACAGTTCGCGCGGTAAGCAGCTCCTCCGGGTAGACCCAGCCTTCGGACTGCTGAAGCGTGGGCGTCCCGGCAGGCACGTAGATCACGGCATCGCCGTCACCCTCGAACTCGACGAAGAACAGCAGCGTGCCATCCCCGGGCAGCTCGATGTCCACCTCATACGCGGCCAGCCGCGCACAGTCGAGGGTGGCGACGAGTGACAGCGGACGCGAACTCGGACCGACCGGCCAGGACACGCCTTCCGGCAGGTCCGCGACCCCGCCCAGCCGCCCGACCACCGGCTGGTCATCCTGAGCGATCGATAGCTGGATTGCCGGACGTAACAGCGCGAGCAGCCGGTCGGCGGTTTCAGCGGGCAGATGGGCTCGGGCGAGGTCGGCGAAGTCCGTCATGCCCGGGGATCATGCCACGGTGCACCGACATCAACGAGTGGCCGTGAGGTCAATTGTGCTGCATGCGCTGGCGGGCGAGGGCGCCTGCTGCCTCACTTTGTTTGGATGTACACGGTGTTGGCGTCGACGACTTGGCCACGTGGCTGAAGGACCATTTTCGCTACGGCACCGGAGAAGACCATCCGCGCGCAGTGGCCCCAGAGAATTTCGTTTCATCCATGCACAACATCAGGAAATCTAATTCCGTATCTTGGTAGGGTCGCGGCCGTGGCCGATCTGGACCAGTTAGAACATGACCTTGTCGACCTGCTGACCGCTGCTGGATTCCCGTACGCGGACGAGAACGTCAGCGGCTTCTCCTTGACCCGTGGCACCCGATCCATCCAGGTGGGCTGGCGCCTCTTTGAGACCATGCTCATCGCCCTCGACAAAGACCACCCGATGGCACGCTTCGAGCTTGACGTGGTGAACGCCACCATCAGAGCCTTGGCTGAGATCCTCGCCATGGCCGGCTACACGGTCACCCTCAGCCTGCCCGACAACGACGAGGATCGGGATCTGCAACTCGAAGTCATCGCCGGCCCCAGCCGTTCCGGCTGACTGCTCCAGTTGATGATCAGGTCCAGCGGAGGCGACGCGAGACGGCGGAGAACGTCGGCGGCAGCGCAGATGCCGAGCACGCCGATCCCATCACAGACCACGGTCGGGTGAGTGCTCAGGAAGCCGACCGCATGGTGGATGTCGCGGATGTCGATGACACACAAACGTTCCATGCCGAACAGCATGACGGCCCGCAAAGCCGACAAACAGGATGACCACCTGCACCTATCCTTGCAGCAGCCGGCACGACCACAACGGGGGTGAAGGATTGAGCCTGGCCGACCTCGGGCTGACCGCCGAGCAGGAACGCGCCTACCGCTACTTCCTGCGCAACCCGCGCGCCGACCTGGAGACCGCGGCCCTCGACCTCGTCATGCCAGACCTGCACCGGTTGATCGATGAGCTGGAGGCGCTGGGCCTGCTGGACGCGTCGCTGACCGCGGTCCCTCCCGCCACCGCGGTGGAGCTGCTGGTACGTCGGCGCATCGAGCAGACCCAGCGCCAGCTCACCGAGCTCACCGCCGCCTGGGACGTCGTCACGGAACTGGCCGAGGAGCAACGCCGTGGCTGCCCGGTCCAGATGGTCGAACACCTCCAGAACGGGCAGCACGTCACCAGCCGCATCGAGGCCCTGCTGCACGCCAACCCCGACGATTTTCTGCACATCAAGACGCACGCCCTGTACGGCGGGTGGCGCTACGACGACTCGCCTCTCAAGCGCGCGCTGGCCGCGGGTCTGACCAGCCGGACCCTCTTCTCGATCCACGCCTTGGAGGATCCGCGGCAGGTGCCCTACGCCAAGGAGTGGCACGCCCTCGGAGATCTGCACCGGATCACCGCCGAGCCGATCCGGCACCTGGCCGTCGTCAACCGGTCAGTCGCCTTCGTCCAGGCCGACCCCGCCGACCCCAAAGCCGGTGCTCTGCAGATCCGGCAGCCGGGCGCGGTCGCGATGCTGGTGGACGTGTTCGAGGGCATGTGGGCGCGGGCACGCGACCTGGACGACCTGCCGCTGTCCCCGATCGAGCAGCGGGTGTTACGAGCCCTGACCTGCCATGACACCGACGAGGCGGCCGCCAGGTCGATCAACGTCTCGGTCCGCAAGTTCCGCACGCACGTCGCCGACCTCATGGCCCGGCTTGGCGCCGGCACCCGCTTCCAGGCCGGTGTGCTGGCCAAGGAGCGCGGCTGGCTGTGAGCCTCGTCCAGGCAATGGGGAATGATCGGGTGGCGTGGGTTGTTGATCTTAGGCGGCCTCGATAGCGGGTGCCAAGGCCGTGCCGGATGCGCTTGTGGTGCTCGAGCGGGAAGCGCAAGTACGGGGTCAGCGATAGGAGCGGGTCAGCTCGACGAGCGCAGCCGGTCCAACTCGCTGCTGATCGCCTCTCTCAGTACATCGTGTTGCGGGCCGAGCGCGAACTGCTCGTCGCCCCATCTGTCGTGGGGGTAGAGCCACACGGGCCTTCCCACAAGGTCGGGCGGTTCCCACTCAAACCTCGGCCATACATGCGCGTGCAGGAACCGGTCGGTATTGCCGAGGATCTCCAGATTGACTCGGCGGAAGGCCGGGTCGAGACGACGGCAGACCCGCTCAACGGCCTCTCCCAGCTGATCCATGTCGGACAGGAAGGACAGCCGCTTGTCCTTCGGGAGGTCCGACAGCCGTTCCACGTCAGAATCGTCTATCAGCAGCACCGAGTATCCCGGCAGAAACTGAGTGTCCCCGATCACCGCGAACCCGGCGTCCATCCGTCGCAGCACCGTGGGATTTTCACCCCGCAGCGCACTCCCGATCCGATCCGTCCGCCAGTTTTCAGTCATGATCGCAACCTACACAGCCGGGATGAGCAGCCTCTCAGCCTGCCGCAGTCCCGGAGGGCAAGCCGAGCAGACCTGGGAAAGGACCTGCTGGTCTGTTTGGGCCAAATATCAGTCAGGGTGCGGGGTAGGCCATTGCGCCATGACGGGACATGGACGCACCACCTCAGCGTGGCCGGCTGCAGTCGAGCATCGGATGATCGACGTTGATGGCATGGAGGTCTTCTACCGTGAGACCGGGCCGCCGGACGCGCCGGTCCCAGGCTTCGGCTACAGCGCCACGCCCGACGGCTTCTCCTACACCTTCACCGGCTACGCCGACTTCCTGGAACGCTTCACGCACAAGATGCGCCTGTCGCGGTATGCCCTCTACCTGCACGACTACGGCTCCCAGTTCGGGCTCCGCCTGGCCATGCGCGCCCCGGAACGGGTCAGCGCGCTCATCATCCAGAACGGCGACATCTACGAGGACGAGCTCGGACCGAAGTACACCTGGCTCAAGGAATTCTGGGCGAACCCAACGGACGAGGGCCGGGCGAAGCTGACCGCGAACGTCACGGAGGAAGGCTTCCGTGACGAGTTCGTCGGCGAGCTGCCCAGTCGTCTCGTCGAACGGGTGAGCCCGGATCTGTGGAAGCTGCACTGGTCGCTGATGAACACCCCGCAGCGCCGCGCGAACGTCGTGGGCCTCTTCGAGGACCAGGCGACGACGCTGGAGTGGTTCCCGAGGGAGCAGGCATACCTGCGCGAGCACCGTCCTCCCACGTTGATCGTGTGGGGTCCACACGACGGCTACATGCCGGAGGGGTCAGCCAGGGCCTATCTACGCGACCTGCCTGACGCCGAGCTGCATCTGCTCGACGCCGGACATTGGGCGCTGGAGACCAATCTCGGCGAAATCGTCGCCCTCATCCGCGAGTTCCTGTCACGCGTCATCCCGTAGACCCTTCAGCGCCGGCATCGGCCAGCGCTACGATGCCTGCCTTGCCAGGTAACTCTCCCTACCCCGCCGAGCTGCGCCGTCGAGCGGTGCGGATGGTCGCCTCGCCAAGGTGCGGCCCGACCGAGTGGGCCACGACTGCTGGACTTGTCGCTGTTCACAGTCATCGCCATGGAGCGTAGTCAGCCGCGTACCTGCCGCAGCGCGTCGGCCAGGAACGGTCTCCCGCCGCACCCTCCACCCGCCTCGGCTTCACACCACGGCATCCGGCTCCGATGGGTGCCCACCGATCGCCCACCCCACCGTCGCCCAGGGTCCAGACGCGGTCGGCGGTCAACTCCAGGGCACCGGCCAGCGGGAGTGTGAGAACACTCCTGCCGTCACCGACGGGCGGGAGTGGAAGTAAGCCGAGCTGCCGCTCCTCCTTGGCCAGGGTGAAGTCACGCAGTGAAGAGTCCACGACACGGCGACAGCGTGCAGCCGGCGGTATGTCGTGGGTGGGTTCGTCACCTGCAGAGCCTCGCCCGCGTGACGATCACGACCGATAAAATCCGATCTCTGGCCCACGGAAGGTTGTTGCGATGGGACTGAGGATCAAGATCTTAGGTCCGTGGGAGCTGACGGCAGGCGGCGACGTGCTGCCGCTGACCGGCAGCCGGCGGATCGGCCTGCTGGCCCGGCTGGCGTTGAGCGCCGGGCGGGTGGTCACCACTGACCAACTTCTCACCGATGTGTGGGGGGAGAGCCGGGCGGCGACGGCGCCGAAGCAGCTCCACATCGTGGTGTCGAAGCTTCGCGAGTTCCTTGCGCCCCGGGCGCTCGACGAGGTCATCGTGACCGCGCCGGGTGGATACTGCCTGGACGTGCCGCCTGATCACGTCGATGCGCACCTGTTCATGCGGCTGGTGCGCGAAGCGCGTGCGGGCCGGGCCAGAGGAGAGACCACTACGGCGGACAGGTCGTTCCGGCAGGCTCTGGCCTTGTGGCGGGGAGAGGCTCTGGCGGGCATGTCGGCGGAGTGGGCCCAGATCGAGGCCACCCGCCTGACGGAGGAACGTCTCACCGCTCTGGAGGACCACGTCGATCTGCGGATGGCGGCGGGCGATCACCACGCGGTGATACCGGAGCTGACCGTCCACATCGAGGCGCACCCGCTGCGGGAGAGGCCGCATGCGCAGCTGATGCTGGCGCTGTATCGCGCTGGACGGTCGTCAGAAGCGCTCGCGGTCTACCAGGAGGCTCGCCGCGTCATGGTCCAGGAGCTCGCCATCGAGCCGGATGCCGCGCTGCGCCGGCTCCAGCAGGCGGTGCTCGCTCGCGATCCCGTCCTCGATCTGACCGCTCCGGCGCAGGATGCCACGCTCGGCGACGCCGCCGCCCCGGCCGAGCTGCCCGCCGACACCCGCGCCTTCACCGCCCGCGATGCCGAGCTCGCCTGGCTCGACAAGGCGCTCACCGACCCGGGGGCCGGCGCGCCGGCCATCGTCGCCATCGGCGGTCCCGGCGGGATCGGCAAATCCGCGCTGGCCGTACACCTGGCGCGCGCCGTCGCCGACCGCTATGCCGACGGCGTTCTCTACATCGACCTGCACGGCGCCACCGACGGCCTCCGGCCTCTGTCGCCGCTCGAGGCGCTCGGCCGGCTTCTGCGCTCGCTCGGCCTGGACGGCTCCGCCGTACCGAGCACAGTCGACGAGGCTGCGGCCCGCTACCGATCCCTCACCTCGGCGCGGAACATGCTGCTCATCCTCGACAACGCCCTCGACACCCGCCAGGTTCGCCCGCTCATTCCCGCCGGCTCGGGGTGTGCGGTCGTCATCACGAGCCGGCAGGTTCTCACCTCGGTCGACGGGGCGAGCCAGCTGAACTTGCCCGGCCTCGACCCGTCCGATTCCACCGCGCTGCTGGCCCGGATCTCCGGTCCCGAGCGGGTCCACGCCGAGCCGGAGGCCGCCGGGCGGATCGTCCGGCTCTGCGGGGGCCTGCCCCTCGCCCTTCGCATCGCAGCGGCACGGCTGGCCGCCCGCCCCGACTGGACGCTGTCCTACCTCGCCGACAGGCTCGCCGACGCCACCCGCCGCCTGGACACGCTGGAGTATGCCGACCTGGCTGTCCGCGCCAGCATCGCCGTCAGCCTCCATCACCTCAAGGAGGAGCCCGTCGGCCGGGACGCCGCCCACGTGTTCGCCCTGCTCGGCCTCCTCGACACGCCAACCCACACCCCAGCAGCCACCGCTGCTCTCGCTGATCGGCCCGAGCGCACGGCAGAGGCTGCGCTGGACCGCCTCCTGGATGCCCGGCTGCTCGAATCGGCGGGTCCGGGCCGCTACCGGATGCACGACCTCCTCCGCCTCTACGCCCGCGAACAAGCGGACGACATCGTCCAGGAGAGCGATCGGGTGGCCGCCACCCGCCGCGCGTTGCACCACTACCTGGCCACCGCCAGGACGGCCAGCCTGCTGCTCGATCCCACCTCCGTCATCGTCAGAAACCTTCGCGCCGACCAGCCGGGCGTTCGCCTGGATACACCGCGGGAGGCGATCGACTGGATCGAGCTGGAGCGCGACAACCTCATCGCCGTCGCCCGGCAGGCCGCCACCCGCACCGACGATCCCGGCACGGTCGAAGGGCTCGCCGCCGGTCTCAACAGACCCTTCAGCCACAGAGGCTGGCTCGCTGATCTGGCCGAGATCCATCACCGCGCCCTTCAGGTGGCCGTCAGGACTGGTGAATGGGCGAGCCAAGCCCGCGGGCACAACCAGTTGGGCTGCATCCACAAGAACCAAGGTCGCTTCGAGCCTGCGGTCGAGCAGTTCGAGCGTGCCCTCGTGTGCTGGGATCGAGCAGGCCTGCCCCTGCGTAAGGCGGGCACCCTCAACAACCTCGGCATGACCTACGGCAAGCTGGGGCGGTTCGACGACGCGCTTGCCACCATGGACGAGGCGACAGCGACAGCGACAGCCAGCGGCCTGCGCGACTACCAAGCGATGATCCTCAACAGCCGGGCCGCGGTGCTGATCAGAATGGGCCGGCTGGACGACGCGATCGACGCGGGCCGAAGAAGCCTGGAGATCTGGGCGGAGTTCGACAATCCCTCCGGCGAGGGAGGGGCGGCCGAGACGCTGGCCGATGCTTACCGACGCGCCGGCAGGCTCGCCGAGGCCGAGGCTGGATACAGGAGGGCGGCCTTCCTCCACCACAGGGCCGGTGCCCGCGCGCTGGAGGCCGTTGCCCTGTGGGGGCTCGGCGACACCCTGTACGATCTTGGACGGCAGGAAGAGGCGCGGAAGTACTGGCACCAGTCAGCTCGGATGCTGTGTGATGTCCACCTCCTCACCGAGGCGGAGTTGGAGATCCTGCTCGCCCAGGACCTCCCCCAGCCTCCCGACCCCGTCAAGCACTTGGGAACGCGTTGAGACATCGGGTTTCCTCGGTCACGGGACTCGCCGATGCGGTCCAGGAACCAGCTGTGACTACCCGAACAGCTTGACCGCGGCGTAGAACTCGTACGCCACGGTCTTGCAGGCGACCTTCTTCGCGCCGGAGAAACGCCCGTCACACGTTCTCTTCATGTCTCCGTGGAATGCCGAGTCCACGCTCTTCTTGTACGTATTCTTCCAGCTGCTCGCACTCGCGATATTCTTGACGTTTCTGTAGCCGAAGTCGTGCCGGGTGCAGGGAATCAGGAAGATGAGCTTCCAGGCGTCGGCGTTCTTTATTTCCTTCGGCACCGAGCAGCCGTTGGAACTCCAGTCGAAGTTGTAGGCCTTGACGGTATCGGTGTTCCGGTTCACACGGGCCTTCGCCCACCTGTCGAAGCTGGTCTTGGAGTCCATCGTGAGCTGCACCGCCATCACGAGCCGCTCCGACTTGCTCTTGTCCAGTGCCGTGGCCTGCGCCGGAGCGGCCAGCGCGGCGCTCGCTGCCAGAGCTGCAACGGTAACCGCCAATGTCTTTTTCATGGTTACTCTTTCCGATGCCCGGAGGAATACTGAAAAAAGAGTCGCAGCGCCGCTGGGCTTACCGCAACGGAACAGGTCGTGCCGGCTGCCGGAACATACCGCCGACATACCGGCTCGTGGAATTCTCAGAAGTACGTGAAGAGGTCGCCGACGCCGTCAACGTTGAAGTCCGGTGTGGCCGACGCGCCCACCCCGGCCTAGTTGGGGTTCTGTGCGTGGGTGAGGGTCTCCCAGCCCAGGAAGTGGGACGCGCCGGCCGGACGGTTCTGCACGACCCACTTCGAATGTCGTCGTATCCGAGCCGGTGGTGCAGCGCGTTGTAGCCGACCTCGAAGTGCGCTCCGAGGATGCCGGCCGTCTCCGCGACGTGGGAGATGGCCGCGAGACCCCATCCGGTGTGCCAGAAGTCACGGCAGGTCTCCTGGGTCAGCCCGTCCACGAACGTGGTCTGCCCGTGCCAGTACTCGATGATCTCGGCTTTGGTGTCGTACGTGCTGCGCGGTGGCGCCTTGGGCAGCGAGCCGTCCGTCGTGAGGTAGATGTAGGCGGGCAGCCTGCCACGCCAGGTCGTGACCGCCCGGTCGAATGAGGCACGGTCGTCCAGATGTACGGCGATGCCGATGGCGGCATCCGTCATGATCAGTTCCCAGTTGCCGTTCTTGTTCGGCGCGCCGGCGATCACGGTCGGTAGATACACAGTACGGAGCACGCGGGCGAACCGCCCGGCCTGCGGCCAGACTGCGGCTCGCGGACCATGTCCAGGGCTGGGGCGTGCGAGGAGTCCCAGGTGTTCAACCGCCATTTCTGACCGCAAGGGAAGGGCAGCTGGAAATCCGGAGCCGCCACGGCCGGAGCCGATGTCACGACCAGAGCGCCGGCGACGACCGTCAGGAGCATGGCCGCGCCGGCTAAGCGTCTGTCCAGCACGTCGTCTCCTCTCTCTGGAGGTTTCGGATAAAGACGCGACACACCGAAGAAATCCGTCGTGTGTCCGGGCGCTACCCGAGAGTAGGAGCTGGCGGTATGCGCCCGGTATGTTGCGGCCAGTACCGAGGTCAGCGTGCCCATGGCGCGCTTCTCGTGAAGCCCACGCTCAGCCGGTCGGTCAGGCTGACGGCGATGGTGGCGGCCGCACCAACGCAGCACGACGGATCGCGATCTCACACCGCCAATCGGGCTGGAAGCTCTACGAGCCGGCCCTTACGCCGGATGCGCCAATTTGTGGTTGCGGCGCGACATTGTGCGGTGGCCGCGGCGCCAGGGTCGACGGCTGCCTGCCGGCCGATGGCGAGGAGGTTGTCACGTTCGTTCGCGGCCCAACTGTTCGCCTCGTCCTGGGTGGCGAGCCGGCACCGCGCTGATCGTGCGGGTACCGCACTATGAGACTGTCCGTGCCGGGGTCGATCAGGACATGTGCGTTCTTGGCTGCGACCAGGTAGTGATGGAACGCGCGACGGGTGGCCGTGATGCGCACAGGTTCGGGCACGTGACGGGCGGCCTGCTCGCGGGCGTAGAGGCGGATCAGATCGTGCATCCGGTAGCGGCCGGGGCCGGCGGATTCGACGAGGCGGGCGGCCAAGAGCTGGTTGAGCGCGGCTTCCGCGCGGTGTTCCGGCCAGTCGGTGAGAGCGGACGCGGCAGCCACCGTGTGGGTGGGGGTTTCCAGGAGGCCGAGCAAGAAGAACGCGTGGGCGGCGTCGTGACCTGCGGGCTCTTTTGGAAGGTGCTGGAGGCTGACCGCGATGCTGTCCCGCATCGACAGGTCGGCGTGTTCGAGGGCATCGAGGCGTCGGCCTGGGTTGGCGAGCTGATCGGCCAGATGGGACAGTGCGCGATCGGGGCGAGCAGCCAGGCGTGCCGCTGAGATGCGGAGCGCGAGGGGAAGGCCGTTACATTGTCGTACGATCTGGCGTGCCGCTTCCGGCTCGGCACAGACTCGGCCGGGATCCACGAGGCGGGCGAACAGCGCGGTCGCGTCGGCGTGGTCGAGCCCGGTCAGGTGCAGACGCCTCGGCATGTCGAGTGAGGCCACGATCTCGCGGCTGGTGATGATGACCCCGCACGCGGGCCCGGCGGGAATGAGAGGCCGGACCTGGCTCGCGTCGAACGCGTCATCGAGGATGACCAGGAGGTTGCGCGTCGAGGTAAGGGAGCGGTACCGGGCGACGGCCTCGGCCAGGGTGGGCGGTATGGCGGTGCCGTCGAGCCCGAGTGAGCGTAGCAGCCGGCTCAGAGCCTCGACCGGCGACAGCGGCTGGAACCCGGCGGTGGCGGCGCGCAGATCGACGTAGAGAACGCCGTCAGTGAAGTGATCGGCGATGGCGTGCGCGGCGTGGACGGCCAGCGCGGATTTGCCGATCCCGCCGGGGCCATGTATCGCAACGACGGCCGGCGATTCGCGCACGGTGTCGGTGAGCGTCTTGTGCAGCCAGGCGATTTCGGTGGCGCGCGCGGTGAACGTCCGGGTGTCGGCGGGCAGTTCGGCCGGGACGACGGGCTTGGTGAGCGTGGTTCGCTGCACCGGGGAGGTGAGGTCGAGTGCGGGATCTCGCCGGAGCACCGCCTGCTGCAGCCGACGCAACGCCGCTCCTGGTTCGATGCCCAGCTCATCGACCATGACGCGGCGAGTCTCCTGGTACACCGCGAGGGCTTCCGACGATCGGGAGGCCCGGTACAGCGCCAGCATCAGCTGGGCGCGAGGGCGTTCCCGAAGGGGGTGGGCCTCGGCGTGGGCCGTGAGCGCCGGCACCACCGCGTGATGATCACCGGCCGCCAGGCGGAGGTCGACATGGTCTTCCAGTGCGGTCAGGTGCTCCTCTTCCAGGCGGGCGGACTCGATCTGGGCCCATGAGGCAGTTATGCCGGCCAGCGCGTTACCCCGCCACAGAGCCAGAGCGCGCTGGAACAGCGCGTCCGCCCTCGCGATCTCGCCCTGCGCCCGCGCGGCACGTGCCTGGTGGGCCAGGAGCGTGAACAGGTGGGCGTCGATGCGTTCGCACGCGAGATTCAGCTGGTAGCCGCCGGAGACGGTCGCGATGATGTCGTCGCCTTGGTGCGGTGAGAGGACGCCGCGAAGCTTCGACACCACGATGTGCAGTTGTTTGCCGGCCGTCGTCGCTCTGCTCTGTCCCCATACTTGGGTAAGGAGTTCCTCCACGGGAACCGGCTGCCCAACGCTCAATGCCAGCCTGGTCAAGACCCCGACCCGCCGTGCACCGGCTACCTTCACCGGCTCACCGTTCACCGTGGCCTCCCATGGCCCCAGGAATTTGATCTCCAGTCCCATCAGGACTCCACCTGTCCTCTTGGATGGCCGACGCGGGGGGAAGGAGACATCTGCTGGCAGGCGCAGGACGAGCGGCTCATGCCGACGGCTCTCCTGCCCGGTGACTCGACGCGGGGCGCGAACACCTCAAGCGCCACGATCCTCGATCCCGTCGCGCCGTCCGCAGCGGCCAGCTGGACGACCCAGCCTGGAACGGCGTCATCGCCCGGCGGCGGCGCTGCCTCCCACAACGCCGCCGCCGACCCCCGTCGAGCTGCCGGTGCCCGTCTCGGTGCTCGACATCGACCAGAACTAGTCGATCACTTCACACACGAATCCCCACCTGTGCGAGCGATCGTGGACGCGCCGGTCGCGAAGATCAACGGCTTGGCAGGGACCTTCCCCCCATTCCTTTCACATCAATCCCTGCTGCCTCGTCGCAGAGGGTATTCGCACGGCTGCGCCGCGACTGATCGCCACTCTACGAAGGCACAAGGCGCGCCGGTGTCCGGTGAACGCCCTACATCGGGGTCCCTGTCTGGTTGAGCTCGGCGAGCGTGATGAGTCCGTCGTCGAGCGCGCGGCCGACGAGCTCGCTCTTGGTACGGGCGGCCCGCCCGACGTTGGCGTACTTCACCCGTACCCGCGCGATATAGGTGTCGACGGTCTTGACCGTGATGTTGAGCTTCGCGGCGACGAGTTCCTTGGACGAGGACACGAACCACGCCCGCAGCACCTCGGTCTCGCGCTGGGACAGGCGCGGCCGGCCAGGATCGTCATTGGCGATGAGCGCCCCGGACAGCGACGGCGCGGTGTAGGGCTCACCCCGCGCGGCTGCCCGGACGGCGGGCACCAGGTGATCGGGCCCCTCACGCTTGGTCAGATAGGCGAGGGCGCCGAGGTCGATGCATTTGATCGCGGTCGCGTCGTCGGTGTGCTGGGAGTACACGATCAAGCGCCGGCCGTTGTCGACCAGCCTGCGAAGCTCGCCGAAGTCGGGCCGGCGCGGCACCAGCTCCAGATCGAAGATCACCACGTCGGCGAGGGCGCCGGGTCCGGTCCAGACGTCAGCGAGCCGGTCCCCGGCGTCGATGAGCTCGATGGGTGGCACGGCCTGGGAGCACCACAGGCGCACACCTGCGGCGATGGCCGCATGATCGTCCACGATCACCGCGGTGATCAGCTCGTCCGCTGCCATCGGGCCTCCACCCAGACTGTGTCGTCGTTCTTCAACGCCTCGACCTGCACGCCAGGTGTGGCCGGGCTCGGCATGTTCAGCTCACCGCAGTCCGCGACCACGCTGACCGACACCAGGTCGGCACTGCCGATGACGGTGACCCGCGCCCGGGAGACGGTGGTGGCGAGGACGATGAGCACCGCCTCGGTGAGGTCGCGCCGAACGGCCAGAGGCGGCTCGGGCCACTGGCCGCGTGTGTCCAGTTCCACCACGACGCCCTTGCGGTCCGCCACGTCGATGCAGTGGCGCAGCTCGTGCAGCAGAGGATTCGCGACATTGTCGGCCTCGGCGAACAGTCTGCGCATCCGGGCCGCCTCGATGGCACAGTCCCGTTGGACCACCGGGTCCTCGGGACGCAACGAGCCGTCGGCGAGCCCCTCCAGGAGCGGGACCGTGGCGGCCGACAGCTCCACGAACCGCTGTTGCCTGCGGCGGTGGGACTCCACGGCGACGGCCTCGGCGATGCGCACCTGCTCGATCTCCCTCCGGGAGTTCGCCGCCGCCGCGCTGAGACGGAGCAGAACGGCCGCCACCACGGCCAAGCACAGCGGAAAGCCGATCACGGACACCGAGCCGGTGGCGAACCTGGCCAGCGCCCCCCGGCTGAGGTTGTCGAACAGGACCAGGTGGAGCAGTGCAACGAGCTCGTGGGCCAGCAAGAACGACGCCGCCGCCCGCAACGGACGGTCGAGCAGCACGACGACGCCCACCCAGTTGGCCGCGCCGAACACCCAGTCCACGCCCGTGGACGTGCGTCCGTCCGGCAGGGCCGCGTACGACAGCACGGACGCGCCGAGCACGACGGCGATGGCCGGCCCACGCAGCCGGCCCCACGAACGCCCCCGGACGAGCAGCACGGCCTCGCCGACGAGCACGACCCCCAGTGCCGCGAAGGCGGCCAGCTGCGTACGCGGCGACTCATGGACGTCCAGATGGCCGAGCAGGTTGGCCAGCCCGAGCCCGAACACGGTCGCCATGGCGACGAGCAACGTCGCGATCCGCAGGCCGTGCCGTAACTGCGCGCGCGTCACCTCCTCGACGGCGTCAGTCATGGCCGGCTCGCCATTCCAGCCGTACGAGAGTGCCCTCTCCCTCGGCGGAGGTGATCGTGACGGTACCGCCGACGCGGCTCATCCTGCCGCGCACGGATTCGCGTATGCCGCGCCGGGTGGCCGGCACGTCCGTCGGCGAAAAGCCCTTCCCCTGGTCGGCGATGTCAAGTCGCAGGGCCCGCGCGTCCCCGCGCAGCCGGACGGTCGCGCGTGTCGTGCTCGCGTGGCGGCGTACGTTGGTGAGGGCTTCCCCTGCCGCGTCGGCGATCGCCCTGGCGACGTCGAACGGAAGCCGCAGCTGCTCGGGGGCGTCGAACTCCACGGTCAGATGCGTGGCGTCGAGGTCGGCGCGCAGCAGGTCGACGAGGTCGGCATACTGCGGTGCCGGCCCGCTGTCGGAGCGCAGCCTGTCCAGATCGCGGCGCGCCTGCGGTGCCAGCCAGTCCGCGTCCGAACGCACCTGCCCGACACCGACCATCAGCAGCGTCGTCGCCGCCGTGTCGTGCAACGCGTTGGCGAGCTCGCGTTCCTCCGCACGGGCTGCCGCGGCCACCAGCGACTCGCTGCGCACCCGCACGGCCTCGGCCGCCATTCGGTCGGCCCGTTCCGCGGCGCGCTGGACGACCACCCAGGCCGCTCTGGACAGCGCGGCCGCCGGGATCGCCCACGCCGTCCCTCTGATCAAGGTCGCGTCCACGTCCGCCGCTCCCGCCGCGGCGAGGATGCCCACCGCCCCGCCCCCGGCCGCCAGCGCCGCCGCGCCGCCTGCCAGCGGCGATGTGTGCCATTGGCATGTCACGCAGGCGAACGTGACCAGAAGCCGCAGCCACCCGGTGTTCCTGTCCTCGACGGCGTCGGTCCAGAAGACACTCGCGAACAGCCCCACCAGGACGACCACGTCCAGAGCCACCGGCAGGCTTCCCCGGCCGGCGCGCAGCCACCACGCGTATCCACAGGTCCAGGCGGCCGCGACACCGACCATGTACGCGGTGGCCGTAAAGCTCGCAGGAGCGGCGCGGAACAGGGCGATCCCGCAGATCGGGAGCAGCGTCGCCAGACGCACCGCGGCCGCATACCGGCGGCCGAAGCGCACCAGCAGCCGCGCCGCCTCCCCAGCCATCCGTCACCTCGCAGATCGCCTGCTCGCCGCCTTGCTGTGACGCAGCCTAACGAGTCGCCCTGTCCATCCGAGAATGGCGGTGATTGCCGCGATCGCCCTCTGATGAAACGTCTACTTCACTATTTATTAACATCCTACGTTGGACGTAGGATGTCCCCTCGTAATCTTCTCCTGCAGGAAGGGCGAGGACATGCACGATGGTCATCCCCCGGAGGGCCGTTCCGGGCGCCGTTCCCGGCGCCGCCGGGCGGGCGCTGTAATGGTGATCGCCGGCTTATTCGTCAGCGCGCTCAGCACGCCGGCGACCGCGGTGACGGCGGGCCCCTTCGAGCCCGGCGCGACCGCCGACACCGCACCGTTCGTGGACGAGCAGGTGCTCTACAAGCAGGGCGACTTCGGATACGGCTGCTTCCGGATCCCCGCCGTGGTGCGGGCCACGAACGGCATGCTCCTGGCGTTCGCCGAGGGGCGGGTGAAGGACTGCGGCGACGACGAGGACATCGACCTCGTGCTGCGCCGTTCCGCCGACGGCGGGCGGACCTGGGGACCACTGCAGGTGATCTCGGAGGGCAACGGCACGACCCACGGCAACCCGGTGCCGATCGTTGACGAGCGTACCGGGCGGGTCGTGCTGGTGAGCACCCACAACGGTGCGGAGCCGTGCCCGAACGGCTGCGACCGCGACCCGTGGGTGCAGTTCAGTGACGACCATGGGGCGACCTGGTCGGCTGCCAGGGAGATGACCGAGGGCAAGCGTCCGGAGTGGAACTTCTGGTACGCCACCGGCCCGATGCACGGCATCCAGCTCAAGCACGGCCCGCACGCCGGCAGGCTGGTCGTCGGGGCGAGTTTCGAGAGCTGGGACCGGGTCGGCAAGCACGTCTACGGCACGCACCTGCTCTACAGCGACGACAGCGGGGTGACCTGGAACATCGGCGCCGAGACGTCCCGCGACGACGGCACGGTCATCGCCCAGGAGGTCACCGTCGTCGAGCTCACCGACGGGCGGATCTACGCCTCGGCCCGCGAGCGCGGCACCGACGATGGGAATCGGGCGTACGCGACCAGCAGCGACAGCGGTGAGACGTGGGACGCTCCGTTCCGCACCATGCCCGCGCTGGCGACGACCGACGTCCAGGCGTCGCTGCTGCGGTTCGGCGAGGGGCGCATCCTCTTCTCCTCGCCGATGCACCCGGGCGCCCGGGAAGCGATGGGGATCCGGTCGTCCTACGACGAGGGGCGCCGCTTCGAGACCTGGGACCAGGGCAAGGTCTTCTACTGGGGACCGACGGCGTACTCGGACATGGTGCGGCTGGACGGCGACGAGGCGGCCCTGATGTACGAGGCCGGCAACATCACGCCGTACGAGCAGATCCGGTTCGCGCGGTTCAACGAGGCGTACCTGGAGACGCCGAACGGCACGCCGCCCGGCATCCCTGGACCTCCGGCACCCGGCCCGACGACGCCGGACGGTTCGCCGTACCGCAACATGGCATATGTCCGCGGCGGTGCGCAGACCACCGACGGGCGCTTCGGCAAGGGGCTGGCCCTGGACCGGGTGGACGACCGGGTGGAGGTGCCGTTCAACGACTCCATCGACCTCGGCGCGAAGGACTTCACGCTCACTTCCTGGATCCGGTACTCGGAGCAGACCGGCTCGCACGCGATCTTCTGGTTCCACCGGGTGAACCGGGGCACCAACCCGCCGGCGCTGTGGCTGCGGGCCGAACCGGCCAGCAACCGCATCCGGGCGGTCCTCTCCGTCGGCCGATTCAACGTGACCGTGCAGTCGCCGAGCGCGTACAACGACGGGCAGTGGCATTTCGTGGCGCTCCAGCGGGTGCGCGGCGAGCTCCGGCTCCTGGTGGACGGCGTACAGGTCTCGTCGGCGGCGGCGCCGCCCGGATCGTTGACCCTCGGCAAGGAGTTCGGGCTCGAGGGGATCCACATCGGACAGCGGATGGACGGTGTGGACCGCTTCCGCGGGACGCTGGACGAGGCACGCGTCTACCGGCGCGCCCTCACCGACGCCGAGCTGGACCTGATCCGACAGTGGAACGCCCCGATCGGCGGGCGGCTCGGGCTGCGTCTGCCGTTCGATCACGTCAGCTAAGAGGACACGAACCGCTTGGCGATGGCGCTCGCGGAGACCCTGCGGGCGTCATCGCCGTGCCTTGACGGTGCCCGGATGCCGGCATGGTGTACCGGAGAGACATCCTACGTCCTGCCGGGTGCTCGCTAAGCGGCTGGGAAGAGCTCGGGCAGTTGTGCCCGGGCCAGTGGCCTGAGCCGTACGGCGAGCGAGGCGTCGACCGACTCGTACGGCCACCGGACCCGGGTGCCGATGTCGGCCCAGTCGCCGAGGTGGGCCAGAAACTTGTCCAGCGCGGCACTGGCGTACCCGCTGCGCTGGAGCGGCCGGACATGCGCGGCGAAGAACTCGTGGATCCGTCGCTCCACATCGAGCGCGGCATCGGGTTGCGCCACCATCATCCGCTGCCACGCCATGGCGCCGGCCGGGCTGAGAGCGGCGATGTTCGAGTAGGAGCCGGCGGCACCGTGCCGCCGTCCGGTCGCCAGGTCATGGCCGGCGACGAAGACGGCGAGGCCGGCCGCGTGGCGCTCCATCTCCGCGTACCACCGCGCGTCACCGCCGGCCACCTTGATCCCGATGACCGCGGGAACCTCACGGCGGATCACCGGATACAGGTCGGCAGGCACCTGCGTCTTGGCGTGCGGCGGGTTGTACAGCACGAGCGGCACCGGGTCGGCGGCGGCCGCGACGCGGGCCAGGAAGCGCACCACCGCGCCGCGCGACAGCGGCAACCAGTCCGGCAGCGTCACCTGGATCGCACCGGGCCGGAGCGCCCGCGCGCGGCCCACCCGGGCCAGGCAGGTCTGCGCGCTCATGTGGCCGGCACCGATCTGGAACGGCAGCCGGTGCTGTTCGCACCGCTCGGCCAGCAGCGCGTTGACGCGGTCATACTCGTCCTCGCCGAGCGCGTGGAACTCGCCCGCGGTGCCGTGCGCGTACAGGCCGTCAAGCCCCACGGCGACGAGCACGTCCAGCGCCGCCTCAAGGCGCGCCCAGTCGATCGACTCGTCGTCCCGGATGGGCAGCAGCACCGTACCCCAGGTGCCGCCAAGGGCCCCCGGCGTCAATGTCTCCACGACGCCCCGCTATCCGATTGGCGCAAGTAGGACATCCTATGTCTTGCAGGTACGGCGGACAAGCCACGTCCCTCCGATGGCCCATCGGTGTCGTCGGCGTAAAATCTCCTGCCCCGCCTGGCCGTTCGGGACCGAGAGGTGGGATGTTATGAGGCAAGGTCTTCGACGACCCTGGAGGCAGCATGCGTACGCGTGACGACGGCGCGTCGCTTCAGGAGCGCATCGTCGCCCTGATCCACGAGCGCGAGCTGACCCCCGGGTCACCGATGCCGACAGAAGTGCAGTTGATGGAGCTGCTCGGGGCGAGCCGCAACAGCGTCCGCGAGGCCGTGCGGGCACTGCAGGCGTTGGGCATCGTCGAGATCCGGCACGGTCATGGCACGTTCGTCGGGTACGCGTCGCTCGACGCACTGACCCCGTCGTTCGCCTTCCGGGTGCGTTCCGGGCCTGGTGGGATCCGCGCGCTGCACGATCTGGTCGAGGTCCGCGAACTGCTTGAGACCGGGCTGATCGGCCAGGTCGCCCAGAGCACCAGCGCCCCCCGGCTCGCCGCGCTGGAAGCCCTGGCCAATGGCATGGACCGGGACCCGGAAGCCGATCGGGCGTTCCACGCGCTGCTGTACGAGTCGTGCGGCAACGAGCTGGTGCTGCAGCTGATCGGCCTGTTCTGGGACGTCTACCACGAGGTCGAGCCGACACTCGGCCCGCCGGAGGAGCGGACCGCGGAGATCACCGTCAACCACCGCCGGATCGTGGCGGCGCTTCGCGCTCGGGACGCCGAGGCCGCCCGGGAGGCGATGCGGCTGCACTTCCGCGACGTCAAGGCGCGCATCGAGCGAGCGGAGGCCCGGCCGGTGCCCGCGCCGACCTGACCCGGTCACCCCAGATCGACGGCTGACGTGTAGTCGATCTCGTCAGCCGCGCCCAGCCTGCGCAGGAAGGCGTGCTTCTCGGAGCGTACGACCAGCGGGGCAGACGAAACTGATCTTGAGGCAGTAATCTGCCCTCGCATCGTTTGCCTGGCTCCTGGGGGAGGCCACTCCCTCAGGCGAGGCGGTCGACGTCCCCTGTAGACGCCCCATCGACGAAGATGAGGAAGGCTTGTGATCCGACGCTCCAGAGCGTTATTGCCCGCAGCGGCCATCCTGCTCGCCTGCGCTGTTGCGCAGCCCGCCGCCGCGCAAGGTACGGCATCTGCCGGACCTGCCATCGTACGGCCGGTCTCGGGCAGCAGCCCTCTGCCCGCAGGCTGCGGGCTTCCCCCGGCCGACGGCTACACGCTGAACCCGAACACCGAAGTCCTGCCCATGCTGGCGCGGGACCCGAACCGTCCGTGGCACCTCGTCACGGTGTTCCAGCAGGACCGCTGGAACCGGTACGGCAGCAACGGCGCGGTCACCGCCGTATCGGACGACTACGGAAAGACCTGGAAGCGGTCCGAGAACCTGCCCGCTTTCTCTCGGTGTAACGGCGGCACGGCCGCCAACGGCGGAGACTACGACGTCACGACCGACAACTGGGTCACGGTCACACCGTCGGGTGCGGCGGTGGCCGCGTCGTTCTCGCTGTCGCGCACCGGCGACGTGACCGCCATCCTGGTGGCCCGGTCCGCTGACGGCGGCCGGCACTGGGACGCCCCGGTGACCCTGCAACGGGACGACAACCCGCGCTTCTTCAACGATCGCCCATCGGTGACCGCGGACCCGTACCGCCCGGGCGTGGTCTACGCGGTGTGGGACCGCATCGACAACCAGTCGACCGACACAGAGGAGAACTGGGTACAGCCGATCTATCTGGCGAAGTCGACCGACGACGGGCGCACCTGGACCACGAGCAAGGTGTACGACGTGCCTACCAACAGCGGCGTCATCGGTACCCAGCTGGTGCCGCTCCCGGATGGGACGCTGCTGATCGGCATGCACCACGAGACGAGCACCGACGGTGCCACCCAGGTCATCCGCTCGACCGACGGCGGCCGTACCTGGTCGGCGCCGACGCTGAACGTTCCGGCCCCGCTCGCGGTGGGCCCCCGCATCCCGGACCCGGACAACTCGGGTGACCCGATACGCAACGCCTCCCTGCCGCTGCTGGCCGCCCAGCCGGGCACGCAGGTGGTCAACGCCGTCTGGCAGAGCCAGGACTCCGACGGCACCTTCCACGTGGCCTACTCGCGGTCGAAGGACGGCGGAAAGACCTGGTCCAGCCCGGTCCGCGTGGACAAGACGCCCACCGGTTCCGCCGCCGTACCGGTCGTCGCCGCGTCCCGGACGGGCGCCGTGGCGGTCACCTACTACGACTTCCGCAACAACACGCCCGACCCCGCCACCCTGCCCGCCGACGTGTGGGCCGTCACCTGCACCAACGACTGCACGCAGTCCGGGGCGTGGCGGGAGCAGCACATCGAGGGGCCGTTCGACGCGCGGAAGGTTCCGGCGACAAGCGTGGGACGCCTGATCGGGGACTACACCGGCCTGGTCTCGGTCGGCGGAGCCTCCTTCACGGCCGTGTACGGCGTGGCCACCGGCGACGCCGCCAACCCTGTGGACCTTCACAGCGCGGTTTTCTCCAGCTGAGCGGTTTTGCGCGGGCGGGGTTCGGTCAGACCGAACCCCGTCCTAGGCTTGCCTGCGTGGAAATCCGCCTCAGAAACCGCGAGGACATGGACGCTTGCGTTGAGGCGCTGGCCCAGGTCCAGGCCGCCGACCGCTATCCCGTGGACTGGCCGGACGATCCCGGGGGCTGGCTGACCCCGGCCGACCTGGCCTCGGCCTGGATAGCGATCGAGGCAGGCAACGTGCTTGGCCACGTGGGTCTTACCCGAGACGCGGAGATCGTCCGCCTGTTCGTGACTCCGGCAGCACGCGGGCGTGGTCTGGCCGCCGGGCTTCTCGACTCAGTCCGCGCCGCCGTGCGAGGACCGCTGAAGCTGAGGGTGTCCTCTGAGGGCAAGTCGGCCATCGCGTTGTACGAACGGTCCGGTTGGCGCAGGGTTGGCAGCAGCCGCGCTGACTGGGCCAACGCAGCCGGTGAACCCGCTCTGCTGCACCACTACGTGAGCCCGTGAGGCGGCAACGCGGTCTGCCACATGACGTTCGACGATGAGGGCCAATTCGTGCCGGAACCATCAGCTGGACAGACTCGCAGCTGATTCCAGGGTCTTCGTCAGCCTGGCAAGGGCCTCGGTGATCTGCTCCGGCGTGAGGCCCAGCACCGCGCGCTGGTAGCCGTACACCTCGGGAGCCAGAGGGGCGAGCAGGACGTCGACCAGCGCGTCCCTGCCGGGCGTGCCTGCGGCGGCAAGGAGCACGCGCACGTGGGCGCGCCAGAAGCCGTACGCGCCCGTCTCGAAGCGCGAACGGCCCACCTCCGAGCCGAGGACCAGGTGGCGGTGGTCCTCCAGCAGGCGCACCATGGCGGCGTAGAAGGCGGCCAGCCGCTCGGTTGGCGGTGCTCCGGGGCCCAAGGGTGGCTCGCCGCGCAGGAGACGTTCTTGCAGGTCCCGCTCGTGCTCGTCGAGCAGCGCCACAGCGATCGACGCCCGGTCGGGGTAGCGGCGGTAGAGCGTGCCCCGGCCCACCCCGGCCTTCCTGGCGATGTCGTCCATGGTCACGTCCTGCGGGGACCGCTCCGCGAACAGCAGCGCGGCCGCCTCCAGGATCCGTGCGCGGTTGCGCGCCGCGTCGGCTCTCTCCATGCGTCCGATTGTATGTGGACATAGCGTCCGGTTATATTGAACCGGACACTGTGTCCACATACCGTTGATGAGGAGAGACCATGCTGTTGCACCTGGACGCCAGCGCCCGCCGGGCGTCGTTCTCGCGGAGGCTGTCGAGCCTGTACGCCGAGACCTGGCGGACCGCCCGCCCGCGGGCCGGCTACGTCTACCGCGACCTGGCCGCACAGCCCGTGCCGCACATCGGCGAGGCCTGGACCGAACTGTGCGACCACATCCTGGAGCACGAGATCACCGACATCTCCCGCTACCGGGAGGCGGTCCGCACCCCCGCCCAGCGCCAGGCGTGGGCCGTCGTGGAGCCGCTGCTGGAGGAGGTGGTCGCGGCCGAGGTGATCCTCATCGGGACGCCTATGTACAACTACTCGATCCCCTCGTCGCTGAAGGCCTGGCTCGACCAGATCACCTTTCCCAAGATGTCGCTGGCGGGCCGCTCGTTCGTGGTGACCAGCGCGCGCGGCGGCGCGTACGGCCCCGGCACGCCGCGCGAACCCTACGACCACCAGGAGCGCTACCTCCGCGACTTCTTCAAGGGCCACTTCCAGGTCGAGGACGTGACGTTCATTCACGCGGAGCTGGTCAACGCCCGCCTCGACCCCGCGCTGGCGCATCTGCGGGACCGGCACGAGGAGTCCCTGGCGGCGGCGCTCAAGGAGGCGGCCCGATGAACTGGCTGATCCTGCTGCTGGCGGGGCTGGTCGAGGTGGCGTGGTCACAGAGCATCAAGCCGACGCACAACTTCACCAGACCGGTCCCTACGCTGATCTGCCTGATTCTGATGGCCGCCGCCGTCTGGCTGCTGTCCCAGGCCATGAACACACTGCCGGTCGGCACCGCGTACGCCGTCTTCACCGGCATCGGCGCCGTCGGCGCGATCATCCTGGGCATCGTGGTCAACGACGACCCCGTATCGGCGGGCAGGATGGCGGCGCTCGCCCTGATCGTCGGCGGGATAGTGATGGCCAGGGTTACCACCTGAGCCGGAACCCGGTGATGTGGCCGCACGGCCATCGCGACGATCCTTGAGCGCCGAACCGGCCGAAAGTACGGTCACAGACCGCGAGATCCGACTTGTGGCCGGTGTCCGCGGCGGGGCCGCATCCGCAGGATGAGGCCCATGCGCTATGAAGATCACGCTACGGGACCGGCCGGCGGCGGCCCCGATGCCCACTTAACCTCTGCCGAGGCGACGGCATGGGAGGCCCCGCGATGACCTCCCCCGGCCGGCCGCGTATCGCCGCGCTCGACGTCCTGCGCGGGTTCGCGCTGTGCGAGATCCTGCTCGCCAACATCCAGCTGATAGCCAACGACGGCACCGCCGTCGTGACGCAGCCCATGGGCGACTGGGACCCCTGGCTCGGGCTCCCGATCTTCTCCCTGCTGTTCGGTATCGGGTTCTCGCTGCTGCTGGACTCCGCCGCGAACCGCGCCCACCGCCCACGGCTGGCCCTGCTGCGCCGGCTGCTGGTGCTGCTCGCGATCGGCCTCGTGCACATGCTGCTGTGGCCAGGCGAAATCCTGACCAAGTACGCCATCGTCGGATTGCTGGTGCTGCTGCCCTCGTCCTGGTTGCCGCGGTGGGCGGTGGCCGGCAGCTCCGCCGCGCTCCTGACGGCGGCGGTGATCGGCGGTGGCGGGCCCCTGCTGATCGCCGGGCTGTTCCTGTTGGGCTCGGCACTGGTCCGATACGGCGTGATCGAGAAGATCGAGCGGTCCACCCGAGGACCGGTCCTGCTGGGCCTGGCCTTCGCGGCGGGGGTGGCCTCTGCCCTGTGGGCGCAGGCCGGCATGCGGGCCGTGGGGGCCACGACGTATCTGTCTTCCATGTCCACCCTGGCCGATCTGCTGCTCGCCGGTGTGTACGTGTGCGTCCTGCTGATCCTGCTCAGAACGCCGCTGCGACCGGCGCTGCAGTTCGTCTTCGCGCCACTGGGCCGGATGGCACTGACCAATTATCTGACCGCCACGCTCCTCGTTCTGGCGGCCACTCACCTCCTCGGCCTGCCGATCGGCCAGTCCTTGACGACGGCTTACCTGGTCGCTGGAGCCGTCCTCGCGGCCCAGTGGCTGTTCTCCACCCTCTGGCTGCGCCGCTACCGCCAGGGCCCCATCGAGTGGCTCTGGCGCTGGGCCACCTGGGCCCGCCGCTCAGCCCTGCGCATCCCCACGGGCTGAGCCCACGCCCTTGGCAACCGGAGCCGAAGCTCCCCCTCAAAGGGGTAACGGTTCCCCCCGGCGCGGGAGTCCCGCCTCCGTCGTGATCCAGGAATGTGTGATCCATGTCTGGCGATCTCGACAGGAGGCGTGAGTTGAACCTGAGCACCAGGCGGCGCTGCCGTGCCGTACTCGGACTGACAATCGTGGCCGCATCCGTGATGCTGATGATGCCCGCGGCCGCGCTGGCGGCGCCGCCGGCGCGGATCTCGCTGCCGGAGCCGACCGGCGCGCGTCCCGTGGGCAGCGTCACCCTGCACCTTGTGGACCGCGACCGTGCCGATCCGTGGCGCAAGGACCGCAGGCGTGAGCTGATGGTCACCGTCACCTACCCGGCCCGGGCGACGGGGCGCCACGAGCGCGCCGCGTGGCTGCCGGACGGCGTGGCAGCCGCCGTCCACACGTTCATGAAGCTGCCGGAGAACTCGGTGGCATGGGACAGGACGAAGCGGCACGCGTACGACTCGGCGGCGGTCGACCGGCGGGGCGGCCCCAAGCCGGTGGTGCTGTTCTCTCCCGGGCTGAACGTGCCGCGCGAGCTGGACACGGTGCTGACCGACGACCTGGCCAGTCGCGGCTACGTGGTCGTGTCCATCTCCCACACCTACGAGACGCTGGCCGTGCAGTTCCCCGGCGACCGCGTCGAGCGGATGTTGCCGGCCGACCTCACCCCGGCGTACGCCGAGAAGGCGACCGAAACGCGGGTCGCCGACACCCGGTTCGTCCTGGACCGGCTCGCGGCGCTGAACGCCGGGACCAACCCCGACGCGGAACGGCGGCCGCTGCCGAGCGGGCTGAGCGGCGCGCTCGACCTGGGCCAGGTCGGCATGTTCGGCCACTCGCTCGGCGGCTTCACCGCCGGGGAGGCCATGTACCGCGACCGTCGCATCGACGCGGGCGTCAACATGGACGGTGGCATGGCATACGGTGACCCCACCGGCACTGACTACCGGCCGGGCAAGGTGGCCGAGCACGGCCTGGACCGACCTTTCATGCTGATGGGCTCCGCCCCCGTCAACAAGGAAACCGGCGAACTCAATGAGCACAACCACCTGCCCGGCGGCCCCGACCGATCCTGGCGCGACTTCTGGAGCCACCAGCGCGGCTGGAAGCGCGACCTTACCCTGCTCAAGGCCGCCCACAACAGCTTCACCGACCTGCAGACCGTGGTGCCGCAGCTCGGAGCGCTGATCCCGGAGCAGGACGGCGTCATCGGCACGATCGACCCCGGCCGGTCCCTGGCGGCGCAGCGCACCTACCTCGCGTCGTTCTTCGACCTGCACCTGCGCCATCGGAACAACCACCTGCTCGACGGCCCGTCCCCGAAGTATCCCGAGATCAAGTTCGTGAAGTAGGCGCACCCGCGCCCCGCGGGCTGGTCGGCCCTGGTGTGGCCGGGGCTCTCTGTCTCGCGGAGATGGCCGAAGATCCCCCGGGAGAGGGATGGAGACCCCCAACGTGAGGGAAACGGCAAGATCGTCGCACCGGGAATCGTGGGAGGCATGCGCGATCTCTCGTTCGACTGGCCGTCTCCGCTCGATCCACCCTCGCTGCTCACCCAGGTGAGCAGCGAGCAGCCCGTGCTCAGGGTCCGCATGCCGTCGGGCGACCAGGGATACCTGGTGACGCGCCATGACGATGTCGTCAGGGTGTTGATGGATCCGGTGTTCAGCCGTGCCTGGCTGTTCCGGCCCGGCGTGCCACAGTACTCCGAGCGCCCGATCGGGCTGCCGGAAAGCCTGCTCAACCTCGACCCCCCGGACCACACCCGACTGCGCAGGGCGGTGTCGCGTGCTTTCGTGCCGCGGCGGGTGGAGTCGATGCGTGCCGATGTCCAGGACATCGCCGAAGGCCTGCTCGATCGCATGGAGGCCGGCGGCGGGCCCACCGCGGCGGCCAACCGGGACGAGGCCGCCTTCCCCGAGCCGGCGCGGATGGATCTCGACCGCGCCAAGAACGATCACCTCACCTTCGGCCGCGGCGCCCACTTCTGCCTGGGCGCCGGGATCGCCCGTATGGAACTGCAGACCGGCTTGGCGGCGCTGCTGTGCCGGTTCCCCGGCCTCCGGCTGGCGGTGGACCCCGCCGAGCTGCGCTGGCGCAGCGGAATGGCCGCCTTCGGCCCGCACGAACTTCCGGTCGCCTGGTGACCGGCGATTCCCTCAGGCCCTACCTGCTGGCCGCAGGTCAGGGCGAGCCCGCCGCCACCCCGCAGCTGACGCCCATGACGATCAAGGCGTCCGGCGAGCGTACGGACGGCATGATCGGCATGTTGGAGAGCGTGGATCCGCCCGGCTTCTCGACCGTGCTGCACACCCACGCGGTGGCGGAGCTCTGGTACATCCTGGACGGCCACTACGACTATCACGTGGCGGGGCGATGGCTGTCCGCCCAGGCGGGAGCGGTGGTCTTCGTACCGCCGGGATGCCCGCACGGTCTGCGCGCCGGACCCTCGGGAGGGCGCAAGCTGACGATCTTCGTCCCGGGCGGCGCCGAGGGGCTCTTCCGCGACATCCACCGCCGGGCCGAGGTGGGCGATTTCACGCAGGAGAGCTTGCGTGAGCTCGACGCGACGTACGGGGTGACCGCGCTCGGCCCGCTGCCTCCGCAGTCCGGCTGAGTCGCCGTACGCAGGACGAGGGCGTCCATCGCGACCGGCCATGAGACGGAGAAGGCGAGGACATGGAGGAGACGATCGAGCCGACGGTGCGGCGACGGCCATGGCGCCGCTGGTTGACCAGAGGTGTTGGCACCGTGCTCGTCGTGACGCTCGGTCTCTACGGATGGGCGTGGTCCTCGCTCGACCGGTCGACTCTCGCCCGGGCGCTGGTCTGGTACGACGCCGACGTGGGCGACCAGTACCGGTTCCCATCCCGTCTGATACCAGGTCAGGGCGCCGGCCCGCTTCCCGGGGGCGGCGGGATCGACCTCCGTTCCGACGACTTCCTGCGTGCGACCGACACCAGCGCGTTCCTGGTCGTCCACAAGGACCGGCTGGTGTACGAGCGCTACTTCGGCGGCGCGGATCGGCGTACTCGCCAGACCTCGTTCTCGGTCGCGAAGTCGTTCGTGTCGACGCTGGTGGGTATCGCGGTCGCCGAGGGACTGATCGGCAGCGTCGAGGATCCGGTGACCGACTACCTGCCGGAGCTCGCAAGGCGCGATCCCCGCTTCGCGCAGATCAGGCTGCGCCACTTGCTCACGATGTCGTCGGGCCTCCGGTACTGGAAAACCGACCTTCCCTGGCCGTGGGACGACGACGCGTTCACCTATTACGGCGTCGACCTGCGCGACATCGCCCTCAACCGGACCCAGATCGAGCGTCCGCCGGGGCAGGAGTGGCGCTACAACAACTACAACCCGCTGCTGCTGGGGATGGTGCTCGAGCGGGCCACGGGAATGCCGGTCTCGGGGTACATGTCCGCCAGGTTGTGGCAGCCGCTGGGAGCCGAAGCGGACGCGACCTGGAATCTCGACTCGGCACGCTCCGGGTTCGAGAAGATGGAGAGCGGCCTCAACACGACCCCCGTGGACTCCGCCCGCCTCGGTCTGCTGTTCCTCCACCACGGTGAGTGGAACGGCAGGCGCATCCTGCCGGAAGCCTGGGTGGACGCCGCCACGGCTGCCGACACCGCCACCGACCCGGCCGCCTTCTACCAGTATTTCTGGTGGGTCGACGTCGAACGGCCTGGGCGGTTCTACGCGTGGGGAAACCACGGGCAGTACATCTACGTGGCCCCCGATGCCGACGCCGTCGTCGTACGCAACGGCCGCGACTCGGGAGTCGGCAACCAGCGCTGGCTGGCCACCTTCCGCAACGTCGCCGACCAGCTGGCGGCCTCTGGAGCTCGTGCATGACGGCCCGCACCGCAGGGCGCGCCGACGCCTTGCCGGCTCGTGGCCGCCCCGCGCAGCGAGCGAACGACGCCCTCCCCCGTCCGGGGGAATGCCTTGGCCTCACGGTGGGAGGCGGTGCGGCCGGGCGTGCAGCAGAGTCGTGCCCATGATCCCCTCTATGGCCGCCGCCCCTGCCCCGCCCGTCGCACCGCCGCCCGCCTGGGCGCGTGTGGCCGCTCATGTGGCGGTGGCCAGTACAGTGCCTTCCAGCCTGTGGCGGGTCGCCCTCGCCGTCGGAGTCCCCCTCGGGATCAGCGAGCGCGAGCTGCTGGAGGACTACCACTCTCCCGGGTGGGGCACCCTGTACATGATCGGGCTCAGCGTGCTCGTCGAGCTGGCCGCGTACATGACGATGGGCCTCGTCCGGCCGTGGGGGGAGGTCGTCCCGCGCTGGATCCCCTTCATCGGCGGCAAGGGCGTGCGGCCATGGGCCGCCGTGATTCCCGCGGCCGTCGGCGCCGCGATCGTGACCTTGCTGTGGTGGTCACAGCTGGCCGTGATGATGTTCGTGACGTACGAGGAGCCGGCGCCGCACGGCGGCTACCGCGCCTTGTTCTACGCCTGCTACGCGCCGCTGCTGCTGTGGGGCCCGCTGCTGGCCGCCGTCACTGTGTCTTATCACCGCCGCCACCGCAGCGGGCGCCGGTCCGCTGCCCGATAGTCCCGCGTGCCGGTTCGGGCCGGCGGGGCGGCCGGCTCACCGTGTGTCTCGGTCCTGTGAGTACGTGCTCATGGGCCCTACTTCGCGATCGCCTCACGTACGGACGGGACGATCTCCTGGGCCCAGCGGGCCAGGACGGTGAGGTCCACGGCGCCGTGGCCGGTGGAGAAGAGCGTGAAGCCCGACGCGCCGTGCTCCAGCACGGCTCCGGTCAGTTCCTCGACCCACTGGTCGACGGAGCCGCCGAGCCAGCGGCCGTCGCGGTCGCGGGTGGCGGGCAGCGGCCGGTCGGTGATGCGTCCGGGGAAGTTGAAGACCGTGCGGATCTCGCTCGGATCGCGGCCGGCGGACGCCGCCGCCTCGTCGATGATCGGCCGGGAGGCCCGGTAGCGTTCGCTGCGCCAGTCGGCCGCGTGGCCGGGGATCCAGCCGTCGGCCACCCGGCCGGTGGCGGCCAGGGATTTCCGGCCGACCGATCCGGTCCACACGGGAGGCGCGGCGACGGGAGCGGGCTCGATCTGGTTCACCTGGTAGTGGTTGCCCTGGTAGGTGACTGGAGCGCCGCCGCCCGACAGCAGCTTGACCAGGACGATCGCCTCCTCGAAGGCGTCCACGGCGTCGCCGGGCGTCAGCCGCGGCACTCCCATGTCGGCGATGCGGTCCCACAGCCCGCCCGCGCCCATGCCGAGCACGATCCGGCCGCCCGACAGCGCCGACAGCGACGTCACCGTCCTGGCCAGCATGGGAGCGGGCCGGGTCGGCAGGTTGGTCACGTTGGCGAAGCCGGCGATGTGCTGCGTACGCCCGAGGATGAAGCCGAGCGCGGCGTAGGCATCCAGGCGGTCGCCGATGTAGGGATGGTCTGACAACGTGAAGAGGTCAAGCCCGTCCCGGTCGGCCTGCTGGGCCATGCGCAACAACTCTGGAATGTCGTCAATTCTGGAATGCGCACCAAAACCGAAGACGACGTTATGTGTGGACAATGTGCTGCCTTTCTCTGCAACGGCGTACGCGCCGCTGCCCAGCCGGGTGTGGTCCATGTCAGGCGGCGCCGAACTGCTCGGTGAAGCGGCCGGTGAACAGGTCGGCCCCCTTGTACGCCGAGACCGTCTCGGCCGGGATGGCGGCCGGTCCGTCGGGGGTGGGCAGCTGGCCGACACCGCCACGCGGGCCGAGCGGGAGCAGGATCATGGGGTGGGGCAGCGGCCGGTAGGCGGCCTCCGGCTGCTCGCCGCGCAGGTGGGCGATGATGTTCTGGGCCACCACCTCGGCGTGCTGCATGGCGTACCCGGCCATCTTGGCCTCGGCGACGTCGGTGATGTCGCCGATGGCGTAGACGTGGTCGTATCCGTGCACGTTGAGTGTCTCGGTGACGCGGACCTGACCCTGCGGCGTACGAGTCGTCAGCCGGCCGTCGGCGAGGTAGTCGCTGTTGACGCGTACGCCGTGCGCGCGGAACCAGATGTCGGCGGTGATCTCCGCACCGCCGGTCGTGGTGACGGTGAACGCCGCCGCCTGGCCGGGCTCGGTTGCCGGAGGCGCGGTCAGGCCGGTGCCCAGCCGCAGCTGGATGTCCAGCTCGCCGAGCTGGCGGTGCAGCTCCTCGCGCATCTCCGCGGGGAAGGCGGCCAGCAGCTGCTCGGCCGGGTCGACGATGGTCACGTGCTTGTGCGGCCAGACCTCCTTGATCTCGCCGGCCAGTTCCAGGCCGACCGGCCCGGCGCCGAGGATCAGCACCCGCTCCGAACCCGCCAGCTCTTTGTGGGTCCGGAGCAGGTCGTCCAGGACCTCGTCCGTGGAGTCGGAGGTGGGCTTGGCGGGGTAGGCGTAGCTGGAGCCGGTGGCCAGAACCAGGTAGTCGGCCTCGACCCGCCGGCCCGAAGCCAGGGTGACGCCACCGGGGTCCACCGAGACCGCGCGGTCGCGGACCACCGTGCCGCGCCTGAGCCACTGGTCGTAGGGGAAGAACATGTTGTGCGCCCAGTCGGGCCGGGTCAGCGCCCGCAGCGAGCCTGCCGTGTTGACGAACGCGTCCCGAGGGTCGATGAGGACGACGTCGGCCTCCGGGTCCAGTGCCTTGGCGACCGCGGAACCACCGTAACCTCCGCCGATGACCACAACTGTACGACTCATGATTCACACACTCCATCACAGAAAAGAACTGAGTTCGTGCTACGAACCATATTAGTTCGTAGCCCGAACCGCAACTCCTTCTGTGGGTTCAGCGCATGCGATCCGGCCCCACGAAGACGGTGGGGACCTTGTTGTCCGCCACGACGCGGCCGAGCAGTCCGGCGAGCGCGTCGCGCTCCGTCGGGGCGAACCTCGAGGTCAGCCCGTCGACGCGGCGGCAGGTCTCGGTGTAGAACTCATCGGCCAGCCTGGCGCCCCGCCTGGTGAGCGCCACCCTCACCGCGCGGGAGTCTTGAGGGTCGGGTCTGCGCCGGACCAGGCCGTTGCGCTCGCTGCGGTCCACCAGGCCGGTCAGGCTCGACTTGGCGAGGCCGAGCACGTGGCCCAGCTCGCTCATGCCGTACGGCTGCGCCATCAGGACACACAACAACTGGCCCTGCTGCTGGGTGAGGCCGTACTCGCGGGCGGAGGCCGCGTACACGGCATTCACCACGAACGTGGACCGCACGAGCGCGGACGCCATCCCGATCGGGCCGTCGACATGCTTGCTCATCGGCCCAGCGTAACAAATTCGTGTGACGAACTACTGCCTGCCTGTGCGCGGACGTGGCCCGCCGTCCGGCCGTCAGGCCATCAACAGCCAACGGTGATCGTCGTACCCGTCGTTCGCCCAGGACGGGTCGTAACAGGTGAAGACGGTGAGCGGAAGGTCGTTGGCCCGGTCGGAGCCTGTGCTCGCCCATCCGGCCACGTCCAGGCAGAGCCCGTTCTTGTAGTTGATGACCAGCTGGTCGACGTGCGGCTCCACGACATCACGTAGGTACCACTCCTGGTTGTCGTCGGCCGGTGTGGACGCGCAGTGATAGATGCTCAGCCGGGTCCCGGCCGGGGCGTGGCCGAGGCCGGGCAGGTCGAGGCAGAGCGAGCTCTTCACGTTGAGGAACTCGTAGAGTTGCACGCCGTTGACGACCCGGGTCGGCCGCGGGATCCAGAGCTGGTTGTCGCCGTCGGAACTGTTGCAGGAGAACTGGGTCACTGGCGTGCCTGGCGGGTTCGCGCCCCAGTTCGGGAGGTCGGCGCACTTCCCCGTCCATCGGTTGATCATCGCTATCGGGGAGCCGGCGGCGTACGAGGCGGGTGTCGAGATGATCGACATAGCCAGGAGCGTTCCGAGCACGAATCGGCTGAGCACCCTGAACATGGCACCTCCAGGTCGGGAACGGCGGCAGAGCGCGCCTGAACCAACGATGTTCGCCATGGATCGTGTCGCGTTGACGATGGATCGGCCTGAGTATCCCCTACTCATTTCAGCTCCGCCGCCGGAGAGCCCCGGATGAAAGTTTCAGTGCCGTTCTCCCTCTTGTGCAAGGTCGGCGCAGGCGTCCCGGTTCCGGAAGCAGGGCGTTCTTGCGAAGCGGTCCGGGCGGGCAGATCGTTTGGGAGCGCTCCCATTCGCTGGAGGCGGAGGTCCCATGGTCGCTTCCGCCCCTCGATCCCGTCACGGAGAACCCCTATGCCAATCCACCGGAACTCGTGGCGCAGAGCCTTGACGGCCGCGGCCGCCGTTCTGCTCGCCGGATTCGGGCTCGCCACCGTCCAGACCGCTGCCGACGCGGCCGTGTCGTGTTCGGCCACCTATGCCAAGAGCTGGGACAACGGCAGCGCCTTCGGCGCCACGATCACCGTCACCAACACCGGTGACCCGTTGACCAGCTGGACGCTGAGCTTCGACTTCCCCGACAGCCAGGTGATCACCCAGATGTGGGAGGGCGTGCCGACCCCGGCGACCCCCACCCCGGCGGGCGCGGCTGTCACCGTCAACCCGACCTCCTACAACGCCGCCAAGGGCACCGGGGCAACGTGGACCGTCGGCTTCAACGGCACCTACACCGGTGGCGTCAACAACTCGCCCGCCGTCTCGTGCTCAGGCACCGGCGCCGGAGGGACGCAGCAGGCCCTGGTGGTCTCCTCCACCAGCGTGAGCGTGCCCGAGGGGGCGACCGGCACCTACACGGTCCGGCTGAGGTCCCAGCCGTCCGGCAACGTGACCGTCACCAGCACCGCGGGCGCCGGGGACAGCGACATCACCGTCAGCGGCGGCGCCGGCCTGACCTTCACCACGTCCAACTGGAACACCCCGCAGACCGTGACCCTGCGCGCCGCGGAGGACGCCGACAGCGCCAACGGCGCCCGGCCGATCACCGTCGCCTCCTCCGGCCTCGCCTCCGTCACCGTGAACGCCACCGAGGCCGACAACGACGGCGGCACCGGTGGCGCGGCACCCGCTCTGCGCGTCTCCGGGAACCGGCTGGTCACCTCCAGCGGCGCCACCTACCGCCTGCTCGGTGTGAACCGGGCCAGCGGCGAGTTCGCCTGCGTGCAGGGCAAGGGCATGTGGGACAGCGGTCCGGTGGACCAGGCCTCGGTGAACGCGATGAAGGCCTGGAACATCCACGCGGTACGGATCCCGCTGAACGAGGAATGCTGGGTCGGCACCAACGGCTCGCCCAGCGGCGCCACGTACCAGCAGAACGTCAAGGACTACGTGAACCTGCTGGTCGCCAACGGCATCACGCCGATCGTGGAGATGCACTGGAGCTACGGCCAGTACACCGGGCAGGGGGCCGGCTGCTCAGACACCGCGGCGACCTGCCAGAAGCCGATGCCGGACGCGCAGTACGCGCCGACGTTCTGGACCGGCGTGGCCAACGCCTTCAAGGGCAACAACGCGGTGATCTTCGACCTGTTCAACGAGCCCTACCCGGACGCCGCCGCGAACTGGAACGCGACCGCCGGCTGGACCTGCTGGCGCGACGGCGGCACCTGCACCGGCATCGGCTACCCGGTGGCCGGCATGCAGTCGCTGGTCAACGCCGTGCGCGCCACGGGCGCCACCAATGTGATCATGCTTGGCGGCCTGACCTGGTCCAACGACCTGAGCCAGTGGCTGACCTACAAGCCGGACGACCCGACGGGCAACCTGATGGCCGCCTGGCACACGTACAACTTCAACGCCTGCTCCAACACCTCCTGCTGGGACAGCCAGGTCGGTGCGGTCGCCGCGCAGGTGCCGGTGCACGCCGGCGAGATCGGCCAGGACTCCTGCGCCCACGACTACATCGACCGGGTGATGGCGTGGGCCGACGCGCACGGCGTCGGGTACACGGCCTGGACCTGGAACCCATGGGGCTGCGGCCAGGGCAACGTGCTCATCACCGACTACAGCGGCACCCCCACCAGCACCTACGGCGAGGGCTTCAAGGCACACCTGCTCACTCAGAACCCGCTCTCGTAGCACCTTCGACCGGGCCCGCCAGCCGGCGGGCCCGAGTCGGGTCTCATGTGACGCGCCCCCTGATCGTCGCTGCCAGGAGACGCCCATGCTTCGCGGATCCCACCTGTACGCCTTGCTCACCGCGTTCCTCGCGGCGGTCGTCTTCGGGGCGGCCCTGCCCGCGCTGTCGGCGGCGGCGCCCGTTCGCATCATGCCGCTCGGCGACTCCATCACCGCCGGACCCGGCTGCTGGCGCGCCCTGCTCTGGCACCACCTGCAGACAGCCGGATACACGAACATCGACTTCGTCGGCAGCGACCCGGACGGTGGCTGCAATTACGGGTTCTCCTACGACGGCGACCACGAGGGGCCACGGCGGCTACTCCGCCACCGGCATCGCCGACCAGAACCAGCTGCCGCCGTGGCTCGACGCGGCCAAGCCCGACATCGTCCTCATGCACCTGGGCACCAACGACATGTGGGGTGGTTTCCTCCCCACCGGCACCGTCCTCGCCGCGTACACGAAGCTGGTCGGTCAGATGCGGGCGAACAACCCCAACATGAAGATCATCGTGGCGCAGATCATCCCCATGAACCCGTCCGGCTGCCCCACCTGCGCGGCCAGTGTGGTGGCGCTCAACAACGCGATCCCGAACTGGGCCGCCGGCCTCTCAACCACCCAGTCGCCCGTCGTCGTCGTGGACCAGTGGACCGGCTTCAACCCGGCCACGGACACCGGCGACGGGGTACATCCCAACGACACCGGCTTCCAGAAGATGGCCGACCGGTGGTACCCGCCCCTCGCACGGGTGCTCGGCGGCGTGACCCCGCCGTCGTCCTCGCCCACCGTGACCCCTCCGCCCACCGGCGGCCCGTGCACCGCCGCCTACCGGGTGATCTCCCAGTGGGGCGGCGCCTTCCAGGGTGAGGTCACGGTGAAGAACGCCTCCCCGAGCGCGGCCTCCGGTTGGACGACGACCTTCACCTTCGCCAACGGCCAGCAGGTTCGCGAATCGTGGAACACCGCACTCACCCAGAACGCGGCCACCGTCACGGCACGCAACGTCGCCTACAACGGCGGCCTGGCGGCCGGCGCGTCCACCTCATTCGGCTTCATCGCCACCTGGGACAACACGACCAACGCGCCGCCCCAAGTGAGCTGCGCGCTCAGCTGATCACCGCGGCCCGCAGCGTTCAGAAGGAGACGCGTCGGCAGGGGGTTCTGCCGCACGGCGTTACCGCTATTGGTACCTTTGTGCGCTTTAGGGCGGAAACGTATGAGGTGTGTGGAGTGCGGCGGTTTGCGTGGGTGGTTGGTGGCGTGATGGCCGGGTGCCTGATGGCGGGGTGCTCTGCTCTGCCAATGCCGGGCGCGAACCGGTCGGCGCCGCCTGCCACGAGCAGCGCGCCGAAGCCTTCGGCGCCCGTGTCGGCCCAGGAGACGGCCTCGGTGGTCGAGGACTATGTCAAACGCAACAACGCGGCCAACGAGGCCATGAGTGACAAGCTCTTGGCGGGCTACGAGGGCGGCTCCAGCTTCGTCATCGACAAGGCGTCCTATGCCTCCAGCCGGAAACTGGGCGGCGACGACGACTACCAGCCGTTCGGCTACGCCAGACCCACGTTCTATGTGCCGGGGCAGCGATGGTTCCTGGCCACCGCGTACTGGAAGGGCAGGAGCGAGACCGCAAAGGTGCCGACCTATCTCCTGTTCGCCCGTGACGGGGGCGGCTGGCGGCAGATGTACGCCCCCGACTCCTTCGAGGGAACGACCGCCGGGGAAGGGCCGCAGATCGCGACGGACGCCTCGGGGACGGCCACCGAAGTGAGCCAGACGGACGCTGCCGGGCTGCTGATGTCGCCTGCCGCGTTCGCCTCGGGCTATGCCGCCCACCTGGTGGGCAAGGGCAGCAGGGCGGAGAAGAGCCGCTATGCCGCCGACAAGCTCACGACCGACGCCGCGTCGAACCGGATGAAGATGAACCAGTACGCCCGGCTCACCGAGAACGCCCGGCCGGCCGCCGCGTACCCCTCGTACGCCCTGCGCACGACCGACGGCGGCGCGCTCACGTTCACGACCATCGAGCGGACCAAACGCTACGACGTACGCCAGGGGCCGCAGCGCAACTACGTCTTCCAGAAGAACAACGGGCTCCTGCGCGGCAAGTACTACACGTACATGACGATGACCGAGCTGATCCAGGTGGTCGCGCACATCCCGCCGAAGGGTGCCGAGCTCGGCCAGGTCAAGGTGGTGGGCTCGTACAGCGGCATCATCTCCGGCAACGGGCGCTGAGGCCGGCCGCGGCTCCGTCGCCACCGGGTTCGGGCACAACGGATCAGCCGTGCCGGATGTAGGAGGTGAGCTGGTCGATTTCGGTGAAGCCGGCGGCCTTGAACAGTCCCCAGTCAGGTGCCGGGTCACCGGCCGCGTACAGGATCGTCTCCGACGCTCCACGGTCGCGCAGGATGCCGTCGGCCTCCTGGAGCAGAGCCCGTTCCAGCCTCCGGTCGGCGTGGCGGGCGTCCGCGCCGAACCACCACAGGGTGCCGAGGCCGCCCATCGGCTCTTGGACGACGAGTTCGGCGGTGCTTTCGTCGTCTCGGGCCTTTAGCCACCATCCTGGCGGAGCCTTGCTGCAGACCACCTCGACCAGCGGGCATGCCGCTCTGGCGTCGAGTTCAGGTGGTGTGGTGCGGCGCAGGTATCGCCAGGAGTTCCGTCCGGAGAACCCGGCGTGCTCGAGTACTTTCTTGGTGACGGGCCGGCGGCTGGTCGGCAGGGCAGCGAGCCCGAGGCCGCGTGCAGCAGTGAAGGCGTGGGTGATCTGTCTGCCACGGAGTTCGCGGAGGGCGTGGGAGACGAGCGCATCGATCACGTCCAGGTTCTCCCGTCCGTGCAACCACAGGATCTGCCCGGGGCGCTGTTGCTGCGATGCACCACATGGGATACCACACCTATGACACGGTCATCCGGATCAACCAGCACGTCGGTTCTGGGATTTTCGAAATCGGCCCAAGGGGCGGGATCGCGGTGAGACGTTTCCGTTACTGCCTGGTCGAGCATGTCGGGCGTGCACGCAGGCTGGCCGGGCAGGCGGTCGGCGTCGATGAGCGCGAGCACGGCTGCTCGGTCGGAGGCCCGGTAGCGGTGGATTCTCGTGCCCTGCATGCGCCCGCGGGCAGGCCCGTGGCAGCGGGCGAGGATCTCGTCCGCGGACAATGTGTTTCCTGTGCGTGCGGCGGTTCTCATCGCGGCGGCGGCGACGGGGGCGGTGGTGTCCGGCGGGACCACCAGGAGCAGGAAACCGTCCTGGTTTCCGCGGATCACCCTGATCGTGTTGGGCGCCGCCGGCAGGCCGCTGATGCGCAGGAACCGGCCGTCGATGAGCAGATGGGCCGGGACGTCGTCCCATGCGGCCACATCGAGCCGGACCCGGAGTACGGGGCCGAGCCGGTCATGCAGGATGCGGATGAGGCCGGGTAGTTCACGGTGGAGGTCGGTGGAGCACGGCCACCAGGCCCCGTCAAGCGTTCCGTCTCGCGTCAGCGTCGGCTCCAGGAACACTCGGGCCGATTGAAGAGGGATGGGTATGACCGGTGAATGATGGTTCGGCATCTGCGTGCCGCCTGTCTCCGGCATCAAGGACCGGCTGAGCCTGAGGCGACGCCGACGCGAATGCCGACATGCGAAATGTCCCAGGTAAATCCACCATACGCTCCCCAACCCGCCTTACGGGTCGCGGCGCTCCGCGTAGGGGCGTGCGGCGATCGTGGTGAGTCGGCATAGCGCTGCCGGCCGCCGGCTGGAAGAGGTCTGCCCTCGTCACAGCTTGACGAGTTTGGCGTACGGCGCGGTGATACGACGTGTCTCCGCACCGAAATCGACGAGAACGGCGACATCCTCCTCCAGTGCGACGACCCGGCCGAGGCCGTATTTGTCGTGGCTCACCTGGTCTTCCACGGCGAACTGCTCGACGGGGGCCGGTGGAGGGGGCTCGGGAAACTTGAAGGGACTTCCTGGCGGGCGTCGCCGGGCCGCGGCGTGATTAGGCCTCATTGCAGTCAGTATGCGCTCTACCGGCGAATAAATCGACGGTTGCCCAAAAATACTTTCGCTTCCCGCGACTGATGCGCTTTCGCCCGGACGCGCGCGCGATCAACCCGCTTGTCTTTTGCCCGAATGAATGCGCTGGGCGGCGAAACACCGCCGGTCGCGCGCGAAAAGCGCAGATCGGCGACGGGAATTGCGACGGAACGGGTCCGGTCCACACCTGTGCGGACCGGACCCGGGACACCCGTCAGGTCAGGCGGCGACGATGTTCTCCGCCTGCGGGCCCTTCTGACCCTGGACGACGTCGAAGGCCACCTTCTGTCCTTCGGTCAGCTCGCGGTAGCCGCCGTTGGCGACGATGTTGGAGTAGTGCGCGAAGACATCGGCGCCGCCGCCGTCCTGCGCGATGAAGCCGAAGCCCTTTTCGGAGTTGAACCACTTCACGGTTCCGGTTGCCATGTCGATCTCCTTCGGATACGTGCACAACGTACGGAATTCGCACCTCGCGAATCCCGCGTTGCCGCAATGAGCCCATCCGGAAATGACCGGCAAAACAAAACGCGCCTGAAGATTACAATCTGTCAGGCGCGCACAAAGTCTCTTATGGGTACCACAACTGCAACTGCCTACAGTCTAGCATGCGTTCCGACCTACCGCGCCAAGACCTTCCGCGTTGATCGCCGGCCGTGCTAGCCTCGATCTTTCTCGATCTTGATCTGGTCGGCTAAGAGGTCCGGCTGAAGGTCGATTTCCTCGCTGCGGTCAGCGGGATTGCCCGGCTGTCGCGCCGGGTGGGCGGGGTTCCACAGGCCCGCGGGGTTCCTTTCCGGTCGTGGGGACGGGTTGGTGATGGTCAGGTCGGTGCCGGCAGAGCGTGCAGCCGGGTCAGGGCGGTGATGATCTGCCTGGCCCAGGGCCAGTGCGCTGGGATCCGCACGCGGATCCTGCGGCCCCCGCGTACCAATCGGCCGGCGACGGCGAACAGGCGCAGGCGCAGCCGTTTCGGCTCGTAGCGGCGGGCGTCGGTGCCGTGCATGGCGAGCATCTGCATCCAGCTGACCAGTTCGCAGGCCAGGGCGACGATCTCCAGCCAGATCTGGTTTTGGGTGAAGTCGTGCAGGGGCAGGTTGCGCAGGCCGGTGTCCTTGGCGGCGCGGATGCGGTCTTCAGCGCGGGCGCGGCGGCGGTGGCGCAGTTCCAGATCAGCGAGCTGGCCGCCTGGGGTGCCGGTGACAAAACAGGTGAAGCGGTGCCCGTCGATGTCGGTGAAGCGCAGTTGGGCGCCGGGGTGCGGGCGTTCTTTGCGGACGATGACCCGCATCCCCTTCGGCCAGCCGGTCAGCTCCAGCAGGCCGGTGAGCTCGGCGACCCACGCGCCGGGCCGTACTCGGCGTTCAGCATCATAGGCGGGTGTCCAGGCCGTGGCGGGGAGTTTGAGGATGGCGGCGGCGATGTCGTCGGTGATGGTGAAGCCGATGGAGTACTTCAGCCATCGTCCTGGGCGAGTGAGCCAGGACAGGAACTCGCGGGTGCCGCCTCCGGAGTCGGTGCGGATGAGCACGTTGCGCCGCAGGTGCTTGGGGAGCTGGGCCAGGGCGAGCCGGGTGGTCTCGATATGGTCGGCGGCGGTGTTGGACCCGGCGTTGCCCGCCCGCAGCATCACCGCCAGAGGTTCCCCGCCGCCGAGCGGGCCGTGGTCGGCGAAGGCGGTCATCGGGTGGAAGCCATAGCTTTTCTTCCAGGTCGGCGCGGCATGCTGCTTGTCGGAGTGGGAGAGCACGATGGTGGCGTCGAGGTCCACGATGACCGGCTGGCCGTCGGCTCCGGGGGCGTGGGGTCCGGCCAGGTGCCAGGCGCGTTGGCGGGCGGTGGCTCGCGCGGCGCCGATCGCCTTCAGCGCGCGGACCGGGTCGGCGGCGAGCCGGTCGATCAGGCGCGAGACCGTGGGGTCGGAGGCGACCGGGCCGAACACCTCGGGCTGGGTGCGCAGCATCGCGATGTCGGCCAGGCAATCTCCGCCGAGTGCCAGGGTGAGAGCCAGATCAGTGATGATCTTTGCGGGGTGGTGGATCGCGCGGGCGGGCCGCCATCGCTCCAGCCGCTGCGACAGGGCGTTGTTGAGCCCGGTGACGCGCAGCGTCTGCAACAGCAGCAGAGCACCGGCGTGAGATACCAGCCCGCGGCCGTCGGCGGACGCGGTGATCTTGCGGTGGGGAGCGGTAGAGTTCACTCGGAAAGTGCCTTCTGATCTGGCGTGAACGGGGCCTTAGACAAGTCCGATCATCCCAGCTCAAGGGCACTTTTCTTATGCGAACGATCAAGCTGACTCAAATTCGCCGTGAAAGCCGCAGGCTAGGGATCCTTTCTGGATCGGCAGGCTGCGGTCCAAGCCGGTGATGTGCAGCAGCCTGGTCATGGACGGGCGGGGTGCGGCGAGGGCCAGGCTGATGCCCATGGATCGGGCGCGGCGCTGGATGCCGACCATGACGGCCAGGCCGGAGGCATCACAGAAGGACACTGCGGACAGGTCGAGGATGAGCAGGCTGGTGCTGGACTTGAGGACGTCCAGCAGGCGCGAGCGCAACGTCGGACTGGTGAAGATGTCGAGTTCGCCGGACAGGCGAATGGTGGTCGGTTCAGACGGAACGGCCCTGCCGAGCGGGAAGGAGTCGATGACGGTCTTGGGAGGCTCCGATCGAGGAGAAGAGGCGGGTGGCTGCCGATCGGCTTGGCCGGTCGCCTGCCGGCGGGGCGAGCCTTCTGGGTCCTGGCGCGGGAGGTGGCCGCCCTCGTTCTCCCACTCGGCCAGTTCGTCGACCTGCGGCGTGCTGGCAGCCGGGTCGGATCCGGCGCGGGACGGAATGACCAGGAGCAGGACAGGCTGGTCCCCTGCGAAGGTCAGGGCGATCAGATCAGGATCGGCCCCGCGCAAGCAGTCCACTCGGACCTGCCGGCCACGGGCGGGGACAAGGTGCGGAATGTCGTCCCAGGCATCGGCGTGCAAGCCGACGCGCCGCGTGATCCGGCCCAGCCGCTGGTCGACCGCGGCGATGAGGCCGGGCAGCTCGGCGCCGGCGTTGCGGGAGTACGGCCACCACGTTCCACCCTTGGTCCCCTGTCGGCTCAGGGCGGGATCCAACCAGAGCCGAACCGGGGAATCGATCGCGGGGAGTGCGCCGGCAGCGGCGCTCAGCGGTGGGTGATGAAGCAGTATGGATGTCATGATCGTTGGCCTGTCTGGGCGCCTTCAAAAGGCCCGGGTAAGGTCTATCGCCGGGGGCGACGCCGACCTGTAATGCCAACGCTCGAAAATGTCCTCGGTGATTTCAGCTTATCTACAGATTCGGAAATCATCCAATTTTGGGAGTAAAATTCCGTCTTGATTTCAGAATCGTCCGGCACCGAGCGATCGCGACCGCCGAAACGGCTTCCAAAATCACGGCACCGCGGCCACTGGCCCCCGAGCAGGGCTTTCGACTCTCTTCACAGCGCAGGACGGCGGCGGCGTCCAGCCCTGGCCTGCGCGTCCGAGCGTGTGTGACGGGCCCGGAGGGCCGAGCGGCGTATGGTGGATTCCCTGGGGTATTTGGCATGCCGACAGCCGCGTCGGCTGCGCCCCGGACACAACCGGCCTTGTTTGCCGGAGACAGGCGGTACACCCGATGCCGAACCGCCGTTCATCAGTCCTCACCCATCGCTCTCCAACCGGCCCGGGTGGTGTTCCTCGAACCCACGCTGACCCGTGGCGGAAAACTGCCGTGCCGTTCGTACATGCCGTCTGAGCGAAAGGATCTCGATCATCGCTTCCGGTTCCATTCCCCCGCCCGAGCAGCCGGTACGGCGAGTACGTCGTTGCGTGCGGGAAGCGAAGTTGAGCGCGCGCCCCCAACTCGCCGCGGATGTCGCCCGATGGACCTGCCCACACGGATTGCACGCCGGCAACGGTTGTGTCGCCTGCTACCACGCCTCGGCCGAGGCTGACCCGATGTTGCCGCTGTGGGAGATCGCGGTGTGGTTCACGTCGGAGCGGCCGATGCCGATCAGGGTCTTGAAGGACGTACGCCGCCACGGCCGTCGCTTCGCGCTCGACCAGCCGTCCACACCCCTGGTCTACCTCCTCAGCGGACAGGCGCGGGCCGCCACGGGCACGGAGGCAGTAGCGGGACTGGTCGGCTTCCTCATCGAGAACCGGCACATCGTTGATGCGTTCACCGTGACAGAGATCCGTGCCGTCGCTGGGTGCGGGTGTTTTCCCTGAGCGGAAAGGACGCCAAGGGAGGCGGCGCTGCGCCGGGCGGTCGAAGCAGGGCGGCTGCTCTTCAGAGGGCCTGGACGGTCAACGACCAATGACGCTGACATTCGTTTCTCTGCGCACACCGCTCAGCACCGCCTCGTCCACGTGCATCTCCGGCCTGGATCGCCGCTTCCCGATCGTGGCGTAACCCGCCAGGCCGACACGGGCCGGTCAAGGAGTCGCTCACGGCGTGGTGCGTTCAGCCACGTCGGTCGTTCTCTGAGCGGCAACGTCGCTTTCGGTCCCCGATATCGTGTGCGAAGCCGGAGGTGATCACATCGCTGGGACCGAGCACGCTGCCGGACGAGATCGCCACCACAGCCGCCATCAGGCCCGCCGAGAGCTGCGCGCCTATCACGGCGAGGACTGAAAGGGCGGAGAACCGGATATCAGCGGGACCGGCTCGCGCTGTCGCGGCTCCGCAACCGTTCCGGTCCCCCTCTACCGAAAATGCGTTGCCCACCCAGGCGGAGCCCCGCACCATCGTGACTAGCGCCGGCCCCGAGGGGGAGATCATGAACGAGGTCCTGCTCGACGCGATCCGCCACAACAACTGGGCAACGAAGCGGCTCGTGGAGTTCTGCCTGGATCAAAATCTCTCAGCAGAACAACTCGAAGTGCGTGGCGTCGGCACCTTCGGCGGCATCCTGTCCACTCTTCACCACATCATCGAGGCGGACGGAAGCTACGTACGGCGCCTGGCCGAGACCGAGCTCGCCTGGGTCGACAGCGACGAGCACTTCGACCTGCAGAAACTCCTGGTCTGGGCATCGGAGGCCGAGCAGCTCTGGGAAGAGCTGCTGGCCAAGCCGCTCGACGTGGAACGCGTGGTCATCGTGGACGACGGCACCCGCGAGGTCCGCGCCGGCATCTTCGTGGCTCAGGCCCTCAACCACGCCAACCACCACCGCGAGCAGGTCTGCGCCGTCCTGACCGGCCTCGGCGTCGAGCCGCCGTACATCCAGGCTTGGGAGTATGCCTGGGCCACCGGCCGGATCTGGGACCGCCGCCAACGGCGTTCCTCGATCATGGGCAGAGCAGACGGGCCAAACCTCCCACAGCATCTCCACGATCACTTCCTGGGGGCATCCGCGACGCTCACGAGCGCCCCCTGAGCATCGCCTCCCTCGACGGGCCGGAGGCCGTTGCCCTGGTAACCGCCCCGGAACTCCACCCAGGCCAGACCGCTGCCGTCCCGGTCAGGGATGACCAACCGAAGGGTTCCGGTGATTCCCGCGCTGCGGACGTCGCGCTCGACGACATTCAGCGCCTGCTCCAATGCCACCCACAGACTCGGGTCGAGGGCGAAGGTCGGCTCGAAGCCGGTGTCGCGTAGCGCCACGTGGGCACCATACCGAGCTCCGGCGCACACGCCGCCCGCCGAGCGGGGTGCCGTTACGGCAGGGCGGGTACGGCCGGTTCGGCGTTGGTCCAGCCGGCCTGGAGCACGGTTTCTGTGCTGATCTTGTTGATGAACAGCTTGCCGTTGAGGTGGGTCGTCCACGTTCGGGACAGAAGGAGCATCGTGTCGGTGTCGATGATCAGGTCGGTCTTGGTCTTGATCGTGTTGCCACTCTGAACGATCTCCGGGTAGTCGATCAGGACGGCCGCGCCGGTCCTGCCCACGTTGTCCTTTGCCCTGCCCTGGGCGCGGACGCCGGGCATCGTCAGCAAGGCCTGGTAGGCCGCGGTGCGGACCTCCTTCGGCGCGGGAAGCTGATGGAACAGCTCCATCAGCGCTCCAGTGACGTACCTGTCCACGCCGTTCTCCTTGACCCGTAGGACTCGCGCCGCCTCCGCGAACCAGGACTTCAATCCGTTCGGGTCCGCGGGCAGTCGCTGGACCTCGTCGTACCTCAGGTGCTGCCCAGCCAGGGAGAACGTGTTCCGGGCCCGTACGGGGTAGAGGTGGCCCTTGTCTGGTTCGGTGGACAGTTTCTTCACGTACTGGCCGTCGGCCGTGCGGGTCCACTTGGCGGGTGAGCCGTCGCGGCGCCACGCCTTCCGGTCCGCCGCGCTCTTCGGGTACGCCCCCAGCGGCCGGACTCCGAACCAGGAACTGCCGTCGGGCATGGTCCATTTCTCGGTGAGGTCCTGTTCCACCACCCAGTAGCGATTCGCGCCGCTGCCGAACTGGCGGGGATGGGTGCGCTGCGTCAGCACCCTCGTATGCCAGTACGTGCCTTCCGGCGGAGCCGACGCGGCGGCCGTGAGCCGCGTCTCCGGCGCCTTGACGAGGCTCGGGAGGCCCAGCAGCGCAGCGGTGACCACGGCGGCCAGGCCGGTCCCGATGGCGATCAGCGGCCGGACCGGTGCGGTCGCGAGCTTCATGTGCTTCCTCCAGACGTACGAAGTGACGTCCCCCAATACGCCTGAGCACCTAGCGAGGTTGCCTGCGACACTCGGGCAACTGTTGGAGCGGCCGAGGCGTATTAGGAGGCGTGAAACGGGACAGACAGCCGTGAGCGGCACAGACCACGACTTCGGCGCGTTCGTGGCCGCGCGGGCCACGACTTTGCTGCGGGTCAGCTACCTCGCCTGCGGAGACGAGGCGGAGGCAGAGGATCTGCTGCAGACGGCGCTGGAGCGTACCTACAGGAACTGGGACAGGGTGCGGCACGACAACCCCGAGCCCTATGTGCGCCGCGTCATCGTCAACACCGCCATCAGCCGGGCCCGCCGCCGGGCCATCCTGCGCATCATCCCGATGCGCATGCCGCCGGAGACGCCGGCGCGCTCGACCGACGTCGACCTGCGCCACGTGCTCATGGACGCGCTGCGCGACCTGCCTGCCCGGCAGCGCGCGGTGGTCGTCCTGCGGTACTGGGAGGACCTCAGCGAGACGCAGACCGCGGAGGTGCTCGGCTGCACGGTCGGCACGGTGAAGAGTCAGGCGTCGAAGGCGATGGCCAAGCTGCGTACGGCACTCGGCGAGGCATCCGTGGAAGGAGTGATCGGCAATGCCCACGCTTGAGGAACAGCTCCGCCAGATCATGGCGGACGAGACCGCGCGACTGCACGCCGCGCCCGACCTCGTGGAGCGGGTCATCCGGTCCTCGCGGCGCAAGAGGATGCGGGGCAGGATCGCGGCGCTGGCCACGTCGCTGACCGTCGTCGCGGCCGCCCCCCTCTATCTGACGGTGGCCCCGGGCGGCTCCATGCAGACGCCCACCGTCTCCCCGACCCCGGACCCGCCCGCCATCGACGACACCCCACCCGTGCCGTCCGAACCCCCGAGCCTCGGGGACCTGGGCGACGGCAGGGCGTTCAAGCACATCAAGGTGGGTTACCTGCCCGAGGGCCTGCAGTGGTCCCACTGGTCGTTGGACTTCGGCGACAGCTACACGACCTCGTGGAACTACGACGGGGACAAGAACGGCTTCTACTGCGTCCAGATCTACGTGTACGAGGGCCAGACCGTCAAGGAGGTCGACGACCGCGTGCAGCTGCACCGCGACGAGGGGGAAGGCGAAGAGGTGAGCATCGGCGACCGGACCGGCTATCTGGTCGTCGAAGGGGTCGGCGAGGACGGCATGAAGGGCACCCCCACGCTCATCCTGAACATGGGCGAGCAGCGGCGGGCCGAGATCATGTTCAGCCCCACGTACGCCAAGAAATTCGCCGATGACAAGGCCGTCGACCGTGAGCTGAGCAAGATCGCCGAGGGGCTCACCGCCGACGGCTGAGTGCGGCGCCTGCCGGGTGGCCGGCTGAACCGGCGAGGGATCTTTCCCGTTTCCGGAATATGCGCGCGTTCTGCACGATTCTGGTGACAGCCGTTTCGATGATGTCAGCCACCGGCTGCTCCTCCTCTTCCGAGTTCGCCCCACCCGAGGTCGCCCCAACCGGGGTCACCCCGGCCAAGGCCGTCCCAACCGAGGCCGCCCCAGCCAAGGTGGTCCCGACCAAGGCCGCCCCGGCCAAGGTCGCCCCGCTCGACGAGAGGCCGGGCAGCCGGCAGGTGGTCGCGTTGCTGCAGGATGGGGGAGGCTACATCCGGCCCGGGTTCAAGGCGATCGAACCGGCCGAGATCATCGTGTACGGGGATGGCCTGGCGGTCGCCGACGCCGACCGCCGGCTGCGGCTGACGCCCGCCGATGTCACCGCCCTCGTCCGCTCGCTCAGGAAAGACCTGGTCAGCCAGCCTCCGTCCCCCACCCCGAGCGGCTCCAGGATCTACGACGCCACCACGGCGACCCTTGGCGTCTGGACCGGCGGCCGCACCCTGCGCACGATCAGCGCGTACGCCCTCCATGAGGGATACGGCGGCGGGAAGCGCTACCCCGACTCCCTGTACCACGCGCAGGAGACCCTGACGACCCTCGCCGACCGGGTGAGACGTGAAGGAACCGGCTACAGAGCCGACCGGGTACGGCTGGTGGCCGAGCAGCGGCGCGGCGAGAAGGCGAAAATGACCTGGCCGTCCCAGATCCCCGAACCGGCGAAGGCGGAGGGGGACGTCCTGGTCAGAAACCTGACGGGCGGCCAGGCGAGAGCGGTGATCCGGTCCGTCGCACGGCACAAGGGGCTGGGAGCGTGGCCGCTCTATCGCGACAGCCAGGGCCGCGTCTTCGCCATGACCTGGCGTTTCCTCCTGCCATCGGAATAAGGAGCCGGCCCGCCGTTGTGGCTGCGCCATGATGTCCCGATGAGCAAATGGCTGCCAGATCCGGATTTATCCCGTTAAGGTGCGGAAGGTCCGTGCCGGCCGTCACAGGAGTAACTCCACTCATGCCGAACGCCGAACCCCTACGCCCAGGAGATCCCCAGACGATCGCGGCCTACCGGATCGTCGGGCGGCTCGGTGAGGGCGGCCAGGGTGTCGTCTACCTCGGCCAGGCCCCGGACGGACGGCCGGTGGCCGTCAAGGTGCTGCGGCAGTCCGTCGGCAGCGACAACCACTTCGCCAAGGAGATCGCCGCGGCCCGGCGGGTCGAGCCGTTCTGCATCGCCCAGGTGCTCGACGCGTCGATGGACGCGCGTCCGTACATCGTCAGCGAGTACGTCGAAGGCCCCTCGCTGCAGCAGACCGGCCGCCACCACGGCGCCGACCTGCAGCGGCTGGCGGTCAGCACGGCCACGGCGCTGGCCGCCATCCACAAGGCGGGCATCGTGCACCGCGACTTCAAGCCCGCCAACGTGCTGCTCGGGCGGGACGGGCCGCGCGTCATCGACTTCGGCATCGCGCGCGTCGCCGACTCCGCGGTCACCGTCACCAGCAGTGTCGTCGGGACGCCCGCGTACATGGCCCCGGAGCAGCTCGCGGGCGCGCACGTCGGCCCGGCGGCGGACGTCTTCGCCTGGGCTTCCGTCATGGTGTTCGCGGGAACGGGCACGCCGCCGTTCGGCGGCGACTCGCTGCCCGCGGTCATCAACCGCGTCCTGAACCAGGAGCCGTTCCTTGGCGACTTACCGGAGCCGCTGCGCTCGGTCGTGTACGCGTGCCTGGCCAAGGACCCTCGCGCCCGCCCGCAGATGCAGGACGTCCTGCTGCGCCTGCTCGGCGGGCACGCCCCCGCCCCCGGGCCCTGGCACGCCCCGGCGGGCGAACCCCGAGCCCTTCCGCCGCGCCGCACGGCACTGCGCTTCCCGCTGATCGCCGGCGTCTCCGGAGCGGTCGCTCTGTGCCTGGCGGCCGGCGTCGTCGTCTGGAACGCCTCGGCGGACCGGAATCCCGCCCCGCCGACACTGGCCGCCGGCTCCAGTGAGCCGTCCCCCTCCGCCACCGCCAAGCACAAGAAGACCGTCGCGCCCAGGAAGACGCAGACCCCAACCATCACCCCCAAACGCCCGCGCCCCACCCCCTCGCCGTCGCAGGCGCGCACCACCGTACGCCCGACGCCGACGCCGACGCCGACGAAGAAGGCGACCGCCACGCCTGCCCGAACGCCGACGAGCAAGCCGAGCACCAGGCGCCCGTCGCCCACCGCGACCAAGGCCAGGACCGCCTCGTTCAGCCTCGCCTACGTACGGGTCGCCGGGGCGTCGAGGATCAACCAGGAGGGCGTCACCTGTTACCACGGCTCGCTGGGCTTCGGCATCGGCATCGACGCGTCGGAGATGGGAGCGCCGTTCTCCTACCAGTGGCTCGTCGACGGCCAGGTGATCGAGAGCGGCTCCAGGAAGATTCCGTACAACGGCAAGAGCGACTATTTCGGCTCGAAGAAGACGATCACCCCCGAGCTCGGGTCCAAGCACACGGTCACCTTCCAGCTCACTTCGCCGGTGCGGCGGTCCAAGTCGATCTCGTGGACCATGTGCTGACCTGGCCCTCCCCAGGCGTCAGGCCCAGGCCCGGGCGGCGTAGTCCTCGAAGCTGACGGGCGGGCGGCCCAGCACCCGCTGGACCCCGTCGGTGGGCTCGGCCAGATGGCCCTCACGCATCATGGCGAACATCGCGCCCAACTCGTCGGCCACCTCCGTGGGAAGTCCTTCTGCGAGCAGTTCGGCCCGGTACGCCTCGGGAGTGAGTTCCACGTACTCGATCTCCCGGCCGGCGGCCTGCGCGATGACCCACACGGCCTCGCCGAACGTCAGGCCGCGCGGCCCCGACAACTCGTAGACCCGCCCGGCGTGGCCGCCCTCGGTCAGCACCCGCGCGGCGACCGCCGCGATGTCGTGCACGTCGACGAACGGCTCCGGCACGTCTCCGGCCGGCAACGCCAGCCGCCCCGCGAGCAGCGGCTCCCGCCAGGTGTACTCGTCGAAGTTCTGGTTGAAGTTGTTCGCCCGCAGAATCGTCCATTCCGCGCCTGATTCGCGCACCGCCTCCTCGGCGGCCGCCATTCCGCGGAACGCTTCGCCGCCGACGTGCTCGAGCCCGCGCCCGGACAGCACCACGAACCGTTCGACCCCCTCGGCTCTTTTGACGAAGTCGCGTACGAGTGCGGGGTCCTCGGGCGCGACCAGGTACATCGACCTCGCCCCTGTCAGCACACCCTCCCACGTGGCCGCGTCGGACCAGTCGAAACGCACTTCACTGGAACGGGACGCGGGCCGGATCTGCCTGCCCTCCGCGCGCAGGAGCTCCACCACGCGACGGCCGGTCTTGCCCGTCGCACCGAGAATCACGATGTCGTTCATGGAGAACAGCCAACCGGCCTGGCGGTCCTGCGGCCATGGTCACGCGTACGCCGGACCTGTCCGATCGTCCGGTTATGGTGAAGCCCGTGGATCCGTTCGACGACCTCCTGCATGGCGTACGCGGCGAAGGCTCACTCTTCGGCGCGTCGGTGCTGTCGCCGCCGTGGGCGCTCAGGTTCGACGACCAGGCGTCACTCACGCTCTGCGTGCCCCTGCGTGGCGAAGGCTGGATCATCCGCGACGGCGAGGCCCGGCGCCTGCGGGAGGGCGAGGCGGCCATCGTGCGGGGGCCCGAGCCGTTCGTGTTCTCCGACACCGACACGCCGCGGCTCATCACCGATGCCCGGCACGACGGTGATGACATCACCGGCGACACGGTCCTGCTGGCCGGGGCCTACAAGGTCAACGGCGAGGTGGCGCGGCGCCTGGTGCGGATCCTGCCGTCCCTGGTCGTGGTGCCCGACGACGGCGACTGCGCCGGCATGCGCGCCTATCTGGAGGCGCAGCTGCTGGCGTGCCGTCCCGGCCGGCAGATCGTCCTGGACCGCCTGCTCGACTGGCTGCTGGTGTGCACGCTGCGCGACTGGTTCGACCGGCCGGAGGCCGAAGCGCCCGGCTGGTACGCGGCCCTCGGCGACGACGTGGTCGGCCCGGCCCTGCGCGCCATCCACGACGACCCCTCCCGGCCATGGACGATCGCCTCGCTCGCGACCGTCGCGAACGTCTCGCGTACCACTCTGGCCGGCCGTTTCACCGAGCTGCTCGGCGAGCCGCCCTTGACCTACCTGACCGGCTGGCGCATGGCGCTGGCCGCCGACCTGCTCGATGAGCCGGGCACGACGGTCGCCTCTGTCGCCCACCGCGTCGGCTACACCGACGCCTTCAGCTTCAGCTCGGCCTTCAAGCGCGTTCACGGCCTCAGCCCCAACGCCTACCGGCGGCTGGAGCAGAGAAGTTCAGGAGGTCTTGGGGGGATCGATCGTGAAATGAGCGATCACATCTAGCGATTTCGGGACTTCCATAAGCCTGCGCACCAGCTTGCCGTCGAAGTCCACGACCTGGAGCTCGGTGTTCTTCGCGTTGTCCCATTCCCAGCAGTACAGATGCGTCTCGTCGTACCAGCCGAGCACGCTGTCGCAGTCGGAGGAGAACTTGCGGACCTGCTTGCCGGTGGCGGCGTCGTGGAGGCAGGTGTCCCCGCTGGGGCCCCGCGGGCAGTCGGCCGCGAACATCTTGCCCGAGGGCGAGAAGAGGTCCCTGGCGTCGGACCCCAGCGACCCCACTCCTGGCAGGTCCCGCGTGTGCTTGCCGGAGGCGTCGAAGAAGCGCAACCCGTCGTCCTTGCCGTAGACGTCCACCACGCCTTGCTCGTCGCCGTCCCAGCCGAAGTCGTAGTCGTGGATCGCGTCGTCGTCCACCTCGACCACGTCGACCTTGCTCTGTGCCAGGTCTCTCGGGGCCACGTCGACGATGGCGAAGCCCACGGTGTTCCAGTCGTTCTTGCCGTTCGTGGTCTTGATCTTCTTGTTGAGGTTGAGCAGGATCTTCTTGCCGTCCTTCGACCAGGAGCGGATGGAGGTGTCCAGCGGCTTGCGCACGGTCTTGATGCGGAAGCTGGATCCCGCCTGCGTGTCGGTGATGAGGATCGAGTCGTAGCCGTCCGAGGTGTAGTCCTGGGGCCTTTCTGCGAGATGGCGGCCGTTCGGCGAGAGCCGCGACTCCATGTTGTCGGGATATTTCGTGAACTTGCCGTGCAGCGATTCCCTCGCGTAGTCGATGTGGTCATCGAGCTTCTTGTTGTAGACCTCGTACGCCGTCAGCGTGATCGGATCGGACGGGTACTCGTAGAGCGTGATCGCGCCGCCTGGCAGCGTGGTCTTGACCGGCTCGGCGGGAGTCGTGGGCTGCGGCGTCCCTGTCGTCTCCTTGGGCGGCGCGGCCGTGGATGCGGTGGGACCGGCCACGGGCGTGCGCTTCGGCAGCGCCGTTGCCAGGGCCATCCCGGCCGCGGAGAGGAGCACGGCGGTCAGAATGGCCGCGCCGATGATGATCGGCTTGCGCAGTGACCGGGTGGGACCCTCGGACGGGGTGGTGGTCGGAGAAGCCTGCCTGCTTCCCTCCACAAGGAGGTTGGAGCCGGACGGCGGGTTCCGCAGCAGCCGGATGATCACCTGCTCGGCCGTCGGCCGCTGCGCCGGATCCTTGGCCAGGCACTGCTGCACCACGTCACGGAGCGGCCCGCCGAGCGAGCCCAGATCAGGCTGGTGCCTGAGCACCCGGCTCATCACGGCATGCGTCCCGTCGCTGCCGAACGGCGCCCGCCCGCAGGACGCGAAGACGATCGTGGCGGCCCAGGAGAACATGTCGGTCGCGGGCCCGACCGCGTGCCCCAGAACCTGCTCCGGAGACATGTACGCAGGCGTCCCGATCTGCGTGCTGCTGGTCATCGTGGCCGGATCGAGCTCACGCGCGATGCCGAAGTCGATCACGCGCGGCCCGCCGGCGGCGATGATGACGTTGCCCGGCTTGAAATCCCGGTGCACGACGTTGGCCCGGTGGATCGCGGCCAGCGCGGTGGCGGTGCCGATGGCCAGCCGATCCAGCTCGGTGCCGGTGCGCGGGCCCTCATCGCGCACGGCCCGCTCCAGAGAGGGGCCCTCGACGAACTCGCTCATGATGTACGGGCGGCCGTGCTCGACGCCCGTGCTGAGCACGGCCGCGGTGCAGAACGGGGCCACCCGCTGGGCGACCTCCGCCTCGCGCAGGAAACGCTCGACGCTCTTTCCGTCGTCGGACCGGTCGATACGCAGCCACTTGATGGCCGCGTATATGCCCATGGGGGTCTGGGCCAGATAGACGACGCCTTGTCCGCCCTCACCCAGTTTGCCGAGGAGCTCCAGGCCACCAAGTGTCCGGGGATCGCCGGGCATAAGCGGCGTGAAGGATGGCATGCGGCAATTGTGACCGTACAGGTGGATCTACGGCACCTTAACTGGCCGGAAGGTTCTTCTGCGGAGCATCAGGCCTGCAGGGCCGGGTCCCCCTGTACGGCGTCATCTGCGGTGGGCCTGCGTCTGAGGAGCGTGGCGAGCAGCAGCATGAGGGCCGACTGGCCGAGCATGCCGGGGGCGAGCGGCGGCGCCGGGCCAACGGCCTTGGTCAGCGCGTACCACCAGCGCGTCACGGCCGACAGGGCATCCCACGTCGTGGCGTAGCGCTGGTCGAGCGGGCCCGCGTCGTAGTTGGCCGCGACGTGCGCGTAGACGCCGAAGGCCGATGCGACCAGGACGGCCAGCGCGATCAGCCGGACGGCGGCGGCCAGCCGCAGCGAGTCCTTGACCAGCATGAGGAGCACCGCGGCCCCGAGGCAGGCGAGGGCGCCCCAGGGAATCAGTTGCTCCGCGCTTTTCCAGTGCCGCTCCGTGGTGAGCTCGAAGGCGGCGCCGAGGACGCCGATCGCGGTCAGCGCCAGCAGAGCACGCCGGATGAGTGCCGGGCTCATGGGCATGCCGGTCAGCAGCCCCGCTTGACGATGCTCTTGCGCTCGATGAAGCACTGGAAGCCGTTGGCGAAGTTCGCTCCGCCGTGGACGTTGTTGCTGATGGGTGAGCGCTTCGAGAAGCCGAAGTTGCCGCTGTTGATCTGGCGGCCCTTGCTCCAGTAGTTTCCGCTGTTCCAGGAGTTGCCGTTGTTCTCGGGGCCTCCGTGCGGCATCGACATCGCGGTCGTCGTCACCATCAGCCCGAGATATGCCACGACCGCTCCGGCTCTGCGCATCATCGCTCCCCCATGGACTGGAACCCGTTGGCGGTGTTGCCGCCATTGACGAGGTTGCTGCTGGAAGTGGAGCCGTTGGTATTCGAGAAGTTACCGCTGTTGATGGGATCTCCATCGTTGTGGTAATTACCGCTGTTGGTGGAGTTTCCGGAGTTCTCCGCGCCGTTGACGCACTTCGTCGGTGAATTGGGCGCCGGCGAGTTGTAGCTGACCAGGCGATTGCCGCAGAAAACGCTCGGGAGCGCGCCGATCACGGACCCGACGTCCGCGCCGAACAGCCGGGTGAGCAGGGAGCCCTCGCGAGGCGGTTCGGAGGCCGACGCGGTGTTCGCGGCCAGCAATGTGCTGCCCCCCATTACGGCTATTACAGCGATCCGTACGAATGCCTTCAACGTTCCCCCCGCCACCGGCACGACATGACGTCCCGACGATAGCACTGAGTAATCGACGATTACGGATAGCGATACCGCCGATGTCGCGCCCGCGGCCTCGGGCGGCCCAGCCACGACTGGGGAACTGCCAGGACGAAGGGTCACGTTCCGCGGTGGTGTTTCGTCATTACAGTCGTGGGGAGTGCATCGGCAGGAGTGCAGAGCATGACGTGGTCGGCGGCGGACCGAGGGGCGCTCATGAGCGTCGCCTACCGCCTGCTGGGTTCGGTGTCGGAGGCGGAGGACGCCGTCCAGGAGGCCTTCACGCGGTGGTACGCCCTGCCGGACGGGCGGCGGGCCGAGGTCGCGTCCCCGACCGGCTGGCTCGTCACGACGGTGAGCAGGATCTGCCTCGACGTCCTGGGCTCTGCCCGTGCCAGGCGCGAAAGGTACGTGGGCGAGTGGCTGCCCGAGCCGGTCCCGGCCTCGACCCGGTGGACGAGCCAGGCCGTCTCCGACAGCGCGGCCGATCCGGCCGACCGGGTCTCCCTGGACGAGTCGATCAGCATGGCGCTGCTCGTCGTGCTCGAATCGATGACTCCGGCGGAGCGGGTCTCGTTCATCCTGCACGACGTGTTCGCGTACACCTTCGCCGAGATCGGCGACATCGTGGGCCGATCGCCGCAGGCCTGCCGCAAACTCGCCTCTTCGGCACGCCGTCGCGTACGGGAACGCGCCGACGACCACGTGCCTTCGGAGGAGCACACGCGCATCGTGACCGCGTTCAAGTCGGCGTGGGAGAGCGGCGACCTGGCGGCCCTGGTCGAGCTGCTCGACCCGGACGCGACCGCCGTCACCGACGGCGGCGGCCTCGTCAGCGCGGCACTCGAACCCATCGAGGGGGCCGAACGGATCGCCCGCTTCTTCCTTGACGTGCGACAGCGGCAATCCGGCCTGACCGTGCAGACGGCCACCGTGAACGAGCAGCCAGGGCTCGTGGTCCGCGACGGGGCCGGACAGATCCTCGCCGTGGTCTCGATCGGAGTCGCGAACGGCCTCATCGAACGCATCTGGGCCATGCGCAACCCCACGAAGCTCACTACCTGGTGAAAAAGGCGCGAGCGCCGCCTCCTGGCGTACGGTGGAGGCGGCGCTCGCTAACTACCATCCCGGGTAGTTGTCTCAGCGGCCCTTGGACGGGATGCGCCTGGGTGGCGCGACCGGCCGTTGCGGCATCCTGGGCATCTGCCGTGGCGCGGGCAACTCGGGCCGATTCTTCTTGGCTGGACGAACTCGCATGGGAAGCTCCTCTACGTAACTCGCGACGCGGCTCGTGGAGGCCGCTCGACATGCACAGCTGCCGCGTCTGGGTGGACTGATGCGGTTTCGCTGCTGAGTGCGAATTACTGGTAAAGGCGCATGTCCGTAACGTACGAGCTTTCCGAAACCCGGCGCAACCGAATTAAAGCGGCGCCCGGCCCTCACTCGCGCGCCCCGAGCGCGTCGGCCGGTCGGGGGCGCAGTGCGAGCCTGGCCGGGATCGCCGTGGCCGCCAGCGCCAGACCCGCCACGGCGGCGACCACCGCGAGATAGGTGAGCGGCGGCGCGTACGGCAGCGCCGACCCCGTCATCCCCCTGCTGAAGCCCGCCAGGGTCACCAGCGAGATCGCCGTGCCGATGGTCACGGCGAGGGCGATGGCCGTCAGCGTCTCCGTACGCAGCATGCGCGCCACCTGCCGCCGCGTGGTGCCCACGACACGCAGCAGGGCGAGCTCGCGGGAGCGGGCCAAGGTGGACATGGCCAGCGTGTTCACCACGGCGATCGCGCAGAAGGCGATGATCAGCCCCATGGCCACGTAGGTCACCTCCGCGTTGGCCGTACCCGCCTGCGCCGCCCCGGCATGGTCGAGCACGGTCACGCCGGGCAGCTTCCGGAGTGCTTCGCGCTCCCCGCCGGACACCAGCACGGTCCCCCGAGGGTCGTCGACGTGGCCCGCGACGAGCCCGCGGGAGAGGGTCAGGTCGCCGAAGCCGAGGCCACGAGCGTAGATCGCGGCAATCCGCACCGTGGCGGGCGTGCCGTCGCCGAGCACCAGGTCGACCCGGTCGCCCACGCCGGCGTCGAGGCGTTCGGCGGCCGTCCGGCTGATGGCCGCCGACGTGTCGCCGAGCCCGTCCAGCGAGCCCGCCACCACGCCCAGATCCATCGTCCGGCTCAGGCCATCGGGCGTGACGGCCTGGACCTCGTACTTCTCGAGGTCGATCCGGACCGAGGTGCGCAGCACCTCGGTGACGGTGCGCACGCCGGGCACCGTGCGCACCGCGGCTGGAGACGCGCCCGGGGCGAGCACGTGATCGGCTCTGACGCCCGCGTTCACCTCGCTCTGGGCGGCGTGCCCCATCGTGGTCTGCACGAACAGGATCGTGCAGGTCATCGCGGTCATCAGGGTCAACGGCACGATCACCGAGGCCAGGCGCTCGGTGCCGGCGCGAAGGCTCTTCCGCGCCAGGTACCCGCCGACGCCGGGCGCCCGCAGCGGCAGCGCCGTCACCGCCCGCGCGATCGCCGGCCCGAGCAGCGCGACCGCTGTCGTCCACACCAGCGCGGTGAGCATGGTGACCGGGCTGGAGGCCGCCTCGGTGGACAGTGAGGACAGCACGATCGTCAGCACCACGCCCCCGGCCAGGGCGAGCAGGCCCGCGACCAGCCGGACCCGGGGCAGGCGGCTCGCCGTCATCGCCGTCTCGCCCAGCGCCTCCACCGGCCTGATCCTGGCGGTACGGCGGGCGGAGACGCGCGCCGCCACCCACGCGGCCACCAGAGTGGTCACGGCGGCGGCGATCGCGGGGAACGGGCTGACGACCAGCCGCAGGTTGGCAGGCATGGCCCCCAGCTCGACGAACCTGGTCCGCAGCCAGAGCCCCAGCAGGATCCCGGCGCCGGAGCCGAGCAGCCCGGCGACCACGCTGATGAGCAGGGCCTCGCCGCCGATGAGCTTCCTGACCTGGCGCGGCATGGCGCCGACGGCACGCAGCATGGCGATCTCACGCCGGCGCTGCTGCATGGACAGGGCGAACGTGCCCACGACTACGAGGATCGCCACCAGGAGCGAGGTTCCGCCGAGCGCGCCGCCCAGGCTGACGAGCTTGACCCGGGAGCTCTCCGCCTCGGGGAACTCGACCGCGCCGCGCTCGTCACCGGTGTAGGCGAGCGCGCCCTGGACGGTGACGTCGCCCCGGGGCCAGACACCGATCGCTGTCACCAAACCGCCATGGCCGGCCAGGCGGCGGGCCTCACCTGTGGTGAAGAAGATCGTGTCCTGGCTGGGCAGCGCCTGTCTGGTCACCCCGACCACCCGGTAGCCGGGGATCTGCTGATCCGCGTGGCGGGCGTCGACGACCACCTCGTCGGCGGCCTTCGGGGGGCGGCCCGCGGCGAGCGTGAAGGGGGTGAGCGCGGCGGACTCCCAGCCGTGGGCGGTGAACCCGGCGTAGGGGAAGCTCACCTCGGTGACCACCTTCGTGACGCCGGGGATCCCCTTGATCCGCTCCGCGAGGGAGGCAGGGATCCACCTGCGCTCGGACAGGAGCTTGGCCTTCTGCTTGCCGCTCTCCTTGGCCTGCCTGACGTACTGGTCGCCTGCCACGATCACCGGGGCGCCCGCGTACCTCTCGGGCGTCACCCCGCCACGCAGGCCCGTCTCCAGCAACATCCCGCACGCCGTCACCAGCGCGGCGGCGCACAGTAGGGCCACGAACGCGCCGGCGAATCCGGCCTTGCGGTGCCTGAGCGTCTTCAACGCGAAGGAGATCATCGCTTCCACGCTCCGAGCCTGGTCATGCGCTCGGCCACCTTCTCGGCGGTCGGGCCGGTCATCGCGTCCACGATCCGGCCGTCGGCCAGGAAGAGCACGGTGTCGGCGTAGGAGGCGGCCACCGGGTCGTGGGTGACCATCACCACGGTCTGGCCGAGCGCGGAGACCGCCTCCCGCAGCAGGGTCAGCACGTCGCGGGCGGTCATGGTGTCCAGCGCGCCGGTCGGCTCGTCGCCGAAGACCACCTCCGGCCTGGTCACGAGCGCCCTGGCGATCGCCACCCGCTGCTGCTGGCCGCCGGAGAGCTGGGCCGGGCGGTGATCGGTACGTCCGCCGAGGCCCACCCTGTGCACGACCTCGTCCAGCCAGGCCTGGTCGACCCGGGCGCCGGCCAGCGTGAGCGGCAGCGTGATGTTCTCCGTCACTGTCAGCGCGGAGACCAGGTTGAACGCCTGGAACACGAAGCCGACGCGCCGCCGCCGCAGCTCGGTCAGCGCGTTCTCGTCCATGCCCGTCAGGTCGGCGCCGCCCAGCCGTACCGATCCCGAGCTGGGAACGTCGAGCCCGGCCGCGCAATGCAGGAACGTGCTCTTGCCCGAGCCCGAGGGACCCATGACGGCGGTGAAGGTTCCTCGCGGGATGCCGACCGACACCTCCCGCAGGGCCGCCACCGCGCTCTGGCCCCTGCCGTAAACCTTGCTCACCGCGTCCAACCGCACTGCTTCTGTCATGGGATCAAGCCTGCTGATCTGCGCTTTCGCCGACCAGAGAGCCGGTCACGACCGCGCCATGACCTCATCATGATCCGGACATAATGGTCAGGTGATTCGTATGCTCCTGGCCGAGGACCAGCACGTCATCAGGGAAGCCCTCGTGACCCTGCTCAGTCTCGAGCCCGACATCGAGGTCGTCGAGGCGGTCGAGTCGGGGGACGCGGCGGTCTCCGCGGCCCTGATCCACCGGCCGGACGTGGCCGTCCTGGACATCGACATGCCCGGCGCGATCGACGGGCTCGGCGCCGCCGGCGAGCTGCGCGCCAAGCTGCCGGGCTGCCGCACGCTCATGCTCACCGGCCACGGCAAGCCGGGCCACCTCCGCCGCGCGCTCGCCTCCCAGGTGGACGGCTTCCTCCTGAAGAGCGCCTCACCGGAGGAGCTGACGGCCGCGATCAGAAAGGTGGCCAGGGGCGAACGCGTCCTCGACCCCTCGCTCGCCGTCACCGCGTGGAACCTGGCCGACAACCCGCTCACCCCGCGCGAGGCCGACGTCCTGCGGCTGGTCGCGGCGGGCGCCGAGGCCACCGAGATCGCCGGTCAGCTCTTCCTGAGCGCGGGGACCGTCCGTAACTACATCACCGCGATCGTCGCCAAGCTCAACGCCCGCAACCGCACCGACGCCGTACGCATCGCCGAGGAGGCCGGCTGGATCTAGGCCGGTACCCAGGCCCGCGTCGGCACGGTGGCGGTCAGCTCGAACCAGTCGTCCTCCCGGTCGACGGCAAGTCGCCCGTCGAGCGCCGCCAGCCGGGTGGTGAGGTTGCCGATCCCGGCCGAGCCGCGGCGCCCCTGCGCGGAGCGCACACCGTCGTTGCGCACGCTCAGCCGTACGGTGCCGTCACGTACGGACGTCGTGATCGTGCAGCGGCCGGCCGAGCTGTGCCGCAGGACGTTGGTGACGGCCTCTCTGAGCACGATGCCGAGCGTGGTGTCCACCTCCCTGCCGAGGCTGTCGTGGCCCAGGTCGAGAACGGCCGCGATACCCGCGGCCGCCAGCACCGAGCGGGCCGACTCCGCCTCCGCGGTCAGCGACAGCTCCCCGTGCTCGCCCGACACCGTCCGCAGGTCCTCCATCGCCCGCTCGGTCATCGCGAGCACGTCGTCGAGCTCCTTCCGCGCCCGCTCGGCGTCGAGCCGGCGGGCGAGCTCACACTTGAGCAGGATGGCCGCCAGGGTGTGGCCGAGGAGGTCGTGCAGGTCGCGGGCGGCACGCAGGCGTTCCTCGACGACGGCCGCACGGGCCAGGCCGTCCCTCGACTCGCGCAGCTCCCTGGCCAGCTGGGCCAGCCGGAGCAACCCGTACACGGCCAGGCCGGTCACCAGCGTGCTGATCGCGTAGTTCACGGTCAGCGGGAGCGGCAGGCCCAGCAGCACGCCGACGGTGGCGACGGCCGCCACGATGGCCGCCACCAGCGGCAGCGCCACCGCCCACGAGAAGGCCAGCAGGACCGGCCCCGCCAGGAACCCCGCCACCCCCAGCCAGGCCAGCCCGAACAGCGGGATCGGCGCGAACGTCAGCACCGCCATGATCGACAGTGCCACCGGGTGCCGCCCCTCGACCGATCGCAGCTGCATGACGACGATGACGGCCAGCAGGCCCGCCGGCCACAGCGAGCCGGCGATGAGGAGCGCCTTCACCGAGAAGCCCACCAGCACGGCCGCCAGCACCGCCGTCGACAGGGCGCTGTCGCGAGCCGGCTCGACGGGCGGGCGCGTGGTGGGCAGCGTGGCCTCCACGGTCATCCAGGCGTCATCGGCGAGCTCGACGGTGAGCGTGCCACCTGCCGCCTCTACCTGGGCAGGCAGGTCGCCGAGGCTCTCGTCGCCGGCCGTGCGTGCGCCGTCGTTGGAGACGCGCAGCCGTACCGTGCCGGATTCCGTGAGTGTCTCGATGCGGCAGGCGGTGGCCGTGCGCCGCCGTACGATCTCTGTCACGGCCTCCCTGAGCACCGCCGCCAGGAGCGCGCCCGCCGGGCCGAGCGGCTCGGCGTGCCCCACCCGCACGTCCACGGTGACGCCCGCGGCGGTCAGCATCGCCTTGGCGGTGGTCGTCTCGGGAGCCAGGGACATGGCCCGGTAACTCGCCGCCGCCGCCCTGGCCTCGGCCAGGGAGCGGCGCGCCGTCTCCACGTCGGGGGTGCCCGTACGCGCGCCGTCGGCGATCGTGGACAGTGCCCGGCCCAGGCCCGTGCTCAGCTCGGCGGCGATGCGCAACCGTTCCTCGGCCGCCGACGTCACGGCCAGCGACAGCCTAGCCGCGTTCACCTCCTCGATCCGGTCGACCATCCTGGTCAGGCCGTAGACGACCAGGGAGACCAGGACCATGCTGATCACGGGGTCGACGGGGCCGAGCAGGGCGGCGCAGGCCACCACCGCCAGGGCGAGCGGCCACAGCGAGGTCAGCAGCAACGATCCGCCGACGAAGCCGAGGATGCCGACGGAGGAGCCGTACGCCAGCACCGAGGTGAATGCCAGGGCGGCCTGGAGAGCGACCAGCCACCACGATCGCCGCCAGACGAAGGCGACCTGCACCCCGAACACGGCCAGCGCCAGAGGTGATCCGGCCACCACGTAGACGCTCGCGAAGGCCGCGAACGCCACGACCACGATCAGCTTCGTCCGCCTGTGCACGCGTGCAGCCTAGGCGGCCTCTCTTCGCCACCCGGACGCGGGGACCGGCTCATCGGCCGGCAAGCGTCGCGGCCGGGCGGACGGGCACGTCCCGTAGCCCGGTGCGCCGGGGCGCGGAGACGGCCAGGACCACGACCGCGCAGGCGGACACCAGTGCGACGAGGCCCGCGGCGGCTCCCAGTGTCAGCGCGTCGGGGTGGACGAGGGCCTGTCCGCGTCGCGCCTGCCACAGCACCAGCGCGGTGAGCCCCGCGTACCCGAACGCGGCGGTGATCACCAGCGCCGTGCGGGTGGCGCTGCCCGCGAGCACGGCGAACCGGCGGGCGAGCATGCGCAGGCCGATCGCGACCAGCGGGAGCACCTGCAGGGCGTGCAGGCCGACGAAGTGCGCCACCCGCAGGTCGCCCGAGTCCTGCTCCCAGCCGGTGACCGGCATGCCGGCGCCGCCGTCGGGTGCGCCGACGCTGTGCGCGCCGATCGTGGCCAGGTCCAGCCCGCCGGCCAGCTCCCGCGCCTGGTCCGGCGTGGGGGCGGTCATCAGGTAGCCGACGGACATGCCGGCGAGCGAGATGACCAGCCCGAGCGGGATCGCCCACGCCATCGCCCTGTCCACCCGGCGCTGCACCACCAGGAGGACCCCCATCCCGAAGGTCAGCAGCCAGCCGAGGTAGGCGGCCCCTCCCATGATCATGAATACCGTCTCGTCCAGCCCGGTGGTGAAGTTGAAGTGGCTGTGGACGCCGCGTGCCGCCTGGAAGGTGATGGCCGTGATCTCCGGGGCGATGAACCCGCCCACGGCCACGGTGCCCAGCCACCACAGCGTCCGCCGCCACCGCCCGGCCTGACCGATCATCCAGGCAAGCGTGATCGCGTACAGGCCGAAGGAGAGCGCGAATTTCAACGGCTTGAGCCACACTCCCTGGCCGAGCAGCGTTCGCTCGTCCACGACGAGTCCCATCAAGCTGACACCGGCCAGCACCGCCATCGCCATCGCGCAATAGCTGAGCGGAGCGTGCCACTTCCGAAGTTCACGTGGCTGAAGCAGGAAACCCATGACGACTCCTTCGCATCGACTGGGTACAACCCTGCTGGCCTGCGAACTCGCCTACCAGAGAGGCGATCATGAGCCCGGCATGACCTCATCATGAACTGGGCATCTCGGGCACCATTGACCACAGCGCCCACCTGTCATACCTTCGCATCCGAAATATTCGACATCTGCCCGAAAAATTTCGGGAGGCCGGTCTATGGGTGGGACGCTGAAATTGGCCATCGTCGCGGTTCTGGGACTCGCCATGGGAGCGTCGGGGGTGGCTGACGGGTCTTCCGAGCCCGGCGGGCAGTGGGTCACCACGTGGACGGCGATGCCGCAGCTCACCGAGCCGGGTAACATGCCGCCACCGCCGTACACGCGGGAGAACCTGGTCCTGGCCGACAGCACGGTGCGGCAGACCGTGCGGGTGTCGGTCGGCGGGCCACGGATGCGGCTGCGCTTCTCCAACGCGTTCGGCGGCGCGCCGCTGCCCATCACCCGCGTCACCGTGGCGCTCCCGAGCGGCGGCAAGGCCGGGGTGAGCGCGATCCAGCCGCAGACCCTCCAGCCGGTGACGTTCTACGGGCGTTCCTCGGCGGTCGTGCCGGTCGGCGCGCAGGTCGTGTCCGACCCGCTCGACCTCGCGCTGCCCCCTGGCACCGTGCTGAGCGTGACCGCCTACCTCGCCGACGGCCAGGCGTCCGCCGCGGTCACCTCCCACCCCGGTTCCCGTACGACCTCCTACCTCGCCGGCGGCAACCAGGCCGAGGCCGCGGACCTGACCGGCGCCACCCCCGTCGACCACTGGTACTTCCTCAGCGGCATCGAGGTCTGGTCGAAGCCCGCCACCGCGACGCTCGCCCTGCTCGGCGACTCCCTGACGGACGGCCGGGGCTCCACCACCAACCAGAACAACCGCTGGCCCGACCAGCTCTTCGACCGGCTGCAGACCGATCGCCGCACCGCGGGCGTCGCCATCGCCAACCAGGCGGCAGGCGGCAACCGCGTGCTGAACGACGGCCTGGGCCCCAACGCCCTGGCCCGGCTGGACCGCGACGTGCTCGCGCAGAGCGGCGTCACGTGGCTGATCGTCTTCGAGGGCGTCAACGACATCGGCACCGCCGGTGCCACCCAGGACGCCCAGAAGAAGATCGCCGACGACCTGATCGCCGCCTACGACCAGATCATCGTGCGGGCGCACGCGCAGGACATCCGGGTGTACGGCGCCACGCTCACCCCCTTCGGGGGCAGCTTCTACGACGACGCCCAGGGATATCGCGAGTCGGCCCGGCAGGCGGTCAACGAGTGGATCCGCACCAGCGGCAGGTTCGACGCCGTGATCGACTTCGACCGGGCCACCCGCGACCCCGCCGACCCGCGCCGCCTGGTCGCGGCCTTCGACGTGGGCGACCACCTCCACCTGAGCCCGGCCGGCTACAAGGCGCTGGCCGACGCGGTCCCCGCCCGGCTGCTGCGCCGATAGGGGCGCGGCGCCAGTTATATCCATTTGCGTATGCCTTGAGGCAGATGGATGTCCCCGTACGTACCTCCAAGCGGCAGATTCCGGTTTCGGGAGGTACGTATGCACCGCAGAGTCGTCCTGCTCTCCGCCGTCGCGCTCACCGTGGCGGGCGCCCTGGCCCCCGTGGGCACCGCGCAGGCCAGCGCCACGAACAGCCTCGACCGCAGGCCGGTCGGGTGGTCCGGCGCGGACTCGTGGTCGGAGGCCAGGAGCGTCCAGCAGTACTGGACGCCACAGCGCATGCTGGCGGCGCAGGCGCTGGACACGCCCAGGCCGCGACGCACCCGCTCGGGCGGGCCGACCGAGGGCGACCCGTGGGCCACCCGCGGCGCCTCCGACACCGCCCGGCGCACCCCCTGGACCACCCGCGGGGCCGCCTCGGCCGTCCAGGGCGCCCCATGGTCGGTCCGCGGCACCGCGGCCGTCGACGCCCAGCGGGTGGCCGCGGTGCCCAACAGCCCGGGCCTGCGCTGGACCGATGGCGGCGCCGTCGTCCGCACCACCGGACGCGTCTTCTTCACCACCGCGGAGGGCGGCAACGCGTCCTGCTCCGGCTCGGCCGTGACCAGCGCCAACGAGAGCGTCGTGATGACCGCTGGGCACTGCGTGAAGCTGAACGGCGCCGCGCACCGCAACGTGGTGTTCGTCCCCGGGTTCGACAACGGCCGGCGCCCGTTCGGCACGTGGGTCGCCACCAGGTTGCTGACCACCCAGCAGTGGAACGCCCGCGAGGACATCAACTTCGACGTCGCCGCCGCCGTGCTGGCCCCGCTGCAGGGGCGGACGTTGACCGACGTGGTGGGCGGGCAGGGCGTGGCGTTCAACCAGGCCAGGGGGCGGCAGATGTTCTCCTTCGGCTATCCGGCGGCGCGGCCGTTCGACGGCTCCCGGTTGATCTACTGCAGCGGGCGCACGTTCAACGACACCGTCATGACCAGCGACCAGGGGCTGCGCTGCAACATGACCGGCGGATCGAGCGGCGGCCCGTGGTTCCAGGCGTTCAACGAGTCCACCGGGCTCGGCATGCTGAACTCCGTCAACAGCTTCAAGTACGACTTCGCCCCCGATTTCATGTTCGGCCCGTTCTTCGGGAACGAGGCGATGGCCGTCTACCAGGCAGCCCAGAGCGCCGACACACTCTGAGCTACTCCTCCATCAGGTCGGTGCTCGCAGTGGGCAGGATGGTCTGGCCGGTGACGAAGTCGCTCCACAGACCGAACTCCAGCGTGTCGCCGGGCATGGCGGTGGTCTCCGCGAAGCCGACCGTACGGCCGCGGTGCTGCCGGGTGGCGCCGAAGGAGAGCTGGAAGCGGGTGGTGCCCACGCGGTCCTGGGGCGGGGTGGAGTTGGGCGGCACGATCTCGTCCAACGCCCACCGGTAGTCGTCGCGGTACGGGGCCGAGACCCGCTCCAGCGTCTGCTCCAGGATGAGGCCGGTGCCGGGGAACACGACCAGCACTCCGGGGAGCTTGCCTATCTTGCTGTTGAGCACGAGGACGTCCTGCGACTCCCCGGAGGGGAACTCGCCCCGTCCGCCGCCCACCCTGGAGCCCGTCGGGCACGCCCCCGGCCCCTCCTGCTCGACCACGTCGCGGTCACAGGTGGGGAAGGCGTCCGGGTTGAAGCTCACCGACCGGTCGAAGAGGAAGACGAACCGGCGGGCGGCGGCCGGGACCTTGCCGGACTCGGCGCGGCTGCGCCGGTCGAAGGCCACGGTGAGGCTCCCGCCGGGCCCGGCGGTGGCTGACACCGCCAGCGAGTCGATGTTGCGGGCGCCTTGGACGTCCGGCTCGTGGGCCCGCCGCGGCCCGCCTGGCGCCGGATCGGCCGGCTCGGCGCTCGCGCCCGCCGCCGGCGCGAGCGTGGACAGGGACAGGAACGCGGTGACTGCGGCCAAGGCGGTCCGTGCCTTCACAAATGCCTCCCCGGAGTTGATCTACGGGTTCCTACCCAAACAACCGGCGCCGAAAGATCGTGTAAAGCTAGGCGCAGGTCTTCGTCTCAGGAGCGCAGAACTTGACCTCGGGATAACGCGCCGACGGCTTGTCCAGCAGGGGTTGCGCCTTCTTGAGCACATGCAGGTCGAAGAACGCGCGCACGTACTGGCGGGTGATCTCCACGGACCGGGCACCAGGCAGGTCGGCTCCGGATTCGATGCCGAGCTGATCGGTCAGCAGGCCGTAGTCGGTGAAGGAGACGTGCACCGCCCCGGTCACTACGAGCCAGCGCTTCCAGCCGGTCATGCTCTTCCAGTCACGCTCCCACGTGGCGGCCTCGTCCCCGGCTCCCGGGCTGTACGTGGACTGCCTGCCCAGGAACATGAACGGCCGTGACAGCCCGCCGGCCGGGATCGGAGCGTCCGTGGTGCCGTCCATGTCGATTCCGGCGCGTACCCGGGAGTCCGCGAGCATGGCCGTGATGGTGCTCGCGCCGCCGACCGACTGGCCGGCCATCGCGATCCTGGCGGGGTCGATCAAGCGGGCGCCCTTCCACTTCGGGCGGGACCCGGTCAGCTCGTCGAGCACGAAGGAGACGTCGGCCGCCCGGCCCTTCTCCAGCTTCACCCACCACTCCGGGGTCTTCTTGATCTCGCACACGACACAGGTGGTGACCCGTCCGTCGGGGAAGGTCGTGGCGACGCTCTCGTACGTGTGCTCGATCCCGGCCACCACATACCCCCGGCTCGCCAGCTCCTCGGCCAGCGCGGTGAGCTCGCTCCTGGGCTTGCCGAAGCCGGGCGAGAGCACGACGAGGGGCAGGCCGTGCTTGCGGCCCGCCGGCTTGGCGTCGGTGAAGGAGTTGGTGCGGGTCTTGCTCAGCACGTCGGAGGGCACGCCGGTGATCTCGGCGGCCTTCAGGAGGAGCTCCGACTCCTTCGCCGTCATGTACGGCGCCCGGTCACGGCCCGGCGCCTTGGCCGGGTACCAGAGGGAGACCATGAGCTCCCTGGCCTTGGCCGTGGGGACCCAAGGGTCCGGGCGAGAGGTGTCCGTGAGGTGCAGGGACGTGGTGCCGACCGGATGAGTCCCGGTCGGCCGCGTGAGAGACGGGGTGGTGGACGCGTACGCCGTGGGCGCGGAGAGGAGGCAGGCGGCCGCCGTCACGGCGAGCAGGCCGGCGGCGAGCGGGCGGGTTCCCTTGCGGATTCCCTGGGAGAGAGTGATCATGTCGCGTGACTATACCCCGAGTGTATATATGCGAGGTATAAGAATGCGGACTCTCGCGGCGGACCCTCATGGCGATTGCCCCAAATAAGGCGATCGCCTTATATTCGGATACGTCGGGCTTCCGAGCTGGAGGACAGAGATGACTGCTGACGCGATCCCAGAGTTCCCGTTCGACCGCCCCACCGCCCTGGAGCCGCCGCCGCAGCTGGCGGAGCTGCGGGAGAAATGCCCGGTGGCGCACGTACGGCTGCCGAGCGGCGACGTGGCCACGCTGGTGACGAGGTACGACGACGCCCGCGCGGTGCTGGCGGACCCGCGCTTCAGCCGCAACCTCGCCAGGGAGGGCGCCGCCCGGCTGGCCACCACCGAGGACGGCGGCCTGTTCAACCGGCGCAAGGACGGCACCACGGACATCAGCGAGGGGCAGGGCCACATGCGGTGGCGGCGGCTGCTCAGCCGCTGGTTCACCGCGCGGAAGATGGAGGTGTGGCGGCCCAGGGTCCAGGCGATGACCGACGAGCTGCTGGACGCCATGCTGGCCAAGGGCTCCCCCGGCAACCTGTCCGCCGGGCTGGCCCTGCCGCTTCCCGTGCGGGTCATCTGCGCGCTGGTCGGCGCGCCGCCCGAGGACCAGGACAAGTTCGCACACTGGTCCCGCACCATGCTCACGCTCACGCTCAACACCCAGGAAGAGGTCGACCAGGCCTACCAGGAGTTCAACGCGTACGTGTCGGACCTGGTCGACCACAACCGGGAGAACCCCGGCGACGACCTGCTCAGCGAGCTGACCCAGATCACCGACGCCGAGGACGGCCGGCTCAGCCAGGCCGAGCTGATCGCCACCGTCAGGGGGCTGCTCCTGGCCGGCCACGAGACGACCTCCAACATGATCTCGATCATGATGGCGATGCTGCTCTCCGACCGGCAGCGCTTCGAGGCCGTGATCGACGACCCCGAGCTGATCCCGGGCACCGTCGAGGAAGTCCTGCGCCTGGACAGCACGCTGTCGGCCATCGGCGGCGTGCCCAGGTACCTCACCGAGGACGTCACGTTCAGCGGCACCCCGGTGCCCGCCGGCAGCACGGTGATCCCCGCCATCCCCGCCGCCAACCGCGACCCGGGCAAGTTCGCCGAACCCGACCGGTTCGACCCGCGGCGGCCGAACAGCAACCAGCACCTCACCTTCGGCGCGGGCCCGCACTACTGCCTCGGCCAGCCGCTGGCCAGGGTCGAGCTCCAGGTCGTGCTGGGCACTCTCGTGCGCAGGCTGCCCGGACTGCAACTGCGGGACTCCCCCGAGAGCCTGCGGCTGCGTACCGGTGCGATGTCCGGAGGTCTCCAGGACGTATGGGTCACGTGGTGACCTGACGTACTCACGGTAAGGAGCGATAATCGTCGGGGGACGGTTCAGCAAGAAGAGATCAAGGATCAGTCATGCAAGTCAGTGCGGCGGTCGCCACGCCGTCTCCCCGATCCATGCGCGCCCGCGACAAGCTGATGCACACCGCCGAGCGGCTCTACGCCGAGCACGGCTTCGCGAACGTCTCGATCAGGATGATCGGCGAGGCGGCGGGCCAGCGCAACAAGTCCGCCGTCCAATATCACTTCAGCACCCGCGACGAGCTGATCCAGGCCATCCTGGCCCGCCACGCGGCCGCCATCGACGAGCACCGGATCCCGATGGTGGCCGCGCTGGAGGCGTCCGGCGAGGTGTCCCTCCGCGAGTGGATCACCTGCGTCATCGCACCGCACATCGAGCATCACATCGAGCTGGGCACGCCGTCCTGGTACGGGCGCTTCCTCGCCCAGGCCGTCGTCGAGCCCTCCTTGCGCGACCACGCCGTCCAGGCGAGTCTGCAGACGCCCTCGTTCCGCCGCCTGGACAAGCTCCGGCCCCCGCGCGGGCAGGACCGCGACCCCGACCTGTCCGCCCAGTACGGAGCCATGATCCGGCTGCTCATCGTGCACATGTGCGCCGAACTGGAAGGGGATCTCGCCGGCGGGCGGGTCGCCTCGGCCGACGCCGAGCAGTCGTGGCGCCGGCTGGGCGAGCACCTGGTCACGGCGGTCTGCGGGCTCAGCGCCGCCCTGCTGGAGAGCGCACACCCATGACATGGCCCGCCACCGCAGGGGCCTAGCGACGGCGGGGCCGGACCATGAGGACGATCATGGCCGCGGCTCCGACAGCGACAGCAGCAACCCGACGCTCACGCTCGTGATCCGGCGTCGCATGTGGCCGCCCTCCCCGTCTCGTCCTACAGCGAGGTACGGCCGTCCGCCCGCGCGGGTTCAGCAGGCGGCTCCTCTTTATCACTGAGCCCGAATGACACCGACAGGCACGCCTGATACAAAGGCAAAAGCCTGAAAGATACGTAGATGCGACATATCAACCTTTGAGGTGAAGCTCTTCGTGACAGATGACTCACCCCTGGACCCCGCGCTCCTTTCCAGGATCGACACCAGCAAGCCGCATCAGGCCAGGGTCTGGAACTATTGGCTGGGCGGCAAGGACAACTACCCCGCCGACCGGGAGCTCGCCGAGAAACTCCGGGACGTCTACCCGGGCATGGAAGACATCGCCCGTCACACTCGCGTCTTCCTGGGGCGAGCCGTCAGATATCTCGCCGGAAAGGCAGGCATCCGGCAGTTCCTGGATATCGGCACGGGTCTGCCGACCGTTGACCACACCCATGAGGTGGCCCAGCGGGTGGACCCGACGAGCCGCGTCGTCTACGTCGACAACGACCCGCTGGTGCTGGTGCACGCGCGCGCCCTGCTCGCCAGCGACCCGCGAGGGGCCTGCGACTACATCGAGGCCGACGTGCGCGAGCCGGACACCATCTTGGCGTTCGCGGCCAAGACGCTGGACTTCAGCCGGCCGACCGCGCTCATGCTCCTGGGCGTGATGGGCACGGTCTTCGACGACGAGCAGGCGTACGCGCTGGTCCGGCACCTGATGGACGCGCTGCCCCCGGGCAGCTACCTGGTGTTCGAGGACGGCACGAACATCGTCAAGCCCGACGCGGCAGCGGCAGCCGAGCGGCTCCGCGACAAGGGCGAGGTGTACGAGTACCGGCTGCGCACCCCCGCGGAGATCACCCGCTTCTTCGACGGGCTGGAGCTCGTGGATCCCGGCGTCGTGTCCGTCTCCCGCTGGGGGCTGGAGTCCGAGGCGTTCGGGCTGCCACCGGAGGTCGACGCGTTCTGCGCCGTGGCCCGCAAACCGTGACGGTCAGAGCGTGTCGATGATCTGACGCAGGATGGCCGGGGTGTCGGGGGCGGGCGAGGCATGGACCCCGAGCTCGTCCATCAGTTTCTGGTACGGCAGCACCTCGGACTCCTTGGCGAGGTATTGCGCGCCGGCCAGCTGCTCGAGGTAGACCACGTCGCGCAGCTCGGCCTGGGGGAAGCGCAGGACGGTGACGGGGCCGACGCCGCCGACGGCCCAGCCGGAGGTGAACGGGACCACCTGCACGGTGATGTTGGGCTGTGCGGCCATCCGGTCGAGGTGCTCCAGCTGGTCACGCATGATCTCCGGGCTGCCGACGCGGTGGCGCAGCGCCGCCTCGTCCAGGACCACCCAGAGCTTGTGCGACATGGGCGGGGCGAGGATCAGCTGGCGGCGCATCCGCACCTCGACGCGGCGCTCGATCCGCTCGGCGGAGTCGCCCTTGTTGCCCAGGCTGAAGATCGCGCGGGCGTACTCCTCGGTCTGCAGCAGGCCCGGCACGAACTGCACCTCATAGGTGCGGATCAGCGCGGCGTCCTGCTCGAGCCCGATGTAGTCCTCGAACCAGTCGGGGACCACGTCGCGGTAGTCGTGCCACCAGGTGGGCTCGTTGGCCTGCTTGGCCAGGGCGAGCAGGGCCTCGCGCTCGGCCGTGTCGGCCACGCCGTACAGGGAGAGCAGGTCGGCGACGTCGCGCATCTTGAAGCTCGTGCGCCCGCCCTCCATGCGGCTGATCTTGGAGTGGGAGCCTCGGATGGCATATCCGGCGTCCTCGCGAGAGATCCCGCTGGCCTCCCTGAACCGGCGCAGCTGCGCCCCGACCAGGATGCGCAGCGCCGTCGGCCCGGATCGGACGGCTTCCTTCCCCGGCATTTCGGCCAGGTCACCCCTATCGCGAGCAGTCGACATGCATGCTCCTCAATCGGCAACTTGCCACAGTCCGCCCGCTCAATCTTGCCACGTCGTCCGCGGCACATCGGATATTTCCCGGCGGCGAGAAATGCGCCACAGCCGAGGGAACCGCCGTCACGGGCGGGGATCCGGGTGGGTGGCCGAGGTCAGGGGGCAGACCTAGGCGCCGGTCATTGCGGCTCCAGATCGGCGAGGGGCAGCCGGGCGAGGACGATCCCCCTGCGCTGCCAGGTGTAGGTGACGAGGAGGTCGTCGGGGGTGAGGACGGCGGAGGGGTAGCTGTACTCGGCGACGCCGCCGGTGACGACGCCCCCGTCGCCCGGCGCGAAACCGGGTCCGGTGCCGGGGCCCAGGAGGCGCGGCACACCCGGGCCGACGGGAACCACGCCGTCGTCCAGGAGGCGTGGCACGCCCGGATCGACGGGGACCACGCCGTCGTCCACGGTCGGGCCGGTGTGCCAGGTCAGCCCGTCGTCGTCCGACAGCGAGAGCACGAGCGGGCAGCGGCTGCCCCACGACTCGGCGCTCGGATTGTGCACGCAGGCCACCCGTCCCGACGGCAGCGCGACCGCCGTGAGGCCGCTGTTGTTGTTCGGCAGGCTCGTGGGCTCGGCGGGCGTCCAGGTGCACCCGCCGTCGCGGGAGACCGAGCGGTACGCCCGCCCCTCGGTGCTGCGCATCAGCGCGACGGGGCCGCCGGCTCCCCACCACAGCGCGGGCTGGATGTGCCCGGCGCCGGCCAGCGCGTCGTGGTCGACGGGGATCGGGACGCGCGTCCAGCTAAGCCCGCCGTCGTCGGAGACGTCCACGAACGGGTCCCAGCGGGGCGGCGCACCCCATCGCTCCGTCGAGCCGGGCGCCAGCCAGCGCCGGTCTCCGGGAGCGAGCAGCGGCGGGTTCTTGACCGGTCCCCGGCCGCCGGACCGGTCTCCGGGGACGAGCTCGCGCACCGGCTCCCACGTGGCGCCGCCGTCGTGGGAGCGGGTGACCAGCGAGACCCACTCGGAGATGCGCTCGCCTGCCTTGCAGAACAGCCAGAGCGCTCCGTCGGGGCCGGGCGCGAGCACCGGGTTCCAGTGCGCGACGTCCCTGCCGGTGTCCAGGGTTTGTGTCTCCCGGCCCCGGGCGATGCGGATGCGGTTGTCGGGCGTGCCCTCCCTGGTGCCGGCGAACCAGGCGACGACCGGAGTGCCGTCCACCACCGCGAGCGTGGACGCGTGGCACTGCCTCCAGCGGGGATCGTCAACGGTCACGAACTCCCGGTGGATCATCATCGCGCCCGGGACGCCAGCACCGTCTCGGCCAGCCGCGCGATGTGCTGACGCATGTCGGGGCCGATCTCGGGAGCGGGCATGCGGAGCGCGCCCGTACCGCGTCCGAGGTGGCTCAGCGCCAGCTTGATGCCCTCCACGGTGCCGCCCAGCGCGGCCAGCACCTCGTCCACCCGCGCCTGTGCGGAACGTTCCGCGCCCGCGTCCCCGCTCGCCACGGCGTCGGCGAGCAGCGCGAACGGCTCGGGGAACGCCGAGGACAGCCCGGAGACGACCCCGGCGCCACCGCCGCGGACGACCTCGGCGAGCTTGGTGTCCGAGCCGGACCACACCCGGGCGGAGGCCGGCAGCGCCGCGCGGTACTCCGCGAACCGCTCGGCCGCCAGGCCGCTCAGCTTGGCCCCGGCCAGCCCGGTCTCGCCGGCCATCGCGGCGAAGTCGGCGGGCTCGACGACCACGCCGGAGCGCTCGCTGAAGAGGTAGCCGTAGACGGCGGCGGGACCCGCCGCCTCCGTCACCGCGGCGAAGTGCCTGAGCACGGCGCCGTTGTCGGCAGGCAGATAGTACGGGGTCAGCGCGGCCAGCCTGCGTGCCCCGAGCGCCACGGCGTCGCGGGCCAGCGCCACCGTCTCCCTGGTGGCCGCGGCGCCGACGTGCACCACGACCCGCTCGGGACCGAACACGGCCAGCGCGATCTCGGCGACGCCCCGGCGCTCCGCGCGGTCGAGCGCGGGGAACTCGCCGGTGGTGCCGCACACGAAGACGCCGTCGACGCGGCCGGCGAGATCGGTGAAGTGCGCTTTGGTGGTGGCGTGGTCGAGCTCGCCCGCCTCGTCGAAGAAGGTCGGGACGGCGGCGAGGATCTCGGCACGGGGCCGGGTGTTTTCCGGCAGGGCAGTGTTTCCTGGCAGGGCTGTGTTTTCCGGCATGGCGGGGCCTCGGTTCGTCGGTGGTGGTGAGGCACGGCAATGCCTCGGTACGTCATTGAGGGCAGGCGGACGGGACCCGGGGCGGACCCTGGGCAGGAGGTGAGGGCAGGTCAGAGGGCGGGCTGGACGCGCTCCCGCTCGATCAGCGTCGCGCGGATCCGGGCGCAGGATCCGTCGAGGTGAGCGGTGAGTGCGGCCAGCGCGGCGTCGACGTCGCCCGAGCGGACGATGTCCCTGAGGTCGGCGTGGTCCTGGGCGACGGGCACCAGGTCGCGATCGGTGTTGGTGATCTCCAGCACCGCCGCGAACAACGGCCGGTGCAGCGCCCAGGTGGCGGTCAGCCAGCGGTTGTCGCCGATCGTGTAGAAGCCGCTGTGGAAGTCGAGGTCGGCGGCGGCGAACTTGGCGGCGTCGGAGTCCTCGGCCGCGGCCCGCATCTGCTCGACCGCCTCGTCGATCGGGGTCCAGTCGGCGTCGAGGCGCGCGACGGCCTCCTTGATGGCCAGGCTCTCGAGCGCGCCGCGGAGCGAGTAGAGCTCGCGAAGGTCCTGGTCAGACAGGCCGCGGACGAAAACGCCACGCTTGCGCGTCTCCACCAGCCCCTCGATCTCCAGCTGGCGGAGCGCGTCACGGACCGGCCCGCGGCTCACCCCGAAGCGCTCCGCGATCCGGCCCTCGACCAGATGCGTGTCCACACTCAGCTCGCCACGCACGATGAGCGAGCGGAGCTGGGCAAGCAGCTGATCTCCGAGCGGTGGGTTGCGCAACGGATTGGTGAACGACACCAGCTCTCCTCTCCTGAGTCTCCGCCCGACCGGAGACTATCCCGCTCAAATGCATACGGTCAACGTTAACGGATGACCGTTGACGGTTAACCGTCATCCAAGTCATAGTGTGCGACAACTGAACCACTGCGGAAACTCAGAAGGCCGCCAGCAGAAAGGGAGGCGCCATGGTCGCGACCCTTCCGAAGACAGATCTCCGCTACACCTGGAAGGTCACGGCCTCCAGCTTCCTGGGCAACACGCTGGAGTACTACGACTTCCTCGTCTACGGGACAGCCGCCGCCGTCGTCTTCCCCAAGGTGTTCTTCCCCGACGCCAGCGGCTTCGTGGCCACGCTCTCCGCCTTCGGCACGTTCGCCGTCGGCTTCCTGGCCAGGCCGTTGGGCGGGCTGTTCTTCGGCAGCCGGGGCGACCGGCACGGCCGCAAGTCCACCCTGATGGTCACGCTCGTCGTGATGGGACTCAGCACCATCCTCATCGGGCTGCTGCCGGGGTTCGGCACGATCGGGATCTGGGCTCCCGTCCTGCTGGTGGCGCTGCGGTTGCTGCAGGGGTTCGCGGTCGGCGGCGAGTGGGGCGGCTCCATGATCATCGTGCTGGAGTCGGCGCCGCCGAACCGGCGCGGATTCTTCAGCGCCTGGCCCAACACCGGCGGCTTCTCCGCGCAGATCCTCATCACCGGGATCTTCGCCTACATCTACACGCTTCCCGAGGATCAGCTGCTGAGCTGGGGATGGCGGATCCCGTTCCTGCTGTCGGCCGTGGTGCTCGTCGTGACGTTCTGGATGCGGCGCAGCCTGCACGAGACCCCCGTCTTCACCGAAGCCGTGGCCGCGGACAAGGAGAGCGAGACGGCCGCGGCGGAGCCCGAGCGCCCCAAGCGCGGGCCGATCCGCACGATCTTCGTGGACGACTGGCGCAACCTGCTGCTGATCATCGGCCTGCGGTTCGCCGAGTCCACGCCGTACTTCCTGCTCACGGTTTTCGCGCTGTCCTACGGCACCAGCGCGCTCGGGCTCGAGAAGACCCAGCTGAACAACGCGATCCTCATCGCCGCCGTGCTCTCCTTCGTCAGCCACGGCGTGTTCGCCGCGATCTCCGACCGGGTCGGGCGGCGGCCGATCTACTTCTTCGGCGCGGTCGTGGTGTTCGTCATGGCCTTCCCGTTCTTCGCCCTGCTGCACAGCGGGTCGATGGTGCTGATCGTGCTCGGGTACGTGCTGGTGCTCAACTTCGGGCACAACGCCATCAACGCCATCCAACCGGCGTTCTTCGCCGAGCTGTTCCCCGCCGAGCGCCGCTACACGGGCGCCGCGGCGGGCCGCGAGATCGCCTCCATCTTCGCGGGCGGGCTGACCCCGTTCATCGCCACGGCGCTGGCCGGCAAGGACGGCTCCCGCTGGCCGCTGGTCGCCGCGTACGTCATGATCGGCGCTCTGATCACGATGTTCGCGGTCTACAAGGCGCCGGAGTCCTTCCGCCGCGACCTCAGCGCCACCGGCGAGAGCGTGCGCTGATCAGGACTCCCGGCGATCGGCCGGCTCCTGGCCGACGAGGGCCGGCCGGGCTCAACCGGTCAGGCCTGACTTGAGGCCCGCGACCGCGCAGACCCTACAGCCTCCACACCGACATCACGATCTTCAAGAAGGGATCGCCTCACGCCCGCGGCGCTGAACGCAACATAGTGAACGCCACGCTCCTAGGACTCGGATCAGTTGAGGTAGTCGCGCAGGGACATGGCGCGGCTCGGGTGACGCAGCTTGCTCATCGTCTTGGCCTCGATCTGCCGGATGCGCTCTCTGGTGACGCCGTAGACCTTGCCGATCTCGTCGAGAGTCTTGGGCTCGCCGTCCGCCAGGCCGTACCGCAGCGCGATGACGCCCGCCTCCCGCTCGGTGAGGCCGTCCAGGACCTCACGGAGCTGTCCGCGCAGCAGGTCGTGGCCGATGACATCCGCAGGGTCGCCGGCTTCGACGTCCTCGATGAGGTCGCCGAGCTCGGTGTCGCCCTCGTCGCCGAGTTGAAGGCTCAGGGAGATCGGCTCCCGTGCGTAGCCGCGGATCTTCCTGACCTTCTCGGCGATAAGTTCCGCACGGAGACCGATCTCCTCGTCTGAGGGCTCACGGCCGAGTGACTGGAACAGCTCACGCCGCGCCCGGTTCACCTTGTTGATCAGCTCGGTCATGTGGACCGGGATGCGGATCGTGCGGGACTGGTCGGCCAGCGCCCGGCCGATGGCCTGCTTGATCCACCAGGTGGCGTAGGTGGAGAACTTCAGCCCCAACTTGTGGTCGAACTTCTCCACCGCCCGCATCAGCCCCATGTTGCCCTCCTGGATCAGGTCGAGCATGGGCAGGCCGCGTCCGGTCTGGCGTTTGGCGATCGAGACGACCAGGCGCAGATTGGCCTCGATCATCTGGTCCTTGGCCAGGCGGCCGTCGGCGGCGATCCACTCCAGGTCGGCGCGGTCCTGCGAGGACAGGGTGTGACTCTCGCGGTCGAGGCGCTCCTGGGCGAACAGGCCGGCCTCGATGCGCTCGCCGAGCGCCACCTCCTGGTGGGCGTCGAGCAGCCGGATCTTGCCGATCTGCTTGAGGTAGTCCTTGACCGGGTCGGTGGTCGCGGTCGTGGTGGTGGCGGCTGCCATGGGGACCTCCCGGGGGTGAGCGGACGAGCGGCGGGTGGCGGCGGTGCGGGTGAAGGTCAGTTCAGCTCCTGGCAGGTGATGTGGCTGGTGGCTTTGCGGGTCAGTACGCGGCGCGCCTGGGGGCGGCGCTGGGGCGGCGGGTGAGATACGGCTGCGCCGTGGAGTTCAGGTCACGGGCCGGTACGGCCGGGCGGCACGCCGACCTTTGGTTGTCACGACGAGCGGTGGCGGCGGTGATGGAGGCGGGCAGCTTGATCTGGATCGACTCTCGCACGCGAAGGCCCTTCAGGTGAGAAAAACTTGCGACGGTGGTAAGATTATGTCCGAAGCATGCAACCGTCAAGAGGAAATTTATGTCCGACGTAAAAATCTTGGGCCTGCGGGAGCTGAAGAAGCGGGAAACCCGTCAGGAGATCTCCGACAAGGCCACCCGCCTGTTCATCGAGCACGGCTTCGAGGAGACGACGATCGCCGAGATCGCCGAGGCCGCGCGGGTCGCCAAGAAGACCGTCACGAACTACTTCCCACGCAAGGAGGATCTGGCCTTCGACCACCACGAGGAGTTCGTGACCACGCTGGCCGAGATCGTGGCCGGCAGGTCGCCGGGCGAGTCCGCCCTCGCCGCGCTCAAGAGGGTCTTCATGGAAGCGGCCGAACGGCAAGATCCGATGCTCGGGTTCACCCGCGACGGGTTCGCGCGGATGATCGTGGAGTCGCCGACGCTCGTGGCGCGCCTGCGCGAGCTGCTGGAGCAGCGGGAGGAGGCCCTGGCTCGGGTGCTGGCCGCGGAGACGGGCGGCCGGGCAATGGTGCCCCGGGTGGTGGCGGCGCAGCTCGCCGCCCCCTACCGGGTCCTGCTCGGTCAGATCATGGAGCTCACTTTGGAGGGGCTGGACAACGCGCGGATCGCCGAGATCGTGGCCGAGTCCGCGCGCGAGGTGTTCGATCTCATGGAGCCGGCGTTCGGGAGCTATGCAGTGCGCTGAAACCAGGTCACCTGGGCCCCGTTGCTGAGCGACTCCCGCCGGGCGGGGGTGAAGAGCGCGGCGTTCGGCCGCCAGGGGCGCCCGCACCCGGTTCAAGGCCGGGCTACTCGCCGCGCGTCGCGGCTGGTGGGGCACGGGCTCCTGACGCTCAGAGCGCGTCGCCGTGCGCCATCAGGTGGATCGCCGCCAGTGACCGCCACCGCTTCTCGCAGGTGGCGGGGTCGAAGCCGAGGTCTGCCAGCGCGGCACGGAGGGACGCGTCACCGAGCGGGAACGCCTCGCGGTTCCCGAGCCGGAAGGCCAGGTCGTGGCTCAGGTCGTGATCGGCATAGGGCAAGGGGGTCGGCGCGTCCAGGCCGTGTCCGCGGCCGACGTCGGCCGTCAGCGCCCCGATCAGGGCCGCTTCCTCCTCCGTGACGTCGGCCTGGGTGATCGCGGCGGCCTCGGGGAAGGTGTGCGTGAGGCCGCCAGGCAGCCCGGGCACCCTCGTCCCCAGCCTGGTCACGATCGCCCCGAGCCGGTCCGCCGCCTCCCGCGGAGTCCTGCCACGCCCGAGTACCGCCCGGACGGCGGCCTCCAGAGCACTCCACGCCGTCGGCACGGCCAGCCCGGGACGCGCCCGCACCAGCGGCCCGAGCACCGGGTCGGCCGACAGCGCCGCCACCCCCGCCGTGTGGTCGGTGTCCACGCCGAGCATCCGCCCCGCCTGCCCCACCACGTGGATCAACCCCTCCCAGTACGGCAGGTGGGCACGGAGCAGCAGGTGCCCGTCGCCGCCCGGCGACACCTCCAGCACGCCCGGCGCGCCCTCCACGGTGATCGTGCGGCGGTAGGTGTCGCCGTCCACCTCCTCGACCCCCGGCACGGCCCGTACGCCGAGGAAGTCCCGCACGGCGGCCCAGTCGTAACCCGGCACGAACGGCAGCCGCAGCACCAGCCCGCCGTCGGCGACCAGCCGGTCGGCGCGGCGCCGCCGGTCGCGCAGGTCGGTCGGCGAGGCGTGGAACACCTCGCGCATGATCCGGTTGAACTGCCGCAGGCTGCCGAACCCCGAGGCGAAGGCCACGTCCAGCACCGTCAGATCGGTGTCGTCCAGGAGGCGCCGGGCGAAGTGCGCCCGCCGCGAACGGGCGAGCTGGTCCGGGGTCGCCCCCAGGTGCTGGACGAACAGCCGGCGCAGGTGCCGCGGCGACATGCCCATCCGCGCCGCCAGCGCCGCCTCGGTGCCGTCGTCCAGCACGCCGTCGATGATCAACTGCCACGCCCGGCACACCACCTCGGGCGCGCCGGCCGCGATCGGCGCGGCCACCCGGTAGGGCCGGCAGCGCAGGCACGCGCGGAACCCGGCGGCCTCGGCGACGGCCGGGTGCTCGTACGTGCGCGTGTTGCGGGCCAGTGGCTTGGCGCCGCATCCAGGCCGGCAGTAGATGCCGGTGGTGACGACGGCGGAGTACGTGGTCATGCCCCAGGTCTACGTCACCCGCGGCCCGTTCACCGGCCGAATTCGGACAACCTAGCCGGTGAACCCGGTGCGCCAGGTGGCGTGCCGTGGCGTCCAGCCGAGAGAGCGGGCGAGGGCGTTGTCGGCGTCGCGCTGCCAGCCGGCCCGCCCGCTGGTGGGAGGGGGGGCCGGAGCGCCGACGGCGGCGGCCGGCGCGGGCAACCATTCGCGGGCGGGGGCGGGCTCGTCGTCCACGACGTTGACGGTCCCGCTCGGCCAGCGGAGCGCCGCGCTGGAGGCGTTGCGCGCGGCCTCGGTCGACGCTCACTCGCTTGGCCGCTACCTGCGCAGCGACCGGCACCCGCCGTCGCTGGTCGTCGGGTACGCCACGCCACCGGCCCGCGCCTACCAGGCCGCGATCGACGCGCTGATCCGCGCGCTCGCGTGAGACCTCCGTCGAACTCTTTTTCGATTACACTGCTGGCCATGCCGAACCCCCTGGCCCTCAGCCTGGAGACCGCGCGCCGGCTGGCCGTGACCTGTCAGCATCTGGCCGGGCCGCGGCCGGGCGGCGGCGTCGAAGGGCTGCGGCAGGTGCTGCGCACGTTGCGGTGCCTGCAGCTCGACCCGATCAACGTGGTGGCCCGCAGCCACCTGCTGGTGCTCTGGAGCCGGCTCGGGACGTACAACCCCGCCGACCTTGACACGTTGTTGTGGCAGGACCGGTGGCTCTTCGAATACTGGGCGCATGCCGCCTCCATCGTGCTGGCGGAGGACTATCCGATCCACCAGGTCATGATGCGCGGCTACCCGCGGGGAGAGTCGTCCTACGCGCAGCGGGTCCGTGACTGGCTGGCGGCCAACGACGAGCTGCGCCGGCACGTGCTCGACCGGTTACGCGAGGCGGGGCCGCTGCCACCCGGGGCGTTCGACGACCGCGTGAGCGTGGCCTGGCAGTCCAGCGGGTGGACCAACGGCCGCGGTGTCGAGCGCATGCTGGACTTCCTGTGGCTCCAGGGCCACATCATGGTCGCGGGCAGGGCGGGCCGCACCCGCCACTGGGACCTGGCCGAGCGCCGGCTGCCCGAGTGGGCCGCCGCCACGCCGCTGGCACGGCGGGAGGCGGTGTCGCTGGCGGCCGAGCACGCCCTGCGGGCGCTCGGCGTGGCCCGCGCCGCCGACGTCGAGCGCCACTTCGTCCGCGACCGCTATCCGGGCCTCGCCGAGATCCTGCGGGAGCTGGAGAGCTCGGGCCGCGTCGTGCCCGCCGAGGTCGAGGGCGGGCCGGAGCGCTGGTACGTGCACCGCGACGCCCTGGGCCTGCTGGAGCGGGACTGGCAGCCGCGCACCACGCTGTTGTCTCCGTTCGACAACCTCATCTGCGACCGGGCCCGCACCGAGCGGCTGTGGGGCTTCGAGTTCCGCACGGAGATGTACGTGCCCAAGGACAAGCGGCGCTACGGCTACTACATCATGCCGATCCTGCACGGCGAGCGCCTGATCGGCCGGCTCGTGCCGCGCCTGGACCGCCGCCGGGGCGTGCTGGAGATCGAGGGCGTGTTCCCGGAGCCGGGCTTCCCGGGCGACGAGGCGTCCGCCGGGGCCGTCGGCGAGGCGGTCGCCGAGCTTGCCGCGTTCGCGGGAGCACGCGAGGTCACCTACGCGGACACCGTCCCAGCGCCCTGGCGGCCCGGCCCGAGATCCCGCGAGCTGTCGCGTGGCTAGCGCACGCTACGCACGGCGCGGCAGCCGCGGGGCTGCTCGGGGCGGTCGTCGGTCCAGCCGGACCCCGGCACCCATGCCGTGTGGCGCATGACCGCCCCCTTGGGCAGCCCCTCAGTGCTCTCCCCCGCCGCCGTGACGTCCGCGAGAATCATGCCCGTCCGCAGGTCGAGGATGGTCGTATGGTCCTCGGTCACCTCGTCGTCCTTGCCGAACTCCGCGAAGGAAGGGTTGCCCTTGATGAAGTCCACCTCCAGGCCAGGCCGTCCCAGCGGGTCGGCTGCCCGGCCCCGCACGGTGGTCGTCGGCAGGTCGGCGAGCAGGCGCAGGACGGCGGCCCTGGCCGCGGGCCTGATCGCCATTTCCAGCAGGTGACGGGAGCGGGGGAGCACCTCGTCGTCCGTCTGCTTGCCGGGCCTGCGCAGGTCCCAATGGGCGCGCACCCAAGTCCGCAGCCCCCTGTCGTCGGTGGGCAGGGCGGCGAGCTCCGCCATGGTGAGATCGCCGAATCGCCGGTCGCCGAGCACGCCGTCCGGCTCGACCGCGCGCGTGTACTGGCAGTCCACGCGCTTGGAGCCCATCGGCACCTTCGGGCAGTCGGCCGCTCGGGTGCCGGGTGTGCACACCCTCTGGACCTTGGCGGGCGAGCCGGCCGCCCGCCACGTGCGCTCGTCCTCGGGGGTCGCCGGACGCAGCCCTGACTCCTCGTGCTGCGTCTGGACGGGGTCCTTCGGGTCATGAGGCACCCAGAACTCTGATCTCAGCGTGCCCAGCGCGTTGAAGGTCTCGCCGCCCGCCCGCACCCGGACCAGATAGTCGCCCGCCAGTGACTTGCGCCAGTACGCGCCGCTGTCGTCCGGCAGCTTCGCGACCTGGTCCGCAAGCCGGCGCAGGGCGTCATTGCCGCGGGCGGGCGGCACCAGCACGGGCGCGGGTACGGCGGTCATGTTCGACACCAGCGTGACGACGGCCATGACGACTGCGATCGTGACCACAGCTGTCCCCAGTGTCCAGCCCCACCCGAAGCGGCGCCGTGCCGGCCCGAACCTCAAGGACGGCCGGGTCGGCTCGTGCTGGGCGGCGGCGAGCCGGGCGCGGGCCCGCTCCACCACCTCGGCCGAGGGCGGCGGCGCGTCGGGCAACGATCTGGCCAGCAGGTCGAGCTCATCCATGGGACTCCTTCAGGGGGTTGACTTCGCCGAGCGCCTTGCGGAGCTTCTTGCGCGCCCGGTTGAGCCGGGACGCGACCGTGCCCACCGGGATCTGGAGGGCCGCGGCGACCTCGGCGTGGCTGAGCTCGCCCAGCGCGCTCAGCAGGACCACGTCGCGGTCCCCGCGGCTGAGCCCGGCCAGCGCCTCCGCGAGCCTTCCGGTCAGCTCGCCCGCCGCCACGCGGGAGAGCGCGGCGTCCTCGGGGTCGTGCTCGGCGCGCTCTGCGGCCCGGCTGAGCGCCTTCCACCTGCGGATCTCGGTACGGCGATGCCGCGCGACGAGGTGGGTGGCGATGCCGTACAACCACGGTCGCACCCCGCCGCGGGAGGCGTCGTACCCGCCTCGATACGCGCCAGGAACACCTCGGCGGCCAGATCGTCAGCGGCGTCGTCCGGCAGCCGTCTGGCGATGTAGCGGTGGATCTCGGTGAAGTGCGCGTTGAAGATCTGCTCGAAGCCGGCCCGTGGATCGGGGGGCTCGGTCAGATCGGGGGGAACGGCCATGCAGGCGTCTCCGCTGGGTCGAGTGAACGACGGTCACCCCTTCTTGCCCGAAGCGCCACCAGACTTTCACGACATGGCGTCACTCGGCCGGCCGTAGACGGAGTCCAGCAGATCGCGGGCGAATCCGACCGGGTCGTCCAGACCGGCGGCGGCCAGGGTCCTCGGGCCGCCCGCGAGCAGGTGCGGGATCGCGGCATGCAGGGCCAGGGTGACGGTGCGGGCGCGCTCCGGCGTGACCGGCAGGCCGGCGGCCCGCTGCGCCTCCTCGAAGGCGATGAAGTCGGCCTCCGCGATGGCGTCCACGATGTCGGCCAGCCAGGGCGCGCGGGCCGCCTCTGCCTGGAGCTCAAGGTAGGCGAGCAGGCGAGGCCGCCCAGGGCCCGCGACGTCGGCGAGCAGCGCGCTCATCATGGCCACGAGCGTCCGCCTGTCGCCGGGCACCGGCCTCGGGACGTCGCGGTAAAGCTCGACGCAGCGCTCGGCGACCGCCCTCAGCAATGCCTGCCTGGTCGGGAAGTAGTTCTTGGTGGTGCCCAGAGGAACGCCAGCGGCGGTGTCCACGGCCCGATGAGTCAGCCCGCGCCCGCCCTGCTCGGCCAGAACCTCGATGGCCGCGTCCTGCAACCGTTCTCGACGATCTTGATTTCCCACAGGTGCGATTTTACCCCAATTGTGGTACCACAGTTGTGGTACTCATCTATGGAGGAGGGCGTCATGGCGGGATCGGCGGTTGTGGTGGGCGCTGGCGTGGGTGGCCTGGCGACGGCGATCGGCCTGCGCCGGGCCGGCTGGCACGTCAAGATCCTCGAACGCCGGGCGGAGCTGGAGCGGTACGGCACGGCGTTCGGAATCCACCCCACCGCACAGGCGGCGCTCGACCGGCTCGGAGTCGGTGACGCCTTTCGCGTGCGGGCGCTGCCGTACCGCGATGGGCGCATCCGCACACCGGACGGGAAGGTGATGGCGAGTCTGCCGCTGGAGCGCATCGAGCGCAGGGCGGGACGGCCGGAGCTGCTGATCTCGCGACCGTACCTGCTGGACGCGCTGCTGGCGGCGCTGGACGTGCCGGTGGCCTTCGATGAGAACGTCTCGGACGCGGCCGCCTTGGCCGAGGAGCACGACCTCGTGGTGGGCGCCGACGGGATCAACAGCGGCGTGCGTACCGCTCTGTTCGGCACACGTAGCGGCGTCCGGCATGTCGGCACGGTCACCTGGATCGGCGTCGCCGACTTCGAGACGGGCGTCCACGGCGAGACCTGGGGCCGTGGGCGCTTCTTCGGCATGACCCCGATCGAGCCGGGCCGCACCAACTGGTACGCCGCGGTGCCGGAGGCGACCACGGCCGCTGACCTGCGCGACCATTTCGCCGGATGGCACGACCCGATCCCGCGGATCCTGGCCGGGACGGATCCTGCCTCGTGGATCCGGTACGAGATGCGGCATCTGTTCCCCGCACTGCCCACGTTCGTCCGCGCCGGCAAAGTGGCGCTGGTCGGTGATGCCGCCCACGCCATGACGCCCAACCTCGGGCAGGGCGCGTGCACGGCCATCCTCGACGCGGAGGCCCTCACGCGGGCGATCGGCCGCCACGGTGCGGCCGACCTGACGTCGGCCCTGCGCGCGTACGACTCCGAGCGCCGCCGCAGCGCTCAGCGGGTCGCCTTCGGCTCCCGGACCCTGCACCGCTTCGTGAGCACCGAACGCTCCCGGCTACGCGACTCCCTGGTGCGCCTGGTCCCGGCCTGACCAGCCGTCACCCCGGCGCCCGCCCTTCACCGTCAGAGGGACGCGAGCCGCAGGACCAGCACCGCCACCGACGGAACGAACATGATGAACGCGTTGGGCATGCCCTTGAAGTCACCCTTGACCAGGTGCGTGCCCAGCGCGCCGACGAAGTAGAGCACCACGCCGACGGCGGCCGCGATGCCGAGCGGCGCGTACCAGATCCCGATCACCACGCCTGCCGCGCCGGCGATCTCGCACGCCGCCAGGAACGGGAACAGCCCCAGCGGCACGCCCAGCCCGGTGAGCCCGGTCACGATGCGCTCGTTGCGGCTGAGCTTGGCGTATCCCGACGCGCTGAGCGCGATCGCCAGCAGGACCGCGAGGACGGCATAGGCAATGAACATGGTCGGCTCCCAACAGTCGTCGATGCAGCACCGTGGAGCCTAGCAAATCATTGAGAACTCTCAACTATTGTTTTTCGATGATGATTTGATGTACTGCTAGAGTTTTGGGGTGATGGTCGATCGTCCCGGCTTGGCGCTCGCCCTCTCGGGCCAGATCGCCAACACGCGGATCAAGAAGGCGCTGGCTCAGCACGGGCTCAAGCCCGCCCACGGCCATGTGCTCATGCTGCTGTCCGATCAGGGCGCGACGAGCCAGCAGTCGCTCGTGGAGACCCTCGGCGTCGATCCCAGCATGGTGGTCGCCATACTCAACGACCTCGAGAGCAACGGGCTGGCCGAGCGGCGCCGCGACCCCGCCGACCGCCGCCGCCACATCGTCGAGATCTCCGCCGGCGGCAAGGTCATGGTCAACGGCATCCACGACGCCATCGCCGCCGTGGAGTCCGCGCTCTTCGCCGACCTCGACAGCGAGGAGATCAGCACCCTGCAGCGCCTGCTGTCCCGGATCAACACGTCCATCGACGAGACCGCCTGCACCGAAGACTGATCCGCTGGTCTCGCCGCCCCGCGACACCCAGCGGGCCAGAACCGACAACCTCAGCCGGACACTTTCGGCGTGGCGCGCATGCCGACGTAGCACACCAGAGCTCCGTCGGGCAGGGTCGAGAAGACCACAGGCATGTAGTCCTCGCTGAAGGACGGGCCGGCGCCCGAGGCGGCGAACACCGTCTCCGAGACCGCGGTCAGCTCCGCCTCCAGCGGCGGCGACAGATCCTTCATGCCGTCGACGAACTCGTACCGGATCCGGTCGGGCGAGACGGTGATGACGACGCCCTCGCGCTTGTACGTGCCCACGTACGGCGTCATGTCCACCGCGGGCGGAGTGGCCGGCGGGCCGAACGGCTCCGGCATGCGCACCCCGGCCAGCTCGTCGAGCAGCTCGCGGAACAGGGCGGCGTTCAGCTGCCTGGCCCCGCCCCCGTTGGTCATCAGCGCGACGGCCACGCCTGCTTCCGGAATGACGCGCAGGTAGGCGTACTGGCCGATGGCAGCGCCGTCGTGGCCGTAGCCGAAGACACCATCCCAGTCGTACAGGGTCCAGCCCAGGCCCCAGCCGTCCGCGCTGACGGTCCACTTGTCCGGAACGTCCACCTCGCGCCGCTGCATGGCGGCGACCGCGCCGGCGGGCACGACGCGCGTGCCGTCGGGGGCCAGGCCACCGGCCAGGTGCATCTGGGCGAAGCGGACGAGGTCGCCGGATGAGGTGATGATCCTGCCGTACGGGCCCGCCGAGCGCGGCATCATGTCCCAGACCGGCGCCGGGTCGGGGTCCTGGCCCGGCTCGCCCAGGTGGCTCATCGCCACCTGGAACCGCAGCGCCTCCTCCGGCAACGTCACCGAGCGCTCCAGCCCGAGCGGGGTGAAGATCATGTCCTTCAGCGCCTGGTCCCAGGTCTTGCCGGTCAGCACCTCGACGAGGCGGCCCAGCACGACGTAGCCGAGGCTGCCGTAGGAGACCGCCGTCCCCGGCGGGCAGTCCAGGGCCACGTCGCGGGCGGCCTTCACGTACTCGGCCAGGCAGTCGTCCCCGCGGCCTGAGTCGTGGTTGAAGTCGTTGGTGACCCCGCCGGTGTGGCTGAGCAGCTGCCGCACGGTGATCACCTTGGTCGCCGCCTCGTCGGGAGTGGCGAACTCCGGCAGCACGTCCACCACCCGCGCGTCGAGGTCCAGCTTCCCCTCCCCGACCAGCCGCATCACCAGCGTCGCGGTGTAGACCTTGGCGATCGAGCCGGACAGGAACACCGAGTCGGGAGTCACCGCCACGCCGGTGCCCCGGTGCAGCACGCCGCTTGCCAGCTCGTAGACCTTCCCGCCGGTCAGCACGGCCAGGGTCGCGCCCGGCACGTTGTGGGCGGCGCGCAGCTCGTCGAGCCGGTGCTGCCAGCGCTCGGGGTAGAAGCTCCGCCCGGCCGAGTTCAGCGTTCCCCAGTCGCCCGTGGCGTCCCAGTTCGTGTTCACGATCTTTCTCCTTGCTCTCAGGTGTCTCAGATGTCTCAGGAAAGGGCGATCTTCTTGGGCATCACCAGCAGCGCCAGGCCGACCATGGCGACCGCGCTCCAGGCGGCCATCGCCTTGCGCCGCTCCTGTTCGTCGAACACGGTGATCAGGATGGACAAGGTGCTCGGCATGATCAGCGCGCCGCCGACACCCATCACCGTACGGGCGGCGATCAGCAGCGCCGGATCGGCGGCGTAGGCGGCCGCCAGCGAGGCCACGCCGAACAGCGCCAGGCCGATGACCATCACCCTGCGCCTGCCGTACCGGTCGGACAGGCTGCCCGCCGTCAGCAGCAACCCGGCGAAGACCAGGATGTACGAGTCCAGGATCCACTGGACGTCCTGCGCGCTGGCGCCCAGGTCGGCGGTCAGCGGCGGAATCGCCACGGACAGCACCATGTTGTCGACCACCAGCACGAGCGTGCTGAGGCATAGCACCACCAGGATCAGCCAGCGGCGTGAACTTGTGTACATCGGAACCTTCCACCGTGTGCGTACGTCGCTCCCTTATGCGAACACTGTACGCATGGGAGTCTGATGTACGCAACTCTCCTGCGGGAAAACACATTCGTCCGGCGCGCGTCGGCGCTGCCTGCGGCGATAAGGCCGGCGTCAGGGCCCGCCGCGCGAGGGGATCTTCGGCTTAATCAGGACTTACTCGCCCTTCGCCACTCTTGTGTCATCGGGACTCTAGGAGATGACATGGACGCGAACGCGCCTCGCGAGGACAACGCCGGCGGCTGGACCCAGTTCGGTGACAAGCCGCCCACAGCCGGGAGCTTCACCCGTCCGGGTCCGGTGCTCCCGCCGCCCCCTCCGCCACGGCGGGCGGGGTTCGTGCTCAGCCGCAAGGCGATCGCCGGGCTCGCGCTGGCCGCCGTGACGGCGTTGACGGCGGCGGCGCTCGGGGGCGGCGCCGTGGGCGCGTACGTGGCGGAGGGCGCGCGCCCGGCGTCGACCGTCACCACGAACGTGGCGAGCCCGGTGTTCCGCACGGCCTCGGGCCAGCTCACGGTCGCGCAGGTGGCGGAGAAGGTGCAGCCGTCGGTGGTGATGATCCAGGGGCAGAACGCCGAGGGGTCCGGCGTGGTGCTGTCCGAGGACGGGCTGATCCTGACCAACAACCACGTCGTGGCCGGGCAGGGCGACCAGTTGACGGTGAAGTTCAGCGACGGCAAGACTGCCAAGGCGAGCGTGGTCGGCACCGACCCGGCGACCGACCTCGCCGTCATCAGGGCGGCGGACGTGTCGGGGCTGGCCAAGGCCACGCTGGGCGACAGTGACCAGCTCAAGGTGGGGGACGACGTACTGGCCATCGGCAGCCCGCTCGGGCTGGACGGGACGGTGACGTCGGGCATCATCAGCGCGCTCGACCGTACGGTGACCGCCGGGGGTGGCAACCAGGACCAGCAGCTCCCGCCGGGCTGGGGCAGGCAGGGGCAGTCGGCCGAGACGACCACGCTCGGCGGCATGATCCAGACGGACGCGGCGATCAACCCCGGCAACTCGGGCGGCGCCCTGGTCAACGCCGCCGGCGAGCTGGTCGGCATCAACAGCGCGGTCGCCGCCGACGGTGTCAACCTCGGCTTCGCGATCCCGGTGAACACCGCCAAGCAGGTCTCCGAGCAGCTCATCAGCAAGGGGAAGGTGAGCCACGCGTTCCTCGGGGTGAGCGTCACCGACGCCACCGGCGACGTACCCGGCGCGCTGATCCGCCAGGTGACGGCGGGCAGCCCGGCGGAGAAGGCCGGGCTGAAGCAGGGCGACCTGATCACCAAGATCGGCGACACGCCCGTTCAGGGCGGTGACACGGTCGTCGGGCAGGTCCGCGGGTTCAAGGTGGGCCAGCAGGTGGAGGTCACGTACCAGCGGGACGGGAAGACCAGCACGGTGACCGTGACCATGCAGGAGAAGAAGTAGCCGAACGCGATCCCGGTCCGGGGACCGGCGAGCGTCTCGGGCTCAAGCAGCGGCGGGCGGCCGTCCGCCTCGGAGACGGCCGCCCCGCGAATCATGCGTTGACCGGGAAGTTCGCGCGGAACACGCCCCGCGGGTCGCGGGCTTGCTTCAGCTCACGCAGCCGAGCCAGGGTCGGCTCGTCGAAGGCGTGCGCCGCCCGCTCCCCCGGCGTCAGGAACGTGTACGGCTTGCGCCCGACCGCACCGAGCTCCGCCGACAGCTCGTCCCGCTTGGCGGCGACCGCGTCCCTGAGCTGCGGCAGCCCCAGGCCGAGCAGATACAGCAGGTACGGCTCCGCGACCGCCCCCCGGGCGCCGGCGCCGGGCCGCTGCTCGGCCAGCGCGCCGCCCAGGTGCCGCACCTGGATGTTGACCAGCGGCTCCACCGGCGTGCCGAGCAGGACCCGCTCGTCGAGCTCCCCGAGCAGCTCGGCTCGCGACATCGCCGGAGCCGGGTCGGTCGGCTCGGCGGTGATGTCGCCCAGGTTCGCGACCGGCAGCTCGGCCCGCTTGTCGGCGATCGCGCCGTCCACCTTGTCCAGATCGGCCAGCAGCGCCTTGCCGTCCGCACCGTCGCCCAGGTAGGCGGCGTCCACGGCGACCATGGGCGGCGCGTCGGGGAACTGGAACCGGTGGAACCAGACCGACAGCTCTCTCGGCGCCGTCTCGGTGATGCGCTGGAACGCCTCGAACACCTCCGCCGCACGGGTGCCCGGCCACATCATGCGCCCCCCGTACAGGGCCGGGGCCGGATGCAGGTCGAACTCGACCGCCGTCACCAGCGCGAAGTCGCCCCCGCCGCCGCGCAGCGCCCAGAACAGGTCCGGATCGGAACCGGCGGTGACCCGTGACCGCTCGCCGTCGGCGTCCACGACGTCGAAGGCGCGCACCGAGTCCGACGCCCATCCATATTTCCTGCCGAACCAGGACAGACCGCCGCCCAGCGTGTAGCCGACCACGTTGATGCCCGGCATGCTGCCGGCCAGTCCGGTCAGGCCGTGCGGCCCGGCCGCCCGCTGCACCTGCGTCCACCGGACGCCCGCGCCGGCCCTGGCCACCCGCTGCCCTGGGTCCACCTCCACGCCGTCGAGCCTGCCGGTGCGCAGGAGGATCACGCCGTCGGTGTCGCCGGAGGCGCCGTGGCCGTTGGGCTGGGCCGCGACGCTGAGCCCGGCCTTGCGGGCGTACCGCACCAGTGCGGCCACGTCGTCGGCGCCCGCGGCCGTGACCACGGCGGCCACCGGCTGGGCGACCGTCAGGTTCCACGCCCTGGCGGCCCCCTCGAACTCGCCGTCGCCCGGCAGCAGCACCTCACCCTGTACGGCGTTCCGCAGATCGTTGAGTGTCATCGTCTCCCTCTCGGTTGCGGTTCGGGTCTATGACGACGCGAGGGGCGAGAAGGTGACGTCCGCCTTTCGGTCACCATTGACGGGTCTGTTTCGTCAGTGGGGTAGGAGCCCCGATCGAGGATGTGACCGTGAACACCGACGACTTCCTGGCCAGCCGGTTCGAGGAACACCGCAACCATCTCAAGGCGGTGGCGTACCGGATGCTCGGCTCGCTCGCCGAGGCCGACGACGCCGTTCAGGAGTCGTGGTTGCGGCTCAGCCGTACGGACTCGCGTGAGATCGACAATCTGGGCGGCTGGCTGACCACGGTCGTCGGCCGGGTCTGCCTGGACATGCTCCGCGCGCGGAACTCGCGGCGGGAGGACCCGCTGGAGCAGCGGCTGCCGGACCCGGTCATCAGCCCCGAGGACGGGGGCGACCCCGAGCAGCAGGCACTGGTCGCCGACGCGGTGGGGCTGGCGCTGCTCGTGGTGCTGGAGTCGCTGAGTCCTGCGGAACGGCTGGCGTTCGTGCTGCACGACATGTTCGCGGTGCCGTTCGAGCAGATCGCCACCATCGTGGACCGCACTCCGTCCACGGCCAAGAAGCTCGCCAGCCGGGCGCGCCAGCGCGTGCGGGGTACGGTGCCGCTGCCGGATCCCGACCCGAGCCGGCAGCGCCAGGTCGTGGACGCCTTCCTGGCCGCCGCTCGCGGCGGCGACTTCGAGGCGCTCCTCTCCATCCTCGACCCCGACGTGGTGGTGCGCGTGGACGCGGGCGCCGTGGCGAAGGGCGGCATGTGGACGATCAGCGGCGCGGCGGCCGTGGCCGGTCAGATGGCCAACTTCAAGCGGTTCAGCACCGCCTACGCGGCGGAGCCGGTGCTGGTGAACGGCGTGGTCGGGCTCGTCGGCAGGCAGAACGGGGAGGTGCGGTCGGTGCTGAGCTTCTTCGTCACGGACGGCAGGATCGCCGCCCTCGACATCCTCTCCGACCCGGACCGCCTCGCCCGGCTCGTCCTGACACCACCGGCCGGGTGAGCACCGGCATCAGCGGAGGAAGATGTGGAGGACCTCGCCCACCTTGCGGTAGCCGACGCGGGCGTAGACGCGCGCGGCGCCGTCGTCGGCGGGCGTGAGGAACGGCCTGGTGATCCCGGCAGCCGCGCCCTCGCGGGTCAGCAGCGCCGTGACCGCCCCCGCGATGCCGCGCCGCCGGTGCGAGGCCCGCACCGCGATGCCCGCCACCTCGGCGACCCCTCGGTGCGGGCGGCCGAGCTGACCGGCGCCGACGACTTCCTCGCCGTCCACGGCGGCGGCGACCAGGCCGCCGCCGTCGAGGATCCGCCGGAGCCGCGCGACGTCGTGCCCGGTGGCCTCCGGCGCCCCGAACGCCTCGTTCATCACGCGCGCGACCTGCCAGAGACCGGCGTCGTCGGTGACGAGCCCGACCCGTACGTCCACCGGTGTGTCCACCACCTCGTCCGGCGGGCAGACCAGCAGCGGGTAGCGGCCCTCCACGGTGAACCCGGCCGCGAGCAGGGCGTGCTCCACCTTCGGGGCCGCCTGCGGCACGTACTCGAGCCGGGGCGTCCTGGCCCGCCCGCGGAAGGCCGCGACCAGCGCGGCGATCTCGTCCGCCGTCGGTGCGGCGTCGTCGTCGGGGATGGCGTAGTTGAACGGGAGCGCGTCGTCATGCTCGTCGAACCGGATCACGAACGGCCCGGACCGGACAGCCCGATCACCAGCCGCCGACCTGAGATAAGCGTGCACATCGGCACCGAACAAGCGTGGCTCCTCTCCTCGAACAAGGATGTACACGTTACTCGGTCAGGTCAGGCCGACGATCGTGGCGCTCGGGCTGAAGGCGACCACGACGGCCCCGGCGGCCGGGAGGAGCGTGAACCGGCCCTCGCGCCCGTCGAAATCCATGTCGAACGGGATGTCGGTGCCGCCCGCCGCGCCCCAGGGCACGACGTGCGCGGTGACCGTCATGGAGGTCTGGACGGTCGCCGTCACCTCCGCCACGACCATGCTGTCCTTCAGCGGAAGGAAGCCCCTTCTCCAGCCGGAACGATCGCCCTGGTCCGGCGTCGAGGCACTCCGCGCCCCGCCGCCGCGGTACGGCTCCCGGCGATACTCCGTGCGCCCGCCCTCGTACGCGGGCGTGAGCACGTGGCCGTCGGCGGTGAAGCGGTCCAGCACGGCCTCGCTCCCGGCGGCGTCCTTGACCACCTTCCCCGTCCGCTGGTCCAGCACGACGTCCGTCTCGCCGGCGTCGCCCGAGATCCGCAGCCGCACGGCGCTGAGGTCGTAGGAGGGGACGACCTCGGCGTAGCCCGTCTTGTCGCTCTCGTACTGCCACACCTCGGTGCCGTCGGCCGGGTCGAGGCCGGTCACCACGGTCTCCGCACCGCAGTCGGACACCACCGCGACGATCTCACGCAGCACCGCGTACGGTTTCGCCAGCCGGCGGTCCACGTGGCAGCCCTTCCGTACGGGACGCTCCCAGACCTGCTTGGCGGGATCCGCCAGGTCCCTTCCGATCATCGTGCCGTCGCGGGAGACGCCGACGAGGCCGTGCGAGGCCGGATCGGTGTCCGCGAAGGGCTGCCCGGCGTGCTCGGCGCGCACTTCGCCGGTGCGGGCGTCCAGCACCACCGTGCGCCCCCTGGTCCGCTCCGTCCCCGCCGCCTGTCCGAAGGTGAGCACCATGACGCTGCCGTCGGGGGCGGCCTCCATACCGGTGGCCGCCGCGGCGGGCCTGCGGTAGTGCCACCGCTCGCGACCCGTCCGGGCGTCCAGCGCCACGACGCCGTCGTCGATCCTCACCAGCGCGTTGCCGCCCGCGACCGCCACCTGCTCGGCGGGGGTGCCGTCCGGCACCTTCCACCGCCAGGCGAGCCTGCTCACCGACCCGGCCACAGCCGCCTCAGGAGCGGCTCTCCCGCCCGCGGTGACGGCCTCGACCGGCAGCGTCGCGCCGGCCAGCGACATCGCGGCCAGCACCGCCGCCGCGGCGGCCAGCCCCGTGCCCAAGCCCGCGAAGGGCTTGACCGTGAAGTCGGGTACGACCACCGCGATCAGAACGATCCCGGCCGCGGCGGCCACGAGGCCGGTGCCGAAGAGGAGCTCACCCTGCTCGGGAAGCCCTCCGGCGAACGTTCGCCGCACCCGTCCGGCCCCGTGCAGGGCCAGCGGCACGGCGACGAAGGCCACGGCGACGGCCCGCACGCGCACGGTGACCTGCGCCTCGACCAGCCAGGGATCGTCACCCTCCGCGCGCGCAGTCACGCGTGCCAGCCGGACCACGTCGGCCACCAGCCATGCCAGCAGCCCGAGCGCCAGCAGCAGCCCGAGGTTGATCAGGATCGGCAGCTCAACGGGTAACGGCCGCCGCAGGAAGTGCCCCCATCCGGCCGCCCCCACCCCGGCCAGAGCTATCCCTGGCCCTAACCATCCCTTCCCCACGATCTGTGCAACGCGCTTCCTGACAGGTACGTTCCACTACCAGATAACAATCGAGTCATCGCTGCCGGACCGGCGCGGCAAGTCAGTCGCCCAAATCGCGGGCGACGTTGTCCAGCCGGATCGCCAGATCCTGCAGGGCCTGGTCGGACAGGTCGCCCTCGGGCACCCGGTCCGCGATCTCGTCGCGGCGCACGATGACCAGCGGCTTGTGCGCGTCGTCTATCTCGTCCGCGGGCAGCACCACGCACTCGCCCTGGACGTACACCAGCGTGGCGTCGGGATGCTCCGACTGCAGCAGGTGGCGAACGCATTCGCAATCGATAAGAGACATCTCCGCTCCTCTGCCCCGGACTGGACCTCAGCAGGGCGCTTACCCAGATAGCCGCCCCACTCACCCGAAGGTCGGCGGACCGCCGTCGGAGCGGGTGCGCCGCACGCTGAACCCCACGAGGTAGACGGCCGCCGCCAGGGCCACGACGGCGGGCGGGATGGCCAGGAGCGGCCGTCCGGCCAGCAGGGCCAGCACGGTCAGGACCACCCCGGCGAGCAGCGCGAGCGCGGCGGCCAACAGGCGCACGCCGAGCCAGCTGGAGGGCGGCGGAGACTTCGGCCACTCCCCGTGGCCGCCTCCGTGCACGTCGGGCACGCCGGTGTCGCTCACCACGCCGGAGGGGCTCACCTCGTCGGGAGGCGGCGGCTCGCGCAGCACTGGAGCGAAGAACTCGTCCTCAGGATCCTCGTCTTGCCTCTTCATCGCGCATCACCTCGCCGGATCGGCTTCGTCCAGCTCGCGCAGGAACGGGTTGACCACGGCGTTCAGCTCGGCCAGGAGCGCTTCGAGCGAGGCCTGGGCGTCGTCGAGGTTCGGCAGTCCCTCGGCCCGCGCGTGGGTGGGCGTGGGCAGGCGGTCCACCGGCAGCGGCACGCGGAGCTCCAGCGTGCTGAGCGCGGTCGGCCGCTCGTACGGCGGCGGCACGTACGTCGGCTCCTGACGCTGCCAGCTCGACCACCCGGCGGGCAGCCTGACCTGGGGCGGGGCCGCGAGCTCTACCACGGCGAGCAGCCCCGCGGCCTGCTCGGGCCGGTGGCAGGTCGCATCCAGCACCCGCGGATGGCGGCGTACGTAAGCGTGCTCCGCCACCGGGCGCGTGGCCACCTCCCACGCGCCCAGCGCGAAGTGCAGCGGGTCCAGCGTGATGCCGCCCGCGGCCGGTTCGCCGTCCACGGCCTCGAACGCGTGCCTCCATTTGCGCAGCTCTTCGCCGTAGCGCTCCTGCGCGCTGCCCTGGTCCTCGCCGTCGTGCCCCCGCGCGGCGCCGATCCAGAAGGCCTGCGTGCCGGCCATGCGCCTCCCCCGTGTCAGCCCTTGATCTCGATGCGGCGGGCGCGGCCCTTCTCGGTCTTCGGAACGCGCACGGTCAGAATGCCGTCGGCCAGCTCGCCGCCGATGTGCTCGGTGTCGGCGTCGCTCGGCAGGATCGTCCGGTAGACGAACCGGCCGGCGCGCCGTCGCAGCATGTTGCCCTTCTCCTCCTCGTTGATCTCCCCGGACACGCAGAGCTCGCTGTCGTTGACCTCGACGTTGATGTCCTCCCGCTTGATGCCGGGAAGCTCGGCGCGGACGACGTAGGCGTCCGGGGTCTCCTCGGTCTCGGCCATCGGCCGCCAGGCGGCGACGTCGGTCTCGGCGCCCTGCTCGAACAGCCGCCCCATCTGATCCCACAGTTGCTGGAACTCCGTGAACGGATCCCACGCCCGTCTCTGCCAGGGCACACCCGTCTGCATCGCTCCGCGATTACGCCTTATCGGCAAAGCCACTGCTTTTTCACCCCCGTGGCGCGAGGGACACCCTCGTCCCCCTCCTCCAGATTCATCCCGTCACTACCCGCGCCAATACCCGCAAACTCCTCCCACGAACGGTTCCGCCGCAGGCAGGGGCGGGTGTCGAAGCCATCCGGCAGGGAAGCTGGACAAATATGACCGAGGGAACGCGACGGCATCAGGGGAGCCCGCGATGACGGTCACACTGGCGCTGGCCGGCGACACGATGCTCGGGCGCGGCGTCGCCGAGCGGCTCGAGCTGACCGCGGATCCGGCCCACTTCTTCGACGCGGGTGTGCGCGCGGTGCTCGCCCGGGCCGACCTCGTCCTGCTCAACCTCGAATGCTGCGTGTCGGACCGCGGCCGGCAGTGGGACCCGTTGCGCAAGCCGTTCCACTTCCGCGCCCCGCCGCAGGCCGCCGCCATGCTGGCGGAGCTCGGCGTGCACGCGGTCACGCTGGCCAACAACCACGCGCTCGACTACGGCCAGGACGCCCTCCTGGACACCCTCGACCACCTGGCGGCGGCCGGGATCCGGACCGTGGGCGCGGGCGCCGACCTGGCCCAGGCGTGGGAGCCCGCCGTGCTGGAGGCCGGGGGCCTGCGCCTTTCCGTGCTGGGCGTCACCGACCATCCCGCCGATTTCGCGGCCACCGAGCGCAGGCCCGGGGTCGCGTACGCCGATCTGGGCACCGGGGTGCCGGACCGGCTCACGAACACGATCAGGAGCATGAACGGCGACGCCGTCCTCGTCTGCGTCCACTGGGGCCCGAACATGACCGCCGCACCCGTCACCCACGTCCGCCGCTCGGCCAAGGCGCTGGTGAGTGCGGGAGCGACCCTGGTGGCCGGGCACTCCGCGCACGTCTTCCACGGGGTGGCCGGGCCGGTCCTGTACGACCTGGGCGACTTCATCGACGACTACATCGTGGATCCCGAGCTGCGCAACGACCTCGGGCTGATCTTCCTGGTCACCCTGGACGAGCACGGTCCGGTACGGCTGAGCGTCGTGCCCATCGCGCTCGACTACTGCCGTACCAGGGTGGCGGACGAGGCGGAGTCCGGCTGGGTCCGCCACCGCTTCGCCAACGCCTGCGCCGACCTCGGCACCGAGGTCCGGCACGAAGCGGGCACGCTCACCGTCGATCTCCGGCCATCAGCGGCGTGACCTGCGCATTTGGGCGGACTTTTGGAGGACGCGCCACCACTTACAGTACTCGGTCAATTACTGACAGTGTCCATAAGGTGGGGTGAGTGGCCCCAGTGAGGCCTCGGAACCTAGCGAGAGGATCCAGCATGGCGCAGGAACCGAGAATCGACGTCGAGACCAGAGCCAATTCGGTCAAGGGCAGCCTGACGGAGGAGCAGGTCGAGCGGGTGGCGGACGCGCTCGGGCAGCAGGGGGTCTGGTTCGCGGCCCCGCGGCCCGGCGCGGTCAACGCGCCCAGACCCGACCGCATCTGGGACCTGGTGGGCGACCAGCCGCACGAGGGCCGCACGGCCACCGGCCGGGCCGCGGTCTACCTGGCGCAGGGGCACGCCGCGCTGACCCGGCCGCTGATCTTCGCTGACGGCTTCGACTACGGGCCGAGCGACCTCGACGCGTTGTGGAGCCGCTTCAACTCGGGCGTTCCCGGTTTCCTGGACCAGCTCAGGACGATGGGCATCGACGTCATCCTGCTCGGTTTCGACGAGCGGCAGACGTACATCCAGGCCAACGCCGCCGTGGCGGCCACCTGCGTACGGCGTGCCATCCAGGAGCGGCGTGGCGACCTCCCGCTGGTCGTCGGCGGCGTCAGCCTGGGCGGCATGATCACCAGGTACGCGCTCGCGCGCCTGGAGAGCGAGGGCGTCGACCACCAGACCGACAAGTACTTCTCCTACGACACGCCGCACCTCGGCGCCTGGATCCCGCTGGTGCTGCAGCAGCTCGCCTACCTCCACGAGTCGCTGCTGCCGCAGCTCGGCGGTCCCGGACAGGCGGAGCTGATCCGCAGCCCGGCCGCACAGCAGCTCCTGTGGGGCTGGGTCGAGAGCGAGGACTACTCGGGTCCGGTGACCACCGCCAGCCGGCTGCGTACGGACTTCCTGGACGACCTGCGCAGGGTCGGCTGGTTCCCGATGCGGCCGTACAAGCTGGGTCTGGCCAACGGAGCCGGCGACGGCGTGGGGCCCGACCTGCCGCCGGGCACGCCGGTGTTCGACCTGCACCATGACCCGCTGCAGCTCACGGCCCGGATCCAGCCGAACCTGGGCGAGCTGCAGAACGTCGGCACGATCAGGTTCGGCGCGCCCGTGTGGTCGAGCGCCACGTCGCGCGTGCCCGCGTTCGACGGGGCGCCGGGCGGCACGCTGGACTTCTGGGGCAGCGTGGCCGACGAGATCGGGCTGCCGATCCAGGAGCGGTTCCGCAGGAGCTGCTTCGTCCCGGCGATCAGCGCGATCGCCCTGGCCAGGGACCCGTTGCGGTGGCAGGACGACCTCTACAAGGACCTGCGCGACCTGCGGAAGGACGAGACGTTCCTGGACGTGTTCTGCTGCGACACGGGCAACTCCGCGCACGGCGGCGTCTCCCAGGTGCTGGTCGACTGGCTCCTGGAACAGCTCGCCGGCTGGTAGGGCGGGCTCACTGGCGGCCGGTCAGCCGGCGATCGCCGCGATGAGTTCGTCCCGGCTCTGCGCCCGGGTCTTCCGGTACACCGATTTCAAGTGGTCGTTGACGGTGTAGAGGGAAAGGTCCAGGTCGCGGGCAATCTGTTTCCCCGCCGCCCCGGCATACAGGGACTCGATGACTCGGCGTTCGCCGGCGGTGATGCCGTACCAATGCCGATCGCCGGATTGAGGCCGACCAGCCGGAGCGCGTCGTGCGCCACCCGGCGTCCGACGATCTGCGAAATCGCCGCTCCCACCTCGGCCGGGCTACCGGCGGGACCGAGCGCCGCACACAGCTCGCGGGCGAGCCGCCCTTCACCGTCCATCACCCGGCATCAACTCCGGCAGTCATTCTAATTCTCATGGAAAAGGATGACCAGCCACGGAAATTGAATGACTGCCGGCGGCTTTATGTGACATAAAACCTATTTGACGGCTTTTAACGCATACGGCGGGTTCAATACCGCGCTTCGCTACTTCGCCTCGTGGCGGTGGTCGTCGCGCTGCTGCTTCCGGGCGCCGACCACCTCGAACGCGGCGGTGGTGACCTTGTTTCCGACCTTGACGGTCACCGTCTCGCTGCCGGGCTTGGCCTTCGACGGCACGGTCAGGGTCTTGGTGGCGCTGCCGCCGGAGAGCGCGACGCGGTAGCTCTTGCCCTCAGGGCTGGTCACGATGGCCGTGCCCGAGCGCAGGCCCTTCGCGGCGATCGTCACCTCGTAGGAGCCGTCGGCACGCACGCGACCCGGGTCGACGGACACCTTGAGCGAGGCCGCACGAACGCCGTCGCGTCCCATGGCCAGCTGGTCCTGGGGCACGGTGGGGTTCGAGTGCGTCGGCTGCGGCGCCTTGGCCGTCGCCGCGGGCTGCGGCTGCCTCGCGTCAGCGAGGGCGGCGCCCGACAGGGGCAGGGCGAGCACGGCCGCGCCGGCGAGGGTCACGACGAAAGGCTTGGCGAAACGCATCAGTCAATAATCCAATCCGGGACGACCCGGCCGAACCTTTGAATTCAGCCCCGGAGGTCGTCCCCCACGCCGAACAACCTGCCGACCCAATCTGAGAAACGCCTTTAATCAACTTGCGTATTGGATAAGCGCAGGCAGCGGGCTCGACCTGAGCTCACAGGCGATTCACAAGCGGAAATCATCAAACTTTCATAAACGCACGTCATCGTCATGAACATGCACACGACCAGCCGGGTCAACATCCTCGTGGTGGATGACGAGCCCTCGCTGACCGAGCTCCTTTCCATGGTCATGCGCCAGGAGTCCTGGGACGTCCGCAGTGCGCACAACGGCTCCGCGGCCATCCGCGCGGCCCGTGGGTTCCGCCCCGACGCGGTCGTCCTGGACGTCATGCTGCCCAACATGGATGGGATCCGGCTCCTGCCCAGGCTGCGCGCGGTGCTGCCGGGCGTGCCGATCCTGTTCCTGACGGCCCTGGACTCGCTCCAGGACCGGCTCGTCGGCCTGCGGGCGGGCGCCGACGACTACGTCACGAAGCCGTTCCGCCTGGAGGAGGTCGTCCTCAGGCTGCGCGGACTGCTGCGCCGCTCGCGCGCGGCGCAGGCGCGGGCCGAAGCCGGGCTGGTGGTCGGGGACCTCACGCTGGACCAGGAGACCCACCGGGTACGGCGGGCCGGCAAGGACATCAGGCTCACGCCCACGGAGTTCGAGCTGCTCCGGTTCCTGATGCACAATCCGGGGCGGGTGCTGAGCAAGGCACAGATACTCGACCGGGTCTGGGCGTACGACTTCGGCGGTCAGAGCAACGTCGTCGAGCTGTACATCTCCTACCTCCGGCGCAAGATCGACGCGCAGCGCGAGCCGATGATCCACACCGTGCGCGGCGTCGGCTACACGATCAGACCCGCCCTATGACCCTCATGGGAGCGTTGCTAGATCCGATCTAGCGGCCCTTCTAGCGCCTGAAAGGTGACGGCGCAGGAAGGGGGCGCACCATGGATCCGTTGCGGGTCGCGCTCATCATCGGCAGCACCCGGGTCGGCCGCGTGGGCGACTCGGTGGGCGCGTGGTTCGCCGAGCGGGCCCGCCGCCGCCGCGACCTCGCGGTCGAGGTGCTCGACCTGGCCGGTTACGCCTTCCCCGGGTGCTACCCGGATGAGGCGACGCCGGACATGTGCAGCTTCGCCGGGGCCGTCGGCGGCGCGGAGGCGTTCGTCGTGGTCACCCCCGAGTACAACCGCAGCTTCCCCGCCTCGCTCAAGCAGGCGATCGACTTCGCCTACGACGAGTGGCAGGCCAAGCCCATCGGGTTCGTGGCGTACGGATCGGGATCGGCCGGCATGTACGCGGTCGAGCAGCTCCGTACCGTCTTCTGCGCCCTGCACTCCGTGACCATGCGTGACTGGGTCGGGCTCGACCTGCTCGGCGAGGACGTCGACGAGCACGGGCGTCCGCGCGACACCGACGACCGCCTGCGGGCCGTCGGGGCCATGCTCGACCAGCTCACCTGGTGGGGCCGGGCGCTGCGCGCCGCCCGGCACGCGCAGCCGTACGTCTCATGAAAGACATCCCAGGAGTTTTAATGTCAAGCCGTGGCACTCTGGACGTGATGCGACCAAGCGGTCGCTTCGTCGTAGAGCGTGCCGGTTTTGAG
>NZ_JBITMP010000025.1:0-161941 GCF_044466425.1 Nonomuraea sp. NPDC049400
GACCTGGGCCCGGCGCTCCGCCAGGTATCCCGAGATCGTCATCGCGGAGTCCGTGATCTGCGGCGCGCTCCCCATCACCAGGCGCCCGATGATGGTGAACAGTATGGCGCCGACGCCGGCCAGCCCGCCCCATCGCAGCTCATGGCTCTGTTTCATCGTCACTCACCTCCTCTTCCGATGATTCGCCGGCCCGCGTCGGCCTCGGCAGGGCCAAAGGTCCCAACTACGGGACACATGTGCGAGGAGTCCGGGCATGACCATGACAGTAGACAGGTAATTAGCTAATTGCCATAATTCCTTTGTGCTGGACGTGGATCTAGTGAAGGCGCTGGCCAACGACAAGCGTTTGCTGATCTTGGAGTGGCTGCGCGACCCTGAACGCCATTTTCCGCCGCAGCGAGACGGCGATCTGGTGCGCGACGGAGTCTGCTCTTTGTTCATCGCCCAGAAGCTGGGCGTGAGCCAGCCGACCTGCGGCGAGCATCTGAAGGTGCTCGCGCAGGCTGGGCTGTTGCGCGGCAAGAAGATCAAGCAGTGGGTGTTCTACCAACGCGATGAGGACCGTATTTCCGAGGCGAAGGAGTTGCTGAGCGGTGAGTGGTGAGTTGGGCGGCGGTGTCGCCGCGCCCGAGAGTCTGGACGTGGGCCTCTATGAGCGGTTGATCGCCGATCTGGAAGCAGCCGGAGCGCACTACCGTCTGATCGAACACCCGCCCGAGGGCCGCACTGAGGAGGTCAGTGCTCTGCGTGGACACGACGTTACGCAGGCTGCCAAGTGCCTGATCGTGATGGTCAAGATCGGCAAGAAGCGGTCCCGGTACGTGCTGGCCGTGGTGCCCGGTGATGCCCGCCTGGATCTGCAGGCGGTGAAAGCCCTGTTGGAGGGCACCTATGCCGCTTTCGCCGACCGCGGCAAGGCCGAGGAACTAGCCGGCAGCGTCAGCGGCACCGTGCTGCCCTTCAGCTACCACCCCAAGCTGGAAGTGATCGCCGATCCGGCACTGCTGCGAGTGCCAGAACTGTTCTTCAACGCCGCTCGGCTGGACCGCTCGATCGCGCTGGCCACCGACGACTACCTACGCCTGGCCGCCCCTCGCGTCGCCCCCATCATCACCCCCTGACTCCAGCGTCGCCCTGGAGCTTCGTTCGCCGTCCGCAAGGAGGAAGCCATGCCGCAGGCCGACTATGCCATCCACTACCAGCCGCTGTTCACCGCCCTGGAGACCATGGACGTCCAGGCGTTGATCGACCAGGTCGACGATCCCTGGTACAACCAGACCCTCATCCAGGTGGGGGACGTATGGGTGCGGCTGGGGGTCATGCAGGGTGAATTTCACTGGCACAAGCACGATGACCAGGACGAGTTCTTCTTCGTCCTGGACGGACTGTTCCGCATCGAACTGGAGCACGCCGACACCGTCGAACTTGGTCCGCGGCAGGCATTCACCGTCCCGGCAGGAATGCTGCACCGGCCTGTCGTCCCCGTCCGCAGCGCCGTCCTGATGATCGAAAAGGCCGGTGTCATCGCTACCGGCGACTGACCCGCCGCCGCCAGGAGGACCCATCATGCACGCTTCAGCAATTCCGCGTGCTGTCGGCACAGGGTCGCGATGTCGGCCTGGTAGCCGGCTTCGGCGACCACTCGAACATGCGCTCCTCGACCGGCAGCGCCTCTAACCTGCTCGGGGTGCCGGGTGACGCTCTCCACGGTGGCGTGCCCCCGCATCGCGGACGTCTCCGTCCGAACGGGCTTCCGGTTGCTTCCCCCTGCCGGCGGGCGGATCAAGGTGCCCGCGGAAACTCATTTGAACCCGTCAGCGCCGCCTGGAGGCGTTCAGACAGACGGTAAAACGATCAAGGGCCCGGCTCTCGATCTCGAGAACCAGGCCCTTCACCTGCTGTAACTCTGTCGGGGTGGCGGGATTTGAACCCACGACGTCTTCGTCCCGAAGGAACACCGGGGAGTCTGGGGATGTCGATTCGAGTCGATCGGGGTGCCTCTCACCTTAGAGAACAGGCCGGATACACCCTCACAGCTTGATCAACCTGGTCACTGAGGACTCTACCGAAGGGAATCGGGCGACGTCAGGCGCCGGTCAGCGCTGCCGGTGCATCACCCGTCTCTCTGAGGGAAGCCGACAGGGCGCGGGCTTCGTGTTCGGTCATCCGGGAGGTCTCATACGGCACGGCGTTGACCCACCGCTGAGTCAGCCGGGCGATCCGCTCGCCGTACCGTTGCGCGGTGATCAGGTCACCGCGTGATCCGGCCTGCTCCGACCCCAGATCGGCGTGGCTCTGGCTCATCAGGCCCAGCCACGAGCCCAGCCGGTTCACATCATCGCGAGTGCCACCACTCCAGTTGTTGCCCGGCATATCGGCCACGCCGACCCACTGCATACCCAGCTGCGCGGCGAAGACCGCCAGCTGCTCCAAGACCGCCAGCTTGTCGCCGCTCTGCGAGGCGGACATGGTGAACCCTCCGGCCAGCTTGTCCTTCCACGCCTGCGTCGTGAACGGCGTGAACGCCGCCTCCATGAACGCCTTGAACACCGCCGACACGCTGCCCATCAGCGTCGGGCAGCCCAGGACGATCGCATCGGAGCGGCCGAGCAGCGCCAGCACCTGCGCATCGTGCCAACGGCCCGCGGTGACGTCCTCGGCCCGGATCTCCACCAGATGCACCTGAGCTCCCGGCACCAGGCGCGCCCCGTCGGCGAGATGCTCGGCCAGGACCCGGGTGTGCCCGTGCACCGAGTGGTAGACCACCGTCACCGTGGCCATCGGCGCATCGTGCTCACGGACAACGTCATTGACTGTCATGTGCGCTTCACTACTTCCGGTCGTGGGGAAATCCCTGCTTGCCCACCCATCACACCCTGCGGACGGCACAGCATCAACGCCGAACTCCGGCACGCAGCGATCGGTCACACCGATTGATCGCGGTAGCCTGGCCCCCGTGGACAAGATGGAACTGGAAGCATTCGTCGCGGTCGCCGAAGAGCTCCACTTCGGCCGCGCCGCCGCGCGCCTGCACCGGGGCCAGCCCACCGTCAGCGACGCCGTCCGGCGGCTGGAGCACGCCCTGGGCGGGCGGCTGTTCCACCGCACCAGCCGCCGGGTGTCAATGACCGACCTCGGTCAAGCGCTGCTGCCCGACGCCTACGCCACCCTGGCCCAGCTGCGCCGCTTCCAGCAGCGCGGACGCGCCCTGGCCGCCGGCGACAAAGCCCGCACCACCCTCGTCGTCGCCCACGCCGAATACACCGACCACCAGCTGCTGTTGCGCTGCCTGCGGCAGCTGCGCGACCGCTTCCCTGACGTGACGATCGTGCCGGAAGCCATGCCGACCACAGCCCAGCTCACCGCCCTGCGGGCGCAGACGATCGGGCTCGGCATCGCCTGGGCGACCGGCGAGGTCACCGGCGTACGCGCGAGGGTGCTGTCCACCGAGAGGTTCATGGCGCTGGTACCCGCGACCCACCCCCTCGCCGGGCACGCCGAGCTGAGCGCGTCCGAACTGTCCACCACCGGCCTGCTCACCTGGCCCCACCAGATCAACAGCGGTCTCTGCGACCGCCTCCTGTCCGCCTTCCACATCGGCGGAGCCGACCTGCGCATCATCAGAACCGCCGACAGCGTGCACACCATCGCCGCTCATGTCGCCGCGGGAACGGGCATCGGCATCACCGTCGAATCCGCACTCGACCACCACCCACCCGGCCTTCGCGTCATCCCCCTCACCGGTCCTTCGACCACCGCCGACCAGCTGGTGCTTACTCCCACCGAGCCGTCGGACGCCGCCATGGCGATGCGCGACCTGCTGCTGCACGCCTCGGCGGCGGCGACCGCCACCGATCACTGAGCTCACGGGAGACCGCCCCACGGTAGAAAGCCCACCCGCGAACAGCCGCAGACGCAAACAACCAGCTCAGCCAGTCACTGAGGAAGAGCTACACCCTTCCCAGATCCCGCCAGATCCGCAGCCACTCGGCCGCCCGCGCATGCCGGCCCAGCACTGGCCACTTCTCCTCCAGCACCACCGTGCCGCTCAAGCCATCTCCCCTGTTCCGTGGTCAGGACCGAGGAGACATGATCACCCCCACGGCCAGATTCCACGTAACTTCTAAGATGATCAAACGGATCATGTACGGGCGAGCCAACCCCGACCTGCTCCGCATCCGTGTCCTGCACGGCTACTGATCACGAAAAGTGGGCCAGACCCACACGCACTTGGCCGTTGACAGACGCTCGGTCTGAGGCTGGGTTTTAGGCGACCAGCGCCCAGTTCTGCGGTTTCGGTGAGCTCCGCAGTCAAGGGCGCAACCGAGCACACCCCGAGCCGGCTGACGCGCTCACGCTCGCGGCGTGGGACGCCTGGCCGAGCTCAACCAGACGGGGACCTCGTTGTAGACATTCGCCGGACATCGGTACGCCCTATGCCTGCGTAGAACAGCCAAGACCGTCCAACCGGAGCTGATCGCAGTGGCCGGGCCGACCTCGTTGCCGCCTTCGCTGTGCCAGACAGTCAGCATTCCGGTGGCGGCCGAGAAGATGTCGGCCACGCCGTCGGAGTTGACGTCCGGCGTGGCCGATCCACTCAGCGCGGCTCAGCGTGGGTTCTTCGCGTGGGTGAGGGTCTCCCAGGCCAGGAAGCGCGAGGCACCGACCGGGCGCTTCTGCTTCACCCACTTCTCGGCATGGGGCATGTCGAATCCGAAACGCTGGTGCAGCGCGTTGTAGCCGACTTCGAGGTTCGGCCCGAGGCCGGGGGTGACCTTTCCGCCGCACAGCCACGATGGCACCGTCGCGCCCAGTTGCAGGCGAGCATGGAACTCCATCGCGAATCGCAGCCGGTGCTTGGCCTCGGCGTACAGGTCCACGCCCTGGTGGCGGGCCGTCTCTGCGACGTGGGAGATGGCCGCGATGCCCCAGCCGGTGTGCCCGAAGTCACGGCAGGTTTCCTGGGCCAGGCCGTTCACGAACGTGGTCTGCCCGTGCCAGTAGTCGATGATCTCGGCTTTGGTGTCGTGCTTGCTGTTCGGCGGCGCCTTGGGATATGAGCCGTCCGTCTTGAGGTAGATGTAGGCGGGCAGCCTGCCGCGCCAGGTCGTGACCGCTCGGTCGAAGGAGGCGCGGTCGTCGAGGTGCACGGCGATGCCGATGGCGGCATCGGTCATGATCAGTTCCCAGTTGCCTTGGTTGTTGGGCTTTCCGGCGATCACGGTCGGGAGGTACACGGTGCGCAGCTTGTCGGCGAACCGGCCCGCCTGGGTCCAGCCGGTGTAGGTGTGCTTGATGAGTTCGGCGGCGCGGGAGAAGTTGGCACCCGCAAAGCCAGTCTGCAGCGGCGCGTTGCTCCCGGTGTGTTCGGTGATCACGGCCGACCAGGCGTCCATGATCTGGATCGCCTTCTTGGCGTAGCGGGAGTCCTTGGTGAGGTACCACCGCAGGGCGTGCGTGTAGGCCGCATTGGCGTCCTCACGCTCGTCCGAGCAGCCGTGGTCGGGGTTCCCATACATACCGCACTCCACGACGGCGCGGGGCTTGGCCGTGTAGGACAGCGAGGCATAGGAACTGCGTTGCAGGGCTTCCCAGGCAGACTTCCACGGTTCGTTGCCGAGGTTGGCTCTGACGAAGTCGAGCTGAGCGCGGCTGACCAGGACGCCGGGATGTTTGAACGCGGCCGCCTGCGCGGGCTGCGGGGCGGATAAGGCGGCGGCCACGAGCATGGTGGCGGCGAGAGGGCGAGCGAGACGCACGGGTTTCCTTCCAGGCGCGGACGTCACAGCGGCCAGCCGTCCGGGGCGGCGATGACCTGCACGTTTCCTCCGTGGTGCTTGTGTTTGCCGGACCACCGCAAGTCCGCGCCGTTGGGGTCGGGGGTGGCGACGCGGTCGGTGCGGATGACCGTGCCGTCCAGGTTGAGGTGGGTGTATCCGGCGGCGACCGCGCGTTCCAGTGCGGTGGACAGGTCGGGCGCGTGGTCGGCCAAGACGATGGCTTGGAGCATGGAGTTGATCACGTGCTGTGAACCGCTCCGGGTCTGATGGAGGCTCTGGTGTGTCCCGGGTTGAGTGGAGGTGGGGACGGACGCGTCGGCGGGTCAGTCGCAGACATTGCCTATCGCCCAGTTAGGACGCCAGGTCTTCTCGCCGGAGGACGCACCCTTCCAACTGAACGTCGCCACCACTGTGTAACTCTGCCCTGGAAAGCAGGGGTCGACGGTGACGGTGGCGGCCGAGTCCTCGGTGTCATGCCACCCGTCGTAGTCCTTCGCGGAGCGCACTGTCACATAGTCACCCTTGTTGGTGCGCAGAAGCTTCACGTTGGTGACCTTGACCTGGTAGCTGCCGCCACCGGCGACGTCAGTGATTTTCGCCCGCGCTCGGAAGGTGTCGGCGGTCTGGTCCCACACGACGGTGGCGCAGCGCTTGACCTGGGTGCCGTAGCACTTCCAATCGCTTGCTGCGGATGCGGACGATGGGGTGATGAGGATCGACGCGCCAAGCGCCGCAACGACCAACGCGCCGGTGGTGCGGAACATGTGACTCCTCTTTCTCTGGCCTCGCCCATAGACCTTAGGGTCGTCGTGGGCGTCGGACTTTGTCATTCGTGCAGGGAAATTTGTCAGTAGTGCACCGCCTCAAGTTGCAAACGTTCAGCAGGTGATCGTTGAGAAAGCTTCTGGTCGCTGTGTGTAGCCGGGTGCGGGTGCGCGAGGATGCGGTGTCAGCCTGTGGCGGGCAGTTCGCAGCATCCGGTGCACGAACCCCAGCGACGGCTTGCTGCCGGTCATCGACTCCAAAATGTCGGCCGCCCGGCGGGCCGGGATGAAGTGCGCCACCATCAAATACACCGCCCAGGCCTGCTGGTTCGGCCCGTCCCCGACCCCAGTGGCGCTCCGCCCGGCGGGCGCGCCCTCAGGCCGCTCGGCGACATGCGTGGCCCTACACCGGCACAGCACCGCGTGCTGGTCGTACTGGGTGACCGTCACCGCGATCAGCGGGATCTCGTGCTGCTGGTAGCGATCCACCACACCCAGATCCCTGGCCTCGCCCAGGTCCGCGCCACACCCGCACGACCCCTGAGAAACCAGTTCTCATGCCGCTGCGACGAGCAAGGATCCTGTGGCGACCATTGCCACGAGGGTGACCCTCATGCATTTGTTCATGGAAAACCCTTTGCGATCGGGGGTGGACATGCGAAATCTCGTCATCTTGGTGGATTAAGACGGAGAGGCACTTAGCCCCCTCAGCGCCAGCGGCACAGTTCTCGGCACCATCACGCCGTCAAGCAGGTGCTACACGTGTGTCGCTGGTTGCGGCGCGGTGATCTACCGTCGGCCGACGTGCCTTGCCGGGACGGTCAGGTAGTGAAGTGGAATACCCCACGTATTAGGGTGCTCCGCCCTTCCCAGTAGCTCCGGTATTCGGCCTGGTAGGTGGCGTTCTCGAGAACGTTCAGGACCCTGCAGGTGGCGCCCGGATGACCGACGTTGTCGTCTCTGATGACGATGGGTGATCCGCTCCCGCTCTGGCGGGACACGGCCACTTCCACCCAGGCCGTCCCAAAGGTGTTGTCAGCCTGGAGGCACATCTGATTGGTGTCGTCGGTGTAGCGGACGGTCCCGTCGCCGATGTCTCGGATGAAATTCACAGCGAAGGCCGGTTGTGCGAGAACAACGCTCGCAGTCACGGCGCCAAGGCCTACCGCGGCGAATTTGGCCAGCTTGTTCATGGGCTTTCTGTCCCTTCCGAACCAGATCATTTTTTGCTGGCGGATCAATCTAAGCCGATTTGTGAGTTCTGAGTGGTAATGTCGGCCGTCGCGACAACAGGCGTTCGTGCGGCCGTTGCTCACAACTCCTGGCTGGATCCTTGCGTACGCCGGTGGCAGCTTGGAATACGCCGGGAATATCCCGTGGTCACCGACCCTTTCCGGTCTTTCGAGGGACCTAACGATCTTTGGTCATGAGCTTCTGGACGTTGGTGTCAAGTTTCAGGACTCCCGGGGAAGCCGGGCGTGCGCGGCGTAGTCATCGACGTGGCGGGTGATGGCCTTTAGGGCGGCTCGGAGTTCGGGCGGTGCCTGGGGCTGGTTGGCAGCGGTGAGTGGGACGAGCAGCCGGCTGTCGACCTTGGTGTAGCCGGCGGATGAGCCCGTTGAGACGCAGCCGCCGCAGGTCGTAGGTCATCTGCCCCGATGTGAAGGTAGAGCCGCCGAGCAGTCCGGTCATCGAGACGCGAAGGTTCGGTCAGGCCAGGCGCGTTCGATGCCGATGCCGTCGGCGGATCGAGGGCCGGGCGGGAAGAGTTCGCAATCGTTTCTTGACCCGGTGGACCGACAAAACAGGCCGTCCAGGTTTACAGTGCGTCCCAGTCGAGGGGGCACGATGAAGTTTGGGATACTAGGTCCACTGGCCGTGTGGCGAGAGGGCGAACAGCTCGATCTCGGCACGCCCAAGGCGCGGGTGCTGTTAGCGGTTCTGCTGTGCCAAGCGAGTAACCCGGTTTCGGAAGATCAACTGGCCGTGGCACTGTGGGGGAACACCCCTCCGAAGAGCGCCACCAAGAATGTGCAGACCTACGTTCACCGGCTCCGGCGGCACCTGGGCGACCCGGCTCGCGTCGTGCGGCAGGGCCCCGGCTATCTGGTACGGGTGGCCCGGGACGAGCTGGATGCGGCGAGGTTCGAGAACTTGGCCGGCTCAGGGCAGGCGGTGGAGGCCGCCGGCGAGCCGGAGGAGGCGACCCGCTGCCTGCACGAGGCGCTGAGTCTCTGGCGCGGGCCCGCGTTCGCCGGCATGACCGATGTCCCGATGCTGGCCGCGGAGGCCGCGCGGCTGGACGAGGTCCGCCTGTCGGTCCTCCAGTCGCGGATCGCCGTGGACCTGAGGCTGGGACGCCACGCCGGGCTGTTAGGCGAGCTGACCGCGCTCACCAGGCAGTACCCACTGCGGGAGCGGCTGCGCGCGCAGTTGATGCTGGCGCTGTACCGCTGTGGCCGGCGGGCGGACGCGCTCGCCGAATACACGCGTGCCCGCAAGATCCTGGTGGAGGAGACCGGTCTGGACCCGGCCGAAGAGTTGCACGACATACATCAGAGAATCCTCGCTCAGGACTCCTCACTCGACCTCGTTCCTCGCGTCATGGCGACGATCACGGGCTCCCCCGCGGAGGCCACACGGGCCCACCGTGACCTTGCCGCGCATCTGTCGGATGATCTGGGCATCGAGCCGAGCGAGAACGTGCAGCACGCCCACATGCGTGCCCTGTCCGCCGACAGTCCCGTCCATGCCACGACCCCGATGCCTGAACCTCAAGCGGCCCCCACCCCCGCCGAGCTCCCGCCGGACATCGCGGAGTTCACAGGCAGAGACGACGAGGTGGCGGACCTCACCGAGGCCCTCACCAAACCGCGGCCGGGCACCGTCGCCATGGCCAGCATCGCGGGTATGGGAGGCCTGGGCAAAACCACGCTCGCCGTGCACGTCGCGCACCTGATCGCGGGTCATTTTCCCGACGGCCAGCTCTACGCGGACCTGCGCGGCGCCTCCGCCGACCCTGCCCGCCCAGAGGACGTGCTCAGCCGGTTCCTATTCGCACTGGGCATCAGCACCACCGGCATACCCGAATCCCTCGAAGAACGCGTGGCCTTCTACCGAAGCTGCCTGGCAGGACGCAGAATTCTCATCCTGCTCGACAATGTCGCCGGGGAGGAGCAGGTGCGGCCGCTCCTGCCCGGAGCTCCCGGCACGGCCGTGCTCCTCACCGGACGTGTCCGGCTGATCGGTCTCGAGGGCACGAGCCTGCTGGAACTCGACGTCCTGCCGTCGGCCCAGGCCATGGACCTGCTGAGAAGGGTCATCGGCGACGAACGCGTCCAGGACGACCCGGACGCCGCTCTGGAGATCACCCGGTTGTGCGGCCGGGTCCCGCTGGCGGTCCGCATCGCGGCGGCCAGGCTCCTCGGCAGAAGGCAGTGGAGTCTGTCCCACCTCGCCGGCGTCCTCGGGGAGGAACGGCACCGGCTGGACGAACTTGTGGCGGGCGACCTCGACATCCGCGCGGGATTCGAGATGAGCTACCGGACGCTTCCCGCGGGCGCGCAGCGGGCCTTCCGGCTGGCCGGACTGCTCGACGCGCCCGATTTCGCCTCCTGGGCGGTGGCGGCCCTCCTGGACGTGCCGGTACGGCAGGCGGAACACGAGATCGAAACCCTGGTCGACGCTCATCTGCTGAACCTCGCCGGGACGGACGAGACGGGCAGGCTCAGGTATCGGTTCCACGACCTGATCCGGTTGTACGCGCGTGAGCGGGCGCAGCGCGAGGATTCGGAACCCGAGCGCCAGGCCGCGTTCCAGCGGGCCCTGGGTGCGTGGCTGGCGCTGGCGGAGGTCGCGGTGGAGCACGTACCGGGCCCCTGCTACGCACGCATGCACAGCCGTGCGCCGCGATGGCGGCTGCCCGCGGCGGTCTCCGGCCCGCTGCTGGCCGACCCGATGGCCTGGTTCGGCGCGGAGCACGCCGCGTTGATGGCGGGGGTCGCCCAAGCGTGCGAGGCGCGCCTGACCCAACTCGCATGGGACCTCGCGGGGTCCACCGAGACGTACCTCAACGTGCGCGGCGTGTATGACGGCTGGCAGCGCATGCACGAGCAGGCGCTCGCGCTCTGCCGTGAGACCGGCGACAAGCGCGGCGAGGCCGTGCTGATGCGCGGCCTCCTGGAGGTCACCACCTGGAACTCACCGCCGGGCCCCGGACCGGCGATGACACGGATGCGGGCCGGCGCTTCGCAGCTCCTCGGTCTGTTCACCATGCTGAACGATCCGGTCGGAATGGCCGACGCCTTGGCGACCCTGGCCTGGAGCATGACGGCCGACGGGAACGGTGGTGCACAAGCGCTCGCCCTGGCGGAGCGCGCTCTGCGGACGGCCGCTGACGCGGACTACCTTGGCGGCCAGGCGCGGGCCTATCACGTGATGGCGATCATCTACGGCGAGGACGACCCTCAAGGGGCGCTCTCGGTCCTGGAGGAGGCGACGAAGGTCGCCGAGGCGCTCGGCAACCCTCACTACACCACGACGATCACCCAGTTCCTCGGCGCGGCGAAATCGTTCTGTGGTGACATCGCGGGCGGCCAGGAACTGCTGGAGAGGTCCCTGGAAATGGCACGGCGGTTGAACTACCGCTATCTGGAGACGTTCTCGCTGCTCTACCTCTCGAAGCTGTTCGCCACGGTCGGGGACAAGCGGGCAAGGGCGACCGCCGAACTGACGCTGGCTTACAGCGAGGACGGCAACTTCGGCCATTATCTCGCCGACGCGCTCAGCGTTCTCGGGCAGTTGGACCTGGCCGAAGGAGACCTGCCCGCCGCCATCGCCACCCTCGAACGCTCGGTCCGGGTGTGGCGGACCCGCGGCTCGATCCCCTACCTGGCGCGGACGCTCCGCGCCCTCGGCGACGCCCACGACGCCGCCGGCGACCATCAGACGGCCACAACCATTTGGAATGAAGCCCGCGAACTGTTCCGCGGGATCTCTCACGAGAACGGCGCGAGAACGCTGGACGACCGGCTCGCGCGTGAAGGGCAGCCTGGCTGTTCGGCGACACGTCGCCGTTAACGACCGCCAACTGACGGTCGGCGGTGCCATCCCCGCGTGAAACTCCAGGACCACCTACCGCGTGGCCCACAGCATCCTCCCGCACCCGCCGGTCCGGCCCAACCACGAGCCACATGACCAGCAAAGACAAGATCATGAACGCTGAACTCCTGCCATTGGGACTGGCCCGCCGATCAGGATGCCGTGGGCCGAGCAGTAAATCCGGCCGCAGAGGAGAGCGCGACGGAGCTCTCCTCAACGGCACCGATTGCGCCCATGCCGGCGGGGGCGGCGCGGTGCAAGGGACCGTGACCGAGCGCGACGTGCGATTCGGGCTGGAAAGCTGCTACCGCACCCTGGCCTGGCTCGCCGCCACCCAGGAAAAGCGCAACGACCTGGTGGACCGCGCCAACGCCAGCCGCTCCCGCACCGTCCGCTGACCCGCGGCGGCGAGAGGGCGGATGATTCGCTACCGCGGGTCGGCTGTCCCGCTCAGCCAGCTGCCGTAGAGGGTGCTGGTGATTCGGCAGCGACCGGCGTAACAGACGTAGCTCACCTTGATGGACCGGTGCCTATAAACCGTCGGAATAAACTGGCGGACGATGCGTCCGCTGATGCATTTGTCGTACACCTTGGCCTGACGTACACCGTTCTGGTTGTAGATCTGCGTCCTGCCGGTCGACCCCGACTCAGTCCTCTTCAGCCGCCTGACGCTGTGCGTGTTCGGGTCGTAGGTCCGCGTCCCGAGGTAGTTCGTCCACTCACCACCACAGTGACCCCTGTCCTCCGACCAGTAGAGGTAGGGCCTGATGACGTCGGCGCTGGCGGTCGACATCCCGCTGCCTCCGACCACTATCCCCAAAGCGAGCATCGCCGACGCCATGAACCACGCGAGCCGTTGTCCTTTGCGCATGAACCTTCCCGTCTCCGGTGTCGTCGCATCCTGTGGAGCCCAGCACGGTCAACCGAGTGACCGTCCGCCACAATGCCGTAGGGCGGTATATGCACAGAACATCTTCGGAACACGCACGGCCGTCCCAAGATCGAGTTAGCTTGAGGCGTCACGTGGAGGCAGGGCATGTCGCGATGTGATCTCGTACGGCGTATTGTCCCCAGAATGAGACGAAGCTCCAGCTAGCAAGGGTCTCCACGCTTACGTGGTGCTCAGCCTCACCACGGGCGTCCGTACCGAGGAAGCCCGCGCACTGCGTTGGGATCACGTCGTCGCTTGGAATCCCAGCCTCAAGGCGTGGCACCCGGTGACCGAGGCCGGGTTCAAGCAGAAAAGATTCGCCATCTACGTGTGGCGAGCCGACCGAGTAGGAGGTGACACCAAGACCCGCAAGTCACGTCGCACACTGGAGCTACCCAAGCTCGCCGCTGAGGCGCTCCGGCAACACCACGCCCGCCAGGCCGTCCACAAGCTCAAGGCAGGCGAGGCATGGCAAGATCACAACCTGGTGTTCTGCACGAGCGTCGGTACCCCGCTCGATGCGGCAAACGTGCGACGGGCGTTCCGGCACATCACCAAGAACGCGGGGTCGGAACCGACTGGACACCCCGCGAACTGCGTCACTCGTTCGTCTCCATCATGAGTGACCAGGGCGTACCCATCGAGACCATCGCCGATCTCGTCGGGCACGCGGGCACCAGCGTCACGGAAGCGGTCTACCGGCACCAGCTCAAGCCAGTGATCACCAAGGGCGCTCACACCATGAACACCGTCTTCGGCGACAAGCCGACGGGTTGAGTCCGAGTGAGATGGCTCCCCGATTGGCTCCTATCGACTTCCAGAAACGGAAAAGGGCCCGACCCACTAAGCGGATCAAGCCCTCTACCTGGTCAAACAGTGTCGGGGTGGCGGTGTGCTGGGGTGGCGGGATTTGAACCCACGACCGCTTCGTCCCGAACTCGTGGCGTGAAGGTCGGTAGAGGTCGGCAGCGTGGTCAAGCGGCCTACGAAGATCCCGGACGGTCGCTGGTGGTCGATGAAAGTTGCTGCACTCTGTTGCTGCACCGCGCTGGTAGACGAACACGACCGGTTCCGGAGCGATTTGTCCTGGGTCACCGCCGCCGTCGCCTCTTGTCATGCCTCCGCTGAACGGCGGGCGGGTTTATCGCAGGGGGTGCGGGGGGAGCTCCGAGCACGTCGTCGAGGAAGAGCGTGACCCACCACCATCTCATGCCGCAGTCGTTCACCTCGGTGGCGATCTCCCTGCCGCATGCCTCACACGCCAGGTTGGGCCCATCGTTCGGTCCCCAGCCGCAGCATCCGCCCCCGGGGGGATTCGGAGGGCAGGTTAACGCGATGATGTCCGCCACATTCACCACGATCGATCTGCCTGGCCCATTGGACACGAACTCTCGGCCGTACCCCGCGATGGCGATGTACGGCTTCCACCCGACTGGCCGCGGATTGACCGCGAACCTGCCCTGCGGGATCAGCTGAGGCTTCTCATCAGTCAGGCTGAACTCACGATCGGGCTGGAGGCCAGTGGGGTAGTCGGTCTCTTCCAGGTCCAACGTCACAGCCGTACCGCACGTGGCGCAGGTAAACATGACCATTGTCGTGAATGTAGTCGAATCCCGAGCGTCCGTCTGGCACAGAAGGGGGTGTGTTCGGGGGGGACTCGAACCGTTCGCCTACCGTCCTTGAGTCTGCGCGCAAGGACAATGACCCGCTCTACGCCGCCTACGTGCTTATCCTCGTGCTTGGACTGCGCAAGGGCGAACTGCTGGGCCTGACCTGGGATCGCATTAACCTCGACGCTGCCGAGCTGAAGGTCTCGCTACAACTCCAGCGGGTCAAGAGGCAGCTCCATCATCACCAGACCAAGACGGAAGCCTCTGAGGCGGTCTTGCCGCTGCCGGAGATTTGCACGGCTGCCCTACGGCTACGCCAAAAGAGCCAGGAAGACGCCCGACGCGATGCCGGCGAAGCGTGGGTCGAAACCGGGTTCGTCTTCACGAGTGCACATGGTGCTCCCTTCGAGCCGCGAAACTTCAATCGGCGGTTCGACACGCGGTGCGAGCGCGCCAACGTCCGCAAGATCACTATTCACGACACGCGGCATACCTGCGCCTCGCTGCTGGCGGCCCTGGACGTGCACCCGCGGGTGGCCATGCAGATCCTTCGCCACAGCGATATCAAGGTCACGATGGAGATCTACACGCACATTCCGTCCGAGCAGACCAGGCAAGCCCTGAAGCGGCTCGGCGAGAGTCTAGGGCAGTGAGACTGCTGCACTTTCCTGCTGCACAAAGATCAAAAGGCCACTCCCGATCTCTCGGAAGTGGCCTTTGAACTGGGTCGGGGTGGCGGGATTTGAACCCACGACCTCTTCGTCCCGAAGGAAGACCGGGGAGTCTGGAAGTGTCGATCTGAGTCGATCGGGGGGCTTCTCACCTTGCCAAACACTCCGAGGAGGTCGCGGGTAGTCCGAGGAAGCCACAAGGCGTTGGCTCCCAAAATTGGCTCCCCGCGGCTCCTCTTCGGTGGTGGGAGAGGAGCCACCATGACCTACGAGATCAGCGGGGATCGCCCTGGCCGCAACGACGGGCGTTTCCCCGAGGACACGCCTGTCCTCGTCAGGTATCCCGTGCGCGATGACCAGCGAGAAGACCGCAACTCGCGGCCGTGGCTACCAGGCACCGTCCTTGAGCAATGTGGTTTCGACGAGCGGCGGATCGTCATCGAAGTGCCGGCTCTGGCCGAACCCGACCTCAGCGTGCCTAACGGCGACGCTCCGGAGAATCTGCTCTACCCCGCTTGCTTCCGCGACGCAACCGAGATTCGCGTCGTTAGCATGCAAGTGGGGCAGCGTGTACGGAACGAGGTAGAGCACAGCTGACCTCCGCCAACAAGCCACCGCCCAACCGTCGGGCGGTGGCTTTCCTTTTGCCCCGAGTCAGGACTGCACACTCGTGTGCACTCCCGGAAGAGTTGGGTGAGGGGGCCGCAAACGGACACGAGACCCTGAGTTGCACCCTCGCCCGTTCCGCATCCCCGGTCGTACCGCACCGAGCGCTATCCGCCACAACATGAATACTCTACGCATTCAACCTGTGTAGCTGAGGAACTGCCTTATCCCCCTGTGAACACGCCCTTGGAAACCAAGCGCCACCTAAGTGCAGGTGTGCTGCGACCGCTCGGCACCGGAGGCCTACACCCACACGCGAAACGTGACCCTCTCGGGCAGAGGCACTACCAAGCCGGCCAGCATCAAGCCATCCTGTACAGGTACCGCATCTTCGCTTGGAGGCCGCGTGGGAGGCACTGATACTGCGCGAGGGATGGCTTTTCAAACCGTATGCGCCATGCTGCACTTGGTGCGAATCCCTATGGATTACCCCGACGCATCGAAATTTCGAGTTGAAGGCAGGGACGAGTCGGTCGATTTCGAGATTCTTCTAGAAGACGGAACACCCGTACTTTTCGCGCAAGCCAAAACGCGCATGGAGCCCGGCCAATGGAGCGCCACCGAAATCCTGAAACTTGCGCGAACATGGGCCGACGCGGATCCGTCAGGAAACGCTGCGCTAAAATTTCTCTCCGATGCGCCTCTAAGCAATTCAGGGCAGACACTGCGCCAGCTAATAAAGCTTGCGAGAACGTCCTCGGACAGTGCGTCCTGGTGGACTGAAGCGCAATCAATTGCTTCAGCGTCCCTTGGTCTCAAAGAAGAGGACTACCCAATAATTGCACGGCTAGAAGTGTCAACAAGACTAGGGCCATGGCAGCAAATGCTGGACCAAATTAAGGTCGAGATGCTACGGCTCACTGATCGCCCGCTCGACGTGCACACAATTGACAACATGACGAACAGTCTTTTCGTCAAGCTCTTCGAGAAGACAAGCGAGGACGATACTGAATCCCGTTTGATCGACGTAGCACAACTCGAGGAACTTTTCGCATCCTCGCTACACGAGAGAGTAAGCAACGAGCGTCACGCAAGGGTCAGAACTACTACTTCGATAAGAGGTCTGGTCCCAGAAACCAAGGCTTTTGGCAGACAAGAGGAGCTTGGCCAGATTAGAGGTACTTTCGGAGATCCAAACGCCGCCTCCCGACTGCTCTATGCGATTTGCGGATTAGGAGGTATTGGTAAGTCTACTCTGGCCCAGCAGTACGTGACGCGTTTCCAGTCGAACTATGACCTGATCTGGTGGGTAGGAGCTGATTCTCGCCCTCGAATCTTGGCGGCATATCGAGAACTGGCCGAGGAAAACGGCTTGCAAGGTGACTTGGATGAGCGTGCGCTTCTACATTGGCTAAGCCAGGAAATTCGCCGATACAGCGGACGCGTACTTGTAGTCTACGACAACATTGATGACATAGAAGACATCCGTAGCCTATTGCCTCAAGCACCTGGCCACATCATAGTCACCTCCAGAAACTCTGCCATGCTTGGCAGAGTCGATGGGCTAAGCCTCGGATCCATGAGCGTCGGCGATGCTCTGACATGGTTTGAGACGTCATTCCCGGGCCGAGAGACAGTGGAGCTTGAAGGACTTATTGAAGCGCTTGACGGCATACCTCTTGCGCTCGCGCAAGCTTACTCCTATATCCGTGCTACGGGCTGCTCCATCCAGGACTACCTCTCGGCGCTACACCTATATCGTTTGCGGATTTTGAACGACGAAGAAACCGTACCCCTGAGCTATGAACGCAATAAGACAATAGCGGCGACAGTCGTGATGTCTCTTGACGCCTTCATCCAACAATTCGAGAACCAAAAGGCGATGCAGAGTGACCCTGTGCATGTTGCATCTCAGATCCTAGTAAGATGTTCGCTACTTGGCCCCCGCCAGATTCCCCTCTCGCTCGCCACTCTAGGCCTATCTTCAGATTCGCCTCTCTTCGAGGGCATACGAGAGGCACGAAAATACTCTTTGATCGATCTAGATGACGGTTTCCTGCGAATGCACAGAGTTGTGCAGGATGTAGTGCGTAGCGTCAGTACCGAAGAGTCGATTGAAGTGCTTTTGGGGGCATTTGAGCACGTTCTGGTTGAGGAATTGGCGAATGCCCTAGAGCGCCGCGAATGGAGCTTTGCAAGCTTGATGCTCGGGCATGCCCTATCTGTGGCGGGCAATGTTATTGGCTTTGGCAAGCCCTCGATAAATACGAGCGCCCTGCTCTCGAATGCAGCGAATGTCGTCGCCGCACTGTATGGAGACTTTGAGCTAGCTGAACGAATGCTTCGCGATGGACTTAAAGTCCTAGACAAGTTCTCATCCCCTCAACTGCCATACCGTCGAGCATCGACAGCGGGGACACTGGCTCAGATCTTGTACAACCTGCGTCGCCATGAGGAAGCCCAATCATATGCACGACAAGCAATAGCTTGCCTTGAAGGCGTCGAAAACCTGAACGCTATGGAAGCGGACTCTCTCATTCGTGCTTATGTGATCGAGATGAATGCTTCATATGCTCTTGACTCGATTGCTGCATGCGTGACCGCGATGAGGCAGCTAGATCGAATCCTTGAGAGGGAAGACGCCTCAGAAAGCGCTCGACTTCATGCGATGGCAGACAAAGTACAGATCCTGATCTGGCGAAGAGACTGGCCGTCCGCCGATCTCTGTTTGACTGGTCTGGAGGAGTCCGTTAGGCGAGAACTGGTGGCAGATGTAGATCTACAAAGGCATGTAGCCTGTATGCGGGCTATCGTTGAAATCTGGATGGGCCGCTTGGAGGATGGCATCCAGATACAGCTCGGCATCCAGTCATCATGGTCAACCAGTCCTCTTCTCATTCAGAGACAGCATGCCGACGATTTGATCGAGATAGCTCATGGGCTGGCTATTCAATGCGTGCGCAGATGGCAGTCCCAGTCCGGAGCCTATGACTGGCCGCTCGAAGCTGCAACGCACATCCTTGACTCAGCAAGAACAATTCTTATAGGTAGTGTGGATCCGCCACGCGAGAGCCTCGGGGCTTTAGAGCTTCGTATGGCCAACGTTGAGCTGGCTCGCTATCAGATCTGGGGGCAGGCCGAGAACCTTGACAATGCTATAAGCACGCTTCGGAGGTCTATAAACATATATGGATCTGCGTCTTCCATTCTCAGCGAAGCTGCTCGCCAGTTGCTCAGCATTCTGGAAACGGCTCAACGTGAGAGTCTGGACTTGTCTGCCATGCTACAGGAGCCTCCTCCCACATCGATGCTATCGCCTCGCTTTGAACTTCCCGTCGAGTTCCACCAGACCACGCCGATGCCAGATCTTGAGTGGGTAGAGATATTCGCTTCCCGCGAGCGCATCAAGCCAGAGATTCGCGAGATAGCGGTGGGAGCGTTGATCCTTCAGTACCACCTGAGCGGTCAGTCCGGCTTCTCTGAGGTTATGGCGTATGCATGCCTAGCGGAGGCTTACCGTAGTCTCGGCTACACAGTTCACGTCATACCTGTCTGCGTACACTTCCTTTCCGCAGATATGAGCAGCTTGGGGGTTCCTGACAACTGCGCTCACTCATCCAATCATCCTCACCAAACCCCACTGATTACCCATTCGGTACTTTGGGTTAGCGAGTTGGCGCGTGTCGTTGATCCAGCGCCTATGCTGCTTAGAGCAAGAATTGGAGATAGCCTAAGCGATACTCTGCTTAGAGCGCCTGTTATCCTGCCCGGGCTGTCTTATGGCGATATATGCAGTGCCTCTCCGTTGTTCTCGCGCGATAAGTACTTCATTGGCTACAGGTTCCATACAGAGCATGAATCCTTCACTCGAGAAGCGATCCACGCTCATTGGACGGAGCAATGGCAGAGTTTTGCTCGCGTTCTCGCGGCAGATATCCGATCGATGCTAAACGCCTTCTCCTCCTGAGCGCTCTTATCTGCCGAAAGAACGGAGCGACCTATCCACCATTGCTTTACGCAGTGCACATTAGGGCGCGAGTCCGACACTTCACTGTCGGGCAATGCGGGTGTACGTAGCTCGTCGTAGGATGCTATTACTAGTTTTGCTCAAGGAGAACTGAGATCGTGAAGGGCTATATGCAGGTGCTTACCACTGTTCCGAGCGCCGATGAGGGCGCTGCTCTGGCGCTGAGTATCACCTCGGAACGATTGGCCGCTGGCGTGCAAATCGTCGGGCCGATTCGGTCCGTATACTGGTGGCAGGGTTCTTTGTGTGACACTCAGGAATGGCAACTGGTTATTAAGACCAGGCATGCACTATTTGCGGATCTTGAGCGCCATATCAGAGCCAATCATAGTTATGAGACGCCAGAGATCATCGCAACCGAAATTTTGAAAGGTAGCGATGGCTACCTCTCATGGATTAGCGCGGAGACGCAGAGAACTGACGCTTCGTGACGGCCAGCTCTTCTAGGAACGCACGGACTGGCGGTTGAGTTTGCCAGCGCCTGAGCGACTCCGCTAGGACAATAAATCGCGGTAGCCAGATGCCGGACTCCGTTTCGCGGATGATCGCGAGACCCTCCCTGGCTGCTTTGGCAGCTTCCTTCACTGAGCCATGCACGATGTGAGCTGTTGCGATGTCGCCAAGGATGATACCTGCGCGCTTTCGTTCCACCTCGGGCAAGCGTGCTATGACTGCACGGGCTACCTGCTCGGCTTCATCCAGTCGGCCGATTTGGGCGTAGGTGGAGATCTGGAAGGAGTCGAAGCGATCCCGGTCTAGGAATCTCGTCCATACGCGGTCCTCTTCTGGGTCCGCGATATTGAACGCCTCGTTGGCGTCAGCCCACGATTGAAGGGCTGCTTCCTTTTCTCCTAGTGCGGCGCTCTCTTCCGCGTGTCTTGCGGCTAGCCACGATGTGGTTCCGGGTGATGTCTCCCTGGGCAGATGCTGTAGCGCGGTGGCCAGAAGGGCTCGTGCCCGCCCATGGTTTCCTTTGCCGCTTGGTATGTAGCTCCTGTATCCGAACGCGCACGCGATGATAGCCGGGTCGTTAGCTTCCTTGGAGGCTTTCTCTGCAGTGTCGTAGAAGTTCCGGGCAGCAGATACGTTTCCTAGGTCTGTTGCGATCCAGCCGGCCAGTACGCTGCTTTCTCCCGCAACAACGATGAGGCGTTGGCGAAGCTCGTCTTTGGGGTCGGTCGCGGTACCGTTCAGGATGGTGCCGATCTCGTTCAGATGGGCTGCGAGCCCCTTGAAAATTGTATGTGCGGGCAGCATTTCTTCGAGGCGATGGAAGCCGGCGGATCTGGCCTCCATCTCCCGCACTACCGCTTCGTCAAGTGCGCTCGGCCTGGACAGAGCGAATGCGACCTTCTCCCATGCCTCACTTTGAGCCAGAGCGGACTGGGCACCGAGCTGTGCGACCATGGCTAGCAATTCGCGGCGCTTCAACGGCTCGCCTCTTTTCCCGATCGCTTCAGCGAAGAGCTGCAAGTCGAAAGTGTCTGTGGGGATCTGGACCCCCTCACTGACGACCTGTGCACCGCCTCTGCCGCCGGAGGACGACAGTCCCAAATGGCGACGCAAGTGGGCAGGCATGCCCAAACCATCAGCGAACGCCTCAAATGTATGCTTTGCGGTCGGGATGCGCTTGCCGCTCTTGTACTCGCTGATGCGGCCCTGGGGCCTCCCGGTGAGATGCGCGATCTGGCCTTGGGTGATGCCGTACTTGGTAAGGATGCGGATTAACCCGCCCAGATCACGGCGCTTGCACGCGTCTTCCACGTCTTGACGTGCGAAAACAGTCTCAAGAACTTGCCGTGCCCGCTCTTGGTCCATAGTCATGGCGGCGTTCCGTTCCCCTGGTAGCGCAGCCTTTCGAGAGAAGTGGAGCTCTTCAAGTCCATCACACCGTGAGATATCACGGTGAGATTCTGCGGAACCGGTCTACTTGGAAACCTCACATCAGTTCGTGGCGCAGGTCAGGGCTGATCTGAGGTAGAGCCGAAGATCCGCATTTGTCTGGCTTCCGCCTGTTCTTTGCTCGGAAAGCGGAGTTGCGGGAGGGCCAGAGCATGACCGGGGAGCAGGAGGCGTATCGCCTCAACCCCAGCGTCGCCGTGGCCGATCAGCTACAGCGGGAGTTGGCCGTGCACGGGATCATGACCGATGTGCACGACGGCTACGGGCTGGCTGTGGTGTCGGTATGGCGTAGCCTGCTCGTTTGGACCAACGGTGATCTCTTCTGGTGGCTGGCCGGCTGGAATGGCCGCCGCGCCCGCGCCATCTACGCCTGGCATTCCACGACCGACCCGAAGAGGGCTGCGCGACGTATCGCCGCCCGGTACAAGGATCTTCGCGCCGTGGTGGACGGGTCGTGATCGAGATGGGACAGAGCAAGTGGAGCCAAACCCATCCAGTGGCCGATGAAGCGTCCCAGCTGGGCAAGAGCCACGCATGGTCCAGCCCGCTTTCGAAGGCCGAATTTTTCGACCTTTTCGATCTGAATATCGATGACTGCCGTCAGGGTTACACCGCCACGTCGCTGTATCACCTGTACTTGGATTCTCGTACCCGAGCGCGGGTGCGATGGACCTGGGCCGAAGCTGAAGACGCACAGTCGGCGCTTGCCGGGAGTCCCGCGCTGTCGCCGCCCTGACGCGCGACGGTGCGGTTGATCGTGGCTCGCTCACACCTGTGCCACCGCGTCCTGCATCGTCGCGTCAACGCCCCCGGCAGAGTCCTCTGCGCTCGAAAGAGTGCCAGTTCCCAAGGGCTCTGTCGGGGGTCCCTTTGCGTCTGGCGTCGTGAGCTGGGGTTTATCTCACCGCAGGATCTGATCCATCTCATCGCCGGACGTTTTTGATCTCACTGCACGATCACACCGCGCGATGGGTTCACCCCTTCCCCGAAACCTACCTTCGCCTCGTAGGTCACCGGAAACGGAAGGGAAGTGATCTAGATGAGCCCAGCTCAGCGCCATCGGCGCCGCGACCTGATCGCGGGACTACACACGCTCGCCGCTTTCCTGGACAGCCACTCGCAGGTGCCCGTTCCCAGGTACGGAACGGTGCGGGTGTCGGTCCACACGCTCTACGACACCGACGCCACCACGGAGGCGGAGGCGATCGCCGAAGTCGGGCGGGTAGCCGCGCTGTTGGGCCTCACGCCCACGATCCAGCGCGGACATCACGTCGCCTGTGCGACGTTCGGCGCGGTCTGTTACGAAGCCCTCCACGTCACGCAGACGGCCATGGCCCGCCGCCACGCCCTGGACTCCTACCGCGACGCGATCACCCTCGACGAGACCGAGGGGGCGTGAGCGATGGACCTCGGACTGTTCGTCGTGTTCCTGGGCCTGGCCCTGTCGATCGGCACGCTGACGCTGTTCGCGGTGCTAGTCATCGTGATCCGTGCCGAGGACCGCCGCCACGCCCCCACCGGAACCCTGAGCCGCCGCCTCCTGGGCACCCACGCCCACCACTGCCCGCAGGCCGCCTGCCCCGGGAGGAGGTGAACCCCTGATGCGAGCCATCCCACTCCAGCCTGGCCGATGCCTGTGCGGAGCCGCCACGCCCGGAACCCTGCGCTGCCACAAGTGCCGCGCCCGCTGGCGCTGGTGCCGCCGCAAGTCCCGGCACGACGGCATCTAGCCCCATCCCCAGTCCCCCGCGAGATCCCGTGAGAGGAGGTGAAGCCCCTATGACGGTGACAATCCCGCTGGTGCTCGTGGTCGGTGCGGTCGTGTTCATCGCCTGGCGGTATCTGGGCCTGCGCTGGTGGCACGCGCTGATCTGCCTGCTGTTCGGCTTCCTGCTGGCCGCCACCACGCTCGCACCCGACATCCGCGCCGCTATCCAAGCCGCCCTGAGCTGGCTCACCGGCCGCTGAACTGTCCGCCAACCGAAGAAGGTGATGCTTAATGACCCAACGCCACCCGTACCCGCACGCTGATCTCCAAGGAGCTGCCACCCGCAACACCACCGCCGCCGAACTGCTGACGGCATTCGCCAAGTCCGCCCCCGCCCTCGACCACCTGTGGCGCCGCATCTTCGACGCCCTGGCCGACACCCCGGCCCTGGTCACCGAAATCGACCGTCTCCGCGCTGAGCTGTCCACCGCCCGCTACCAGCGTGCCAACCTGATCGCAGCCATCCGCGCCACCCTCGCAGCCCACGACGAGGGCGAGTACGACCCCCTGTTCTACGTGCGCGACGAGCTGCACTTCCAGCACCGCACCGACATTCGACGTGCGGCGGGTGGTGGCCGATGAACCGTCATCGTGCCTCGCGCTACCAGATGCGGCGCAACGCCCGCCGCATGCGCCGCTACGGCGTCGAACCCATCGGCCTGATCACTGATGATCTTGAATTCGCGCCCCTGGTCATCGCCAGCATCGCCCGCGCTGTCTGGCGCTACCGATCCGAACTCGCCCCCCTCACCGCCGCGTTGGTCACCGTGGCGGCGGGGGCGACCCTGCACACCTGGTACCCGACCTGGTGGCCCATCGTTCCCCTGCTGACCGCCACCGTGGCACTGGTGCTGCTCGTGTGGGGGCGGTGGGTCAACCTCACGCGCCCGATCGAACGCGTCTATGCAGCGATCACCACGGCGTTCGCGGGCGGGTGGTTGACCGCCGCCGCCCGCGTCGGCCCCTTCACACCGCCACTACCGGCGATCCTGCTGATTGGCGGCGTGCTGCTGGTTGTCCCGTGGTGGGCGCACCGGCGCCGGCGAGCCCGGGTCCGCGTCGAGCGCACGCTGGCCGCCTGGCCCGACATCGCCAAGGCGGTCGGTCTGACTGGATCCCGTGTTCAGTCCGCGATCGTGGACCTGTGGGGCTACCGCTTCCGCCTCGGGCTGGGACTCGGCCAGACCGTCGAAGACGCCATCAGCGCCGTCCCCCGCCTGGAATCGGCGCTCGGCACCACACGCGGCGGCATCCGCGTCCAACCGGTGGCCACCAAGCAGGCCAACCGTGCCGATGTACGGGTCATCGAAACCGACCCGCACGCCGACGCCATCACCTGGCCAGGTCCATCCATCACCTCGATCACCCAGCCCGCCAAGCTGGGGCTGTTCGAAGACGGCACACCCGTCCGCGTTCCCCTGCTGCGGCGGCATGGGCTGTTCGCGGGCATGTCGGGGGCGGGCAAGTCGGGCGGCGTGAACGTCCTGCTCGGGGACCTGACCGCCTGCCAGGACGTCATCTTGTGGGCGGTCGACCTCAAACGCGGCATGGAGCTGATGCCCTGGGCATCGTGCATCGATCGCCTGGCCACCACCCCACAAGAGGCAGAGACCCTGCTGGCCGATGCCGTGGTCATCCTCGACGGACGGGCCGATGACCTCACCAAACGGGGCGAACGCGTCTGGGAGCCGTCACCAGAGCGGCCCGCGCTGATCATCGTCATCGACGAGTACGCCGAGTTGGCCAGCGAGGCACCACGCGGCATCGACTACGCCGACTCGATCGCCCGACGCGGGCGCGCCCCAGCCGTCAACCTGATCGCCGCCACCCAACGCCCCTCCAAGGACGCCATGGGCAAGAGCGCGGTCCGCTCCCAGATGGATGTCCGGCTGTGCTTCCGTGTGCGAGAGCCCCGCGACGGGGATCTCATCCTGGGACAGGGCATGGTCAAGGCCGGCTGGCATCCCCACAAGCTCGACGCGCCCGGCAAGTTCCTGATCAGCTCCCCGGAACACGACATCCCTCGCCGTGCCCGCACGTACCTCCTCGACGACGAGGGTGTACAGGCCACCGCGGAACGGCACGCCGAACACCGCCCGCCCCTCGACGAGGTATCGGCTCAAGCCCTCCAACGCGCGGCTGAGATGCCCGCCACGCTGCCACAGGGCGCCGTCAGACCGTCGCCACGACACTCCCGCGAAGACGCTGCACGGGAAGCTGAGGAGGCGCTGGCGCTGGCCCTGAAACAAGCCCCTGAGGAGGGCGCCACCATCGGCGATCTAATGCGCGCCACCGACATGCGCCGCACCTGGGTCTATCAACGCCTCCAAGACCTGGGCCGGTACCCACCATGTCGAACAGGTCACGCGGGGACGCTGGCGCGCCCACACCGATACGCACAATCCGTAATCGTCCGCGTCCGTCCGCGCGTCTGCGCGTAGATAAGCGCGAGAAACGCGCGGACGGACGAACGGGCGGACGATCACAGTTAGTAACCAGCCATCATGCGCGCGACCACGCCCGAGGAACGAGAGAGGGGGGATGCGCATGCAGGCATACACCGTCGAACAGGTAGCGGAGATGCTGAGCATCGGGCGCGACAAGGTCTACTACCTACTCCGCACCCGGCAGCTCAAGAGCATCAAGATCGGCAAGCTTCGCCGGATCACCGACCAGCACCTTGCCGACTTCATTTCCTCGCTAGAACCGATGGACGAGGCGTAGAACGCCGTGCTACACGTGGTGTACACCGCCGGTTGTGCGGCACCGCCACACAACCGGCAAGCGCCTCTTGATAACTGCATGACACGAAAGGAAGCCGTCTATGACGAGCGACCGAACGACCCTGCCTCCCGTACGGGTGGACACGGCACTGAAGGACCGTCTCCGCAGGTACGCCGAGTCGCAGGAGCGAGATGTGTCGTGGGTGATCAGGAAGGCGATCGAGGAGTACCTCAACCGTCACGAGAAGGGGTGATCCCTTGGCCAAGATCCTGATCGGCCAGTACGAAGCGACCATCTATCCCGAGGGAGACGGCTACACCGGAGCCATCTCCCTCGGGTTCGGCCCCGATGGCAAGCGCCAGCGCCTCAAGCGCAAGGCCAAGACCAAGACCCTGGTCAAAGACAAGCTGATCAAGGCCGTCAAAGCCCTGGAGTCAGGCGTCACCGCATCGGAGACCTACACTGTGCGCGACGCCGTCAACGACTGGCTCAGCAAGGGCCTCAAGGGGCGATCCGAGAGCACCGTCACCAAGCAACGCATCCTCGCCGAGACGCACGTTATCCCCAGGCTGGGGAAACTCAAGCTCCAGCAGCTACGGGCGGATCACGTCGATGAGTGGCTCGACGAACTCTCGACCGACCTGGCCACCCGGACGCTACGAGATGTCCACAGCGTGCTGAAGCGGGCTACCCGGCAAGCTCAGGCACGAGACCTGGTGCTGAGGAACGTCGCCGAGTTGGTCACCACACCAGCAGGCAAGGACGGCCGGCCCAGCAAGGCGCTCACGAAGCACCAAGCGGACGCGATGCTCAAGGCCGCAGAGTCGTCCGAACTGCACGCCTACGTAGTGCTCAGCCTCACCACGGGCGTCCGTACCGAGGAAGCCCGTGCACTGCGCTGGGATCACGTCGTCGCCTGGATCCCCAGCCTCAAGGCGTGGCAACCGGTGACCGAGGCAGGGTTCAAGCACACCAGGTTCGCCATCTACGTGTGGCGAGCCGACCGAGTAGGAGGTGACACCAAGACCCGCAAGTCGCGCCGGACACTGGAGCTACCCAAGCTCGCCGCTGAGGCACTCCGGCAACACCACACCCGCCAGGCCGCCCACAAGCTCAAGGCGGGAGAGGCATGGCAAGATCACAACCTGGTGTTCTGCACGAACGTCGGCACTCCACTGGACGCGGCGAACGTCCGACGGGCGTTCCGGCAGATCACGAAGAACGCGGGCATCGGAACCGACTGGACGCCCCGCGAACTGCGTCACTCGTTCGTCTCGATCATGAGTGACCAGGGCGTACCCATCGAGACCATCGCCGATCTCGTCGGGCACGCCGGCACCAGCGTCACAGAGGCGGTCTACCGGCACCAGCTCAAGCCGGTGATCACCAAGGGCGCCCACACCATGAACACAATCTTCGGCGACAAGCCGACGGGTTGAGTCCGAGTGAGTTGGCTCCCCGATTGGCTCCTATCGACTTCCAGAAACGGAAAAGGGCCCGATCCGCTTAGCGGATCAAGCCCTTCACCTGGTCAAACTGTGTCGGGGTGGCGGGATTTGAACCCACGACCTCTTCGTCCCGAACGAAGCGCGCTGCCAAGCTGCGCTACACCCCGGTGCACGCCGGTCTTGCGCGTGCTTGGAAAAGTCTAGCGGACTCCCAAGGTACTTGTGACCGTGTCAACGGCGGGGAACGAGCGTAAGCAGCGATGCCTCCGGGAAGCAGGCGAAACGGGCCGGGGCGTACGGGGAGGTGCCGAGGCCCGCGGAGACGTGGAGCCAGGCGCTGTCGTGGCGGCTCAGGCCCTTGACCCGGGCCCGGTCGAGGCCGCAGTTGGTGACCAGGGCGCCGTAGAACGGGATGCAGAGCTGGCCGCCGTGCGTGTGGCCGGCGAGCAGGAGCTGGTAGCCGTCCTCGGCGAAGCGGGTCATGTTGCGTGGCTCGGGCGAGTGCATGACGCCCAGGCGGAGGTCGGCGTCCACCGGGGCCGGGCCCGCCACGAGGTCGTAGCGGTCGCGGGAGATGTGGGAGTCGTGGATGCCCGCCACGGCCACGTCGAGGTCGCCCACCTTGATGCGGGCCGTGGTGTTGTTCATGTCGAGCCAGCCCTCGGCCGCCATGCCCGCTCCCAGCTCCTCCCAGGGCAGGGTGGGGACGTGCTGGCGGCGCTCGTTCTTGGACGTGCGCCACAGGTAGCGGGCCGGGTTTTTGGGCTTCGGGGCGTACAGGTCGTTGGAGCCGTAGACGAAGAGGCCCGGGCGGGACAGCAGGGGCTCCAGGGCGTGCAGGAGTGAGGGGACGGCGTCCGGGTGGGCGATCGAGTCGCCGGTGTTGACCACCAGGTCCGGCTTCAGCGGGCCCAGGGAGCGGACCCAGTTGATGAGCATCGTACGGCGGGGCGTCAGATGCAGGTCGGAAAGGTGGAGAATGCGTACGGGACGCTGGCCGCGCTCCAGCACCGGCACGTCGAAGCGGCGCAGGCGGAACCAGTTGCGCTCCACCACGGAGGCGTAACCCAGCCCGGCGAGGCCGAGACCAAGCATGGACAGTGGCACTGCGACGGCTCTTCTCACGTACTCATGATGCCCGACATCCGGCGCGAGAAGTCCGCGCCGGTCCGCGCAGGCGGCAAGATGGACCGCATGAGCGCATTGAAGGACAAGCTGAAGGCCGACCTGACGGCCTCGTTGAAGAGCCGGGACGAGGTACGTCTCCGGACGATCCGGATGGCACTGGCCGCGGTGAACGTCGAGGAGGTCGCCGGCAAGGAGGCCAGGGAGCTGACCGACGACGAGATCATCAAGGTGCTGACCAAGGAGGCCAAGAAGCGCCGGGAGGCGGCCGAGGCGTTCGGAAACGCGGGGCGGGCCGAGCAGGCGCAGGCCGAGCTGGACGAGCAGGCGGTGCTGGAGGAGTACCTGCCGGCGCAGCTCTCCGACGAGGAGCTGGCGGCCATCGTCGACGCCGCCGTCGCGGAGACCGGCGCTGCCGGGCCGCAGGCCATGGGGCAGGTCATGAAGGTCGTCAACCCGAAGGTGGCCGGGCGGGCCGAGGGCGGACGCGTCGCCGCCGCCGTCCGTGCCCGGCTGGCGGGCAAGTAGTCGCGGTCTCCGCTGTCAGTCTCCGGCTGTCACGACCCGAGCTGTCACGACCCAGCTGTCACGACCCAGCTGTAAGGACCCCGCTGTCAGTCTCCGGCTGTTTGGAGGCGGCTGTCTGGAGGTGGGGGTCTGGAGGCGGCTCAGCGGGCCGGGAGCCGCCGTGCCCGCCACGGGTGCGGTCATGGGCCGCCGGGCGCCGTCCCGCCGCCTGAGGGCGAGCCGAAGGCCGCCCGGCGGCGGGGTCAGCGGCCGTTCGTGGCGACGGGGCCGGTGAAGCCGCGGCCGCGCCCGTTGCCGTTGCCCGGCTGGCCCCCGTCCCCGCCGTCCGGCGGGTTGAAGATGTTGAACAGGTCGCCACCGTCCCCAGGCGGCCCCTCCTCGTCCTCGCCCTTCTTCTTCTTGGGCTTGGGCGCGCAGTGCTCCGTGCATCCGCCGAAGCGCGACCGGTCCACCGGCGTGAACTCCGTCGGCTCGATCCCCTTCAGCGCGGACATCATCGAGTCCTTCCAGATCCGCCCGGAAATGGAGGCCCCGTACACGTACGAGTAGTACCGTCCCCCGATCGTGATCCCGATCAGCTTGTGGGACGAGGTGCCGCGCGGGTCGCCCAGGCTGACGGCCGAGGCCAGATTGGGGGTGTAGCCGGCGAACCAGGCCGACATGTAGTTGTCGGTCGTCCCCGTCTTGCCGGCCGCGTCCCGCCCGATGCCGCCCACCTCGCGCATCGTGCCCTTGGTGAACACCCCGGACAGGATGCCGCTGACCGCGTCGGCGACCTCCTCCTCCAGCACCTGCGAGCACTTCGGCTTGTACTGCTTGGCCTTGCCGTCCCTGTCCTTGATCTCCGTGATCGCCAGCGGCTTGCAGTATTGCCCGCGCGAGGCGAACACCGCGTACGAGCTGGCGATCGTCACGGGGTCGACCTCGTTGACCCCCAGCGTGAACGTCTCCACCTCGGACAGCTTGTCCCCGTCGGCCCGCTTGACCCCGAGCTTCTTGGCCATCTTGACCACGCTGCAGAGCCCGACCCGCTGCTCCAGCTTGAGGAAGAACGTGTTCACCGAGCCCCAGGTGCCGGTCTCGAGCGTCTTGAAGCCGCCGCCGCCCTCACTGGAGTTGCGCACGGTGTGGGACGGGTCGCCGACGTTGTCGCCCTTGCAGTTCTTGAACGTGCTGTAGCTGCCGGCCTGGAAGCCCGCGGGGGAGGGGAAGCCGTCGCCGTACTTCATGCCCTCTTCCAACGCCGTGGCCAGCGTGTAGACCTTGGCCGTCGAGCCCTGCTGGAACCCGCGCCCGCCGCCGTGCGCCCCGTCGGCCACGATGTTGTAGCTCATCTCGTTCTTCTTCTTGCTCCCGCCGAACTTCCGCGAGGCGGCCATCGCCTTGATCTCGCCGGTGCCGGGAACGACCATGGCCTGCGAGGCCACGGGCTTGTCCTTCTTGGAGACGTACTTCTTGATCGCCTTGTCGGCGGCGGCCTGCATCTTCGGGTCGATCGTGGTCTTGATCTCCAGGCCGCCGCGCTGGAGCAGCTTCCTGCGCTCGTCCATGCTCTTCCCGAAGTCCTCGTTGTTGAGGATCTCGTACTGGACGTAGAGGCAGAAGTACGGGAATTTGCTGGCCTCGCAGCCGCCGGGCGCCTTGACGTTCTTCCAGCCCAGTTTCTTCGCCTTGGCCTCGTTGGCCTCCTGCCACGAGATCTTGCCGATCTGGGCCATCCGGTCGAGCACGATGTTGCGGCGCTGCAGCAGCCGCTCCCGCGACTCGGGGCCGACGCTCGGGTCGGTCCTGGCGGGGTTCTGTACGGCGCCGGCCAGCGTGGCCGCCTGGACGAGGTTGAGCTCGGAGGCGGGCTTGTCGAAGAAGCGCCTGGCGGCGGCCTGGATGCCGTGGGCGCCGGCGCCGAAGTAGGCGATGTTCAGATATTTCTCGAGAATCTGGTTTTTGGTGTACTTCTTCTCGATCGCCATCGCGTAGCGCAGCTCGGCGAGCTTGCGAGAGATCGTCGGGGCGATGGCCGCCTGCTGCTCCGCGGGCGTCTCGGCCTTGTTGACCAGCACCTGCTTGACGTACTGCTGCGTGATGGACGAGCCGCCCTGCATCACGCCGCCGCTCGAGAAATTCTTGAGTAGTGCTCTCGCCGTTCCCTCAACATCGATCGGCCCGTGCTGGTAGAAACGGAAGTCCTCGATCGCGATCAGGGCCGTCTGCATGATCGGGGCGACCTTGTCGAGGGGCACGATCTGGCGGTTCTCGTAGTAGAACTGCGCGAACTGCTTGCCGTTCGCGTCCTTCAGGATGGTGCGCTCGGGCAGAGGGGGTTCGTCGAGGTTCTCGGGTTTGAGGTTGAGGCTTTCCACAGCGCTCTTCGTGGAGATCCCTGCCCCGCCGACCGCAGGGAGAGCCACGGCCGCGGCCAGCACCCCGGCGACGATGCCTGCGATGATCAGACGCAGGATGCCGAGGACAGGATTGGAACGATCTTTGCGCTGCGCTTGCACGCTAACAAGGGTACGTCGAAACACTGACCTTTCCGGTAGCACGACACCATTTCGCCTTGACTGACGGGGGTGACTAGTCATTCCCGGTCAAGACCGCCGCGAGAAATTGGTCCTCTGGGGTCTGTCGGCCCGAACGGGTAGTTGCGTACGTTCTCCTCTGCGGCAACTGAATACGGAGGCTCGGCGCCCGCGCCCGTCGGCCCCAAATGACGACTGACCACCTAAGGGGAGTGGGGTCGAACAATGTGGATCACGGATTGGACCTCCCGTGCCGCCTGTAAGGGTGCGGATCCGGATGCCCTGTTCGTGCAGGGCGCCGCGCAGAACAGGGCCAAGCTCATCTGCCGTGGCTGCCCGGTCCGTACTGAATGCCTCGCCGATGCGCTGGACAATCGCATCGAGTTCGGGGTGTGGGGCGGTATGACCGAACGCGAACGGCGTGCGCTGCTTCGACGGCGGCCCGACGTGGACTCGTGGCGCGACCTGCTCGAGTCGGCCAAGGAAGAGTACGAACGAACCAACGAGCTGATCGCGGGCTGAGCCAAGCCCGGCGAGCCGAGTACGGCCGGCGCCGTCCGCCGGCCGTACTTTTTATGCGCTCGCCAGCAGGTCCCCGATCTGCCGCAGACCCATGAGATCGTGGACGTCCTCGGACATGGCGCGAACCTGCACCACGGGAACCGTGGGGTGGGCCGAGATGAAATGCTCCTGCTCACGGCCTTCGCGGGCCGCGAGCTGCATTCGCCCGGCGTGCAGCCGCAGCACGGCGGCGGTCAGCTCGTGCTCGCCCCGCGACTCCAGGTCCTCCGCTGCCGCGGCGCTACGGGCGGCTGAGAGGACCGAGGCGGGCGACATGTGCACGCGGTTGACCACCAGGCCGGCCAGCGGCATGCGCTCCTCGGCGAGCCGCTCGACGAAGTAGGACGCCTCCCGCATGGCGTCCCGCTCGGGCGCGGCCACCACGAGGAAGGCCGTGCCGGGGGCCTGCAGCAGCTTGTACGTCATCTCGGCGCGCTGCCTGAACCCGCCGAAGACGGCGTCCAGGGCGGACACGAACGTCTGCAGGTCCTTGATCACCTGTGCGCCGAGCAGCTTGGTCATCACGCCTGCCATCAGCCCGAATCCGGCGTTGAGCAGCCGGAACGCGCTGCGCCCTCCGGCCTTGGCGGGCGCGGTGAGCAGCCGGATGAACCGCCCGTCGAGGAAGCGCCCGAGCCGCTCGGGGGCGTCGAGGAAGTCGAGGGCCGACCGCGACGGCGGCGTGTCCACGATGATCAGGTCCCACTCGTCCGAGCGGCGGAGCTGGCCCAGCTTCTCCATGGCCATGTACTCCTGCGTGCCGGAGAAACTGGACGAAAGCGACTGGTAGAAGGGGTTCGACAGGATCTGGCGGGCCCGCTCGGGGTCGGCGTGCGCCTCGATGATCTCGTCGAACGTGCGCTTCATGTCGAGCATCATGGCGAAGAGCTGGCCGCCGCCCTCGGGCGAGGTGACCAGGCGCGGGGTGTTGTCCAGCTCGGTCAGCCCCATCGACTGGGCCAGGCGCCGCGCGGGGTCCACGGTGAGCACGACCGCGCACCTGCCGCGCTCGGCCGCCCGCAGCCCGAGCGCCGCCGCGGTCGTGGTCTTGCCCACGCCGCCGGCGCCGCAACAGACGATGATCCTGGTGCCCCGGTCGTCGAGTATCGCGTCGATGTCGAGCGCTGCGGGCTTCTTCACGCTGCTCCTTGGATGTCGGGCGCCGCGGGCCGAGGCCGCTTCATGCTGCTCCTTGGGTGTCGAGCGCTGCCCGAGGCCGCTTCATGCTGCCCCTTGGGTGCGGATGCTCTCTGCCAGCTCGTACAGGCCCGCCAGGTCCACGCCGTCGGCCAGCAGCGGCAGCTCGTAGCTCGTCAGCCCCGCCTCCGCCAGCGAGTCGCGCTCCGCGCGCTCCAGCTCGGTGCGGCGGGCATGCTCGATGATCTCTTCCGCGAGCGCCTCGGCGAACGACGAGGCCTCCGCCCCGTCGGCCACCCCGGCTGCCTTGAGCCCGAGCACGAGCTCCCCGGTGTCGAACCGGCCCTTGACAGCCGTGTCAAGAGCGGCCTGCGGGAGCAGCGATTCGCGGACCATGTTGATGAAAATTCCACCGGTGGGGAGCCCGGCTGATCGCAATTCGGCGATGCCGTCGAGCGTCTCCTGGACGGGCATCTCCTCCAGCAGTGTCACGAAGTGCACGGCCGTTTCAGGAGATTTCACGACTCCGCTGACCAGATCGGAGTGGTTCTTGATCGGCCCGACCTTGGCCAGGCCGGCCACCTCCTGGGTGACGTTCAGGAAGCGCGTGATGCGTCCTGTCGGCGGCGCGTCGAGCACGACCGCGTCGTAGACCCTGCGGCCGTTCTTGCCCCGCCTGCGCACCGCCTCGGTCGTCTTGCCCGTGACGAGCACGTCGCGAAAGCCGGGGGCCACGGTGGTGGCGAAGTCGACGATGCCCATCTTGGTCAGCGCCCGGCCGGCCCTGCGCATCCCGTAGAACATCTCCATGTAGTCGAGCATGGCCTCTTCGGGATCGACGGCCAGCGCGTACACGTCGCCGCCCGAGGGCGCGACCGCGATCTTGCGTTCCTCGTAGGGCAACGGTGGCAGGTCGAAGATCTGCGCGATGCCCTGCCTGCCCTCGACCTCGACGAGCAGCACCTTCCGCCCGCCGGCGGCCAGGGCGAGCGCGAGAGCGGCGGCCACGGTCGTCTTGCCGGTGCCGCCCTTGCCGGTGACCACGTGCAGCCGCACGCCTGCCCAATCCGTGTCCGGAGACTCCACGACTCGAGGCTACCGAAGGGTCACTTGCGGAAAGCCGACGACCACCCTTTGAGATTGCTCACACTAATCTGGCCCTCATGAAGAAATGGGAGTACCTCACCGCCCCGGTGCTGATTCACAACACCAAGATGATCCTCGACAACTTCGGCTCCGACGGCTGGGAGCTGGTCCAGATCGTGCAGGGCGCCTCGCCCGAGCAGCTGGTGGCCTACTTCAAGCGGGAGAAGCAGTGACTCCGGAGCAGAAGATCGCGGATCTCGGCCTGACGCTGCCCGAGGTGCCGGCGCCTGCGGGGGCCTATGTGCCCGCCATGCGCACGGGCAACCTCGTCTACACCTCGGGCCAGGTGCCGTTCGTGGACGGCAAGCTGCAGAAGACCGGCAAGGTCGGGGCCGACCTGACCACCGAGGAGGGCGCGGAGCAGGCCCGCATCTGCGCGCTCAACGCGCTGGCCGCGGTGCGGGCCGAGGTCGGTGACCTGCAGAAGGTCGTACGCATCGTCAAGGTCACGGTGTTCGTGGCCAGCGATCCGGCCTTCACCGAGCAGCCAAAGGTCGGCAACGGCGCCAGTGAGCTGCTCGCCGAGGTGCTGGGTGAGCCGGGCAGGCACGCCCGCAGCGCGGTCGGCGTGGCCTCCCTCCCGCTGGACGCGCCCGTGGAAGTGGAGCTGATCGCCGAAGTAGCCTGAGGCACTATGACGGATGTGACCGGATTGCCGCTTCCAGCCGAGCTCGCCACGCGGGCGCGGGAGATCCTCGCGGGGCGGGCGGAGCCGGTCCCCACGCGGGACGCCGCCACGGTGGTGATTTTGCGAGGGAGCGCCGTCGCCTGGACTGAGGAACGCAGGGAGCGTAGCGACCGGAGTGACGAGGGAAGGCGACGGCTCCCCAGCGACCGAGCCCGCCTCCACGGAGTGGAGGCCATGAACGCAGCCCCGGAGGTCTACCTGCTGCGGCGGAAGTCCACGATGGCCTTCGCGGCGGGCGCGTACGTCTTTCCCGGCGGCTCGGTGGACGCCCGCGACACCGACCAGGCCGTGGCCTGGGCCGGCCCGTCACCGGCGGAGTGGGGCGCGGTCTTCAACGCCGGCGAGGAGGTCGCGCGGGGGCTGGTGTGCGCGGCCGTGCGCGAGACGTTCGAGGAGTCGGGCGTGCTGCTGGCCGGTCCCGGGCCCGACTCCGTGGTCGCCGACACGACTGGGGACGACTGGGAGTCGGACCGGCTGGCCCTGATCGACAGGAGCCTGGGCTTCGCCGACTTCCTCGCCCGGCGCGGCCTGGTGCTCCGGTCCGACCTGCTCAAGCCGTGGGCCCACTGGATCACGCCGGAGATCGAGCACAGGCGCTTCGACACGCGGTTCTTCGCCGCCGTGCTGCCGGAGGGCCAGCGCACCCGCGACGTCGGCGGCGAGGCCGACCACGTGGTCTGGCAGCGCCCGGCGGAGGCGATCGAGCTGGCGCACAAGGGCGAGATCTTCCTGATGCCGCCCACGTACCAGACGCTGACCGAGCTGTCGGCTCACGACAGCGTGGCGGGGATCCTGGCCGAGCGCCGGGAGATCGTGCCGATCATGCCGAGGGCCGTGGAGATCGAGGGCGAGATGCGGCTGGTGACCAGGTGAGCGGACTGCACATCCCGATCGGCACGCCCGACGGCTCCCGTACGCGACACGCCGAGAACCTGCTCGCCCCCAACCCCTCCGCCATGACGCTCGACGGCACCAACACCTGGGTCATCGGCGAGCACGAGGTGGTCGTCGTCGATCCCGGTCCGGACGACGAGTCGCACCTGCGCCGCGTACGCGACCATCTGGGGGAGCGCCGCGTCACCGAGATCCTGCTGACTCACGGGCACTTCGACCACAGCGGCGGCGCCAGGAGGTTCGCCGAGATGGTGGGCGCCCCCGTACGCGCGCTCGATCCCCGGCACCGGCTCGGTGACGAGGGGCTCGCCGACGGCGACGTGGTCACGGTGGACGGCCTGGAGATCCACGTGTACGGCACGCCGGGCCACTCGTTCGACTCGCTCTGCTTCTGGCTGCCGCAGGACCGCGCGATGCTGACCGGCGACACCGTGCTCGGCAGAGGCACCACGATCATCGCCCGCGACGGTGGCCTGGCCGACTACCTCCGCAGCCTCGACCGGCTGAGGGCCGCCGCGGAGAGCCTGGAGGCGCGGGCGCTGCTGCCCGGCCACGGACCGGTGCTGCCCGACCCGATCGGCGCCCTCGACGGCTACATCGCCCACAGGCGGGAGCGGCTCGACCAGATCAGGGCGGCGCGTGAGCAGGGCGCGCGCACGCCGCGCCAGATCGTCAAGGTCGTGTACGCGGACGTCGACCGCTCACTCTGGGCCGCCGCCGAGATGTCGGTGGTCGCTCAGCTGGAGTATCTGGACGCCCGGTAGCCGTCGGCTACCTCGACCGGTTGTAGAGCCGGTCCATGTCCAGGATGACCACGGCCTTGGCCTCGATCCGCAGCCAGCCGCGCTGGGCGAAGTCGGCCAGCGCCTTGTTGACCGTCTCGCGCGAGGCGCCGACGAGCTGCGCCAGCTCCTCCTGCGTCAGGTCGTGGTGCACCCGCAGGCCCTCATCGGTCCTGATGCCGAACCGCTCGGCCAGGTCGAGCAGCTGCTTGGCCACGCGCCCAGGCACGTCGGTGAAGACCAGGTCGGCCAGGACGTCGTTGGTGCGGCGCAGCCGCTGGGCGAGCGCGCGCAGCAGGTGGAGTGCCACCTCGGGACGGCCGGTGAGCCAGGGGCGCAGGTCGTCGTGGCCGAGCCCGGCCAGGCGCACGTCGGTCAGCGCCGTCGCGGAGGCCGTGCGCGGGCGCGGGTCGAACAGCGACAGCTCGCCGAACATCTCGCTCGGCCCGAGCACGCTCAGCAGGTTTTCCCGTCCGTCAGGCGAGGTGCGGGACAGTTTGATCTTGCCTTCAAGCACGACGTAGAGCCGGTCGCCGGTCTCGTTCTCGTGGAAAAGCGTCTGTCCCTTGGAGAGCTGGACCTCCGTGATGCTCGTACGCAGCGCCGCGGCGCTCTCGCGGTCCAGCGCGGCGAACAGGGGGGCCTTGCCCAGCACATCTTCGGTGTTCACTCTGCCTCCTCTGCTGCCATTGTGACTCACCCCACTCTGCGTGGCACACACAGGTTATGGGAATGCTGGAGTGTTCTGCGCTTTTAGGACGAGTCGTATCCAGGGGAAAGTTACCTGATGCCCTGATTTCAAGGGGTATCGGCCCTCCGGAAGCGCCGCTCTCCGGAGGTGTCAGGAGGCCAGGAGGTCGTCCACCGAGGCCACCGCCGCGGCGACCGATCGTCCGAGCAGCACGCGCAGCACGTCTGCCGCCCGGGGCCTGGCCGTGGGGTCGGGCTGGCGGCACTGCCGTACCGCGAGGCGCAGGGCGGGAGTCAGGACGGAGGTGTCGCCGTCCGTGCGTCCGGTGCCGGCGAAGACCACCAGGTCGGCCCAGTCCCGCATGTCGTCGGCCGCGGAGCCGGGCGTGACGCCGGGCTGCCAGCCGATCAGCACCTGGCCGTGGCTGCCGAGCGCGACGCTCTCATGGCTGAGCCCGAGCCCCACGTTGCCCCGGGCGTGCAGCCTGGCGACGGCGGAGGCGCAGGTCAGGGCCAGGTGATGCAGCGCCTGCCCGTTGAGCGGCCCCGACGTACGCACGAAGTCCGACAGCACCGCACCCTGACCGCTCATGGCCACCGCCTCCCATGTCGCCAGGTTGTACGCCGGCAGGGCCGTCCTGGGTTCAACAGTTCGCGGGAGCTTCTAGTCTTGCGGCATGGCCACGAACGCGGCGGGGCGCAAGCCGGAGACCCAGCTCGCACTGGTACGGCGGGCGCGCAAGATGAACCGCATCCTCGCGGAGACCTACCCAGAGGCCCATTGCGAGCTGGACTTCGGCAACCCGTTAGAACTTCTGGTCGCGACCATCCTGTCCGCACAGTGCACGGACAAGCGGGTCAACATGGTCACCCCCATCCTCTTCGCGAAATATCCGACGGTGGCCGACTATGCTGCCGCGGACCCGGCCGAGATGGAGGAGATCATCCGCTCGACCGGCTTCTTCCGCGCGAAGACCAACAGCATCATCGGCATGGCCAGGGCGGTGTGCGAGCGGTACGGCGGAGAGGTGCCCGGCAAGCTGAAGGACCTGGTCACCCTGCCGGGCGTGGGCCGCAAGACCGCCAACGTGGTGCTGGGCAACGCGTTCGGCGTGCCGGGGCTCACCGTCGACACCCACTTCCAGCGGCTGGTGCGCCGCTTCGGCTGGACCGAGGAGACCGATCCCGTCAAGATCGAGCACGCCGTGGGCGAGCTGCTGCCCAAGCGCGAGTGGACGATCTTCTCGCACCGGGTGATCTGGCACGGCCGCCGCATGTGCCACGCCCGCCGGCCCGCGTGCGGCGTGTGCCCGCTGGCCGCGCTCTGCCCGTCGTACGGCACCGGCCCCACGGCGACGGCCGAGGCCACGAAGCTCGTCAGGTCCGGCCCCTTCTCCTGACCAAGCTTCCGATCAAGGGAAGTCATCGGAACCCCGCCGTGTTGGAGGATGCGTGACCGAAGTGCCCGACTGGCTCGACAGACTGGCGGCGCAGGCTGAGCGGATCAGAGTGCCCAGATACCTGCGCCCCCCGGACGGGGCCGGACGGGCCGCGGCGGTGCTGATGCTGTTCGGCGAGGGGCCGCTGGGTCCTGACGTCCTGCTCATCCAGCGCAGCACGCGCGGGCGCAACCACGCCGGGCAGCCCGCGTTCCCCGGCGGCGGCGTGGACCCCGACGACGGAGGGCCGGTCGCGGCGGCGCTGCGCGAGGCCGAGGAGGAGACCGGCGTCGATCCCTCCGGCGTCCACGTGCTGTGCACGATGCCCGAGCTGTACCTCGACCGCAGCGACAACCGGGTCACGCCCGTGATCGCCTGGTGGCGCGAGCCGTCCGCCGTGCACGCGGCCTCACCCCACGAGGTCGAGTCCGTGGAGCGGGTGCCGATCGCCGAGCTGGTCGATCCCGGCAACCGGGTCACGCTGCGGCATCCCAGCGGGTTCGCGGGGCCGGCGTTCCGGGTGCGGGGGATGCTCGTGTGGGGGTTCACGGCCATGGTCCTGGACACCGTGCTGCGCGAGGGCGGGCTCGAACTTCCGTGGGACCCCACCCAGGTCGAGGACCTCCCACAGCACGTGATCGACCTGGCCTCGAGGGGTTGACGGGCCGATCTCGGCGCGGGTCAACGGGCCGGTCTCGGCGCGGCTAACGGGCCGATCTCAGCGCCACGCCGAGCGAGGCCCAGCCTGCCACGTCCTTGTCGCTGTCGGCCGCCAGCGCGCGCAGCGTCTCCAGTCCCGCCCGGTCAGGCGGGTCGCCGAGCACGTGCTGCAGCGCGTACGCGGCGCCGTACCGCACCCTCGCGTCGTCGTGGCCGGCCAGCTCGATCACAGACGGCAGCGACCGCGGGTCGGCCAGGTGGCCGAACGCGATCAGCACCGAGTAGAGGACCATGGCGTCGTTCTCGCTGGCGGCCAGATAGCGCAGCACCGGCAGCGTACGGTCCACGAACGGCTCCAGCATCCCCATGATGTCCACGCCGAGCAGGCGCTCGGTCACCGTCTCCGCGGCGCACAGCCGGCGCGCCTCGATGAACGACTCCAGGTCGCCGCGCTGGCGCAGCACGGAGATCACATGCCAGCGCAGCGGGCCGTCGGGGTCTGTGTCGCGCAGAGCTGCCTCGATGAGATCGCGCACTGTTCCCTCGGCCGGCGGCATACCGCCCAAGGTAGACATGCGGTAGCGCCGTCCTGGAGGAAGACGTGCACACTTGACCGAATCCCTGGTTACCTTTGAAACGTGCGCGGTGATCTGCTTGACCTCATCTTGATCGGCCTCGTGATCGCCTTCGGTATCTCGGGTTACCGGCAGGGCTTCATCATCGGGGTCATGAGCTTCGTGGGGTTCGTGGGCGGGGCCGTGCTCGGCGTCTTCATCGCGCCGCCGATCTCCAAGGCCGTGGTCAGCGGCGACACGCCGCAGGCGCTGCTGGCGATCGTGATCGTCTTCCTCTCCGCCACCATCGGCCAGTTCGCCTCCTCGACCCTCGGCGCCGTCGTGCGCAGCCATGTGACCTGGGAGCCCGCCAGGGTGGCCGACGCGGTCGGGGGCACGTTCACCAGCGCGCTGTCCGTGCTGGTCATCGCCTGGCTGATCGGCTCGCTGATCGTCTCGACGGCGTTCACCCCGCTCGTCGACCAGGTGAAGAACTCCGCGCTGCTGACCACGGTCGACGAGGCGATCCCGCAGGCCGCGCGCGACTGGCAGCAGCCGTTCAAGAAGTTCATCGACCGCTCGGAGTTCCCGCCCGTCTTCGACGCGATCGGCGCGGACCAGCTCATCGACGTGCCGCCGCCCGATCAGAGCGTGCTGCAGGGCAACAAGCTGAAGCGGGCCCGGCTGGGCATCGTCAAGGTCCAGGGCAACGCCGAGAGCTGCAACAAGCACATCGAGGGCACCGGCTTCGTCTACGCGCCCGACCGGATCATGACCAACGCCCACGTGGTGGCGGGCGTCACCCGTGACCTGCAGGTCGTCGACTCCGCCAACAAGCCGCACGCCGCCACCGTCGTGCGCTACAACCCGCGGCGCGACATCGCCATCCTGTACGTGCCCGGCCTCGACCTGCCGCAGCTCGCCTTCGACGGCGACGGCGGACGGGGCGACAACGCGATCATCGCCGGGTTCCCCAAGAGCAAGGGCTTCACCGCCGAGCCGGCCAGGATCGGCCGCCAGCTCGACGCCGAGGGGCCCGACATCTACCGCGACACCACGGTCAGGCGCAAGGTCTACGCGATCCGCGGCAGGGTGCTGCCGGGCAACTCGGGTGGGCCGCTGCTCACGGTGGACGGGCGCGTCTACGGCGTGATCTTCGCCGCGGCGACCAACGAAGCCGACACCGGCTACGTCCTGACCGCCGAGGAGGTCGCCCCCGACGCGGCCCAGGGCAGGAACGACACCACGCAGGCCAGCACCCAGCAGTGCGACTGACCCCCTTGCCTTTGGGGTGACCCGCAGGAGCTACGGGCCGCGCTAGTCCGGGAGCTTGGCGAGGATCAGGGCGATGGCCTCGCCGGGGTCGCTGTCCTGGCTCAGGCCCGAGGCCGCCTTGCCGACCGCGTCGTACGCACCGCCGTACCCCTGGGCCTTGGCGGAGCCCCGGCTGAAGAGGGTCACCGCCCCGCGCCCGTTGCCGCGCTGGAGGTGCGTCAGGCCGACGCAGATCTGCGCGAGGCCCTGCCAGAGCTCGCGCTCCTCCTCGGGCGCGCATTTCCAGCGGCCCTCGAACACCTCGTGCGCGTTGAACGGCAGCCCCTCGCGCAGGAAGCGGCGGCCCTCGGCCAGGGCCTGCTCCGCGGTGGGCGCGTAGTCGTCGGGGACCCTGGGCACGCCGGGTTCGCCGTAGGGGAGCGGCCTGCCGTACGCGTCGCGCGGCCTGGCGCTGCGCGGCCTGCCCTCGGGATCGCGGTCTCTCATCGGTCGGGCTCCGGATCGGCCAGCCAGCCGAGCAGCTCGGTGTCGAACACGTCGGGGATCTCCTCGTGAGGGAAGTGGCCGGCTCCTTCGAACAGCCGCCACCGGTATGGAGCCGCCACGTAGCGGCCCGAACCCTGCGCCGTACGCGGCAGGAGGCGCGGGTCGAGCGCCCCGTGCAGGTGCAGCGTGGGGGCCTGGATCTCGGTGCGCATGGCCCTGGCGTAGCGGCGGCCGTCGGGGCGCAGCTGGGAGCGGCCGAACCAGCGGTGGTACTCGAGAGCCGAGTGTGCCACGGCGGGGATGCGGAACGCCTCTCGATAGACCCGCGCGGTCTCGGGATCGGGCCACCCCGGGCGTGACCACCGGTCGAGCAGCCGGCCCACCAGAGCCGCGTCGCGGCGCCTGAGCCGGTGTTCCGGCAGCAGCGGCAGCTGGTGGCCGAACGTCTGCCCGCTGGCCTTGAGCTGGCCGAACGGATCGAAGAACAGCGCGCTGCGCAGCCGCAGCGGATGCGCGGCGGACACGGCGACCAGCCGGCGCACGCACTTGGGCTCGAGCACGGCCATCGTCCAGGCCAGCAGCCCGCCCCAGTCGTGCCCGACCACGATCGCCCCGGTCTCGCCCAGAGCCCTGATCAGCCCGGTCGCGTCGGCCGCCAGCGTGGGCAGGTCGTAGCCGCGCGGCGGCTTGTCGCTGCCGCCGTAGCCGCGCAGATCGGCCGCGACTGCCCGGTATCCGGCCTTCGGCAGCGAGACGAGCTGGTTGCGCCAGGTCCACCAGAACTGCGGGAACCCGTGCAGCAGCAGCACCAGCGGTCCCTCGCCGGCCTCGACGACGTGGAAGCGGGTGCCGCCGGCGTGGACCGCGCGGTGTGTCCAGGGCCCCTCGATCTGGACGACCGACTCGTCAGGTGCCATCGCGTGTCACCGGCTCGCGACTGGGGCGGACCGCGGGAAGCGTCTCGTCCTCGGGCGTGGCGATCTCCTTGAGCCCCTTGATCGATCTCGCGGTGCGCTTCATCCCGGCCAATCCCTTGAGCCGTCTGATCCCGTAGAACACCCCCGCACCCGCCAGCAGCAAGTAGATCACCGTCACGATGAGGAAGGCCAGCCAGATGGGCATCACGAGGGCCAGCGCGTAGGCGCCCGCGAAAGAGGCGAGGATCAGGCACAGGTGCGCCATGAAGGCGGCGGCGGCGAAGGCCCCGACTGCCGTCCCGACCCGCTTGGCGTCGAACCTGAACTCGGCCTTGGCGAGCTCGATCTCGGAGCGGACCAGGGACGAGATGTGACTGCTCGCCTGGGCGACCAGCGAGCCCAGGGATTCTTCCTCGGGAGTCTGCGGCATGAACGTCTCCTATCGAGGCCTGGTGGCCGTGTCAAACATCATCCAGCGCAATGCGATGCTTGCGCACCCTCACGTGAAGCAGCACCGCCGCCAGGATCGACGCGATGACGCTGGCCGCGAGGATCCCGGTGGTGACGGCTTCGGCTCGCTGCCGGTCGTCACCGTACGCCAGGTCGCCGATCAGCAGTGAAACCGTGAACCCGATCCCGGCCAGCAACGACACCGCCGCCATGTCCCGCCAATGGAGCTCTTCCGACAGTTTTGCCAGGCCGAGCCGCACCGACAGCCAGGCGCCGCCGAACACGCCGACGAACTTACCGAGCACGAGTCCCGCTATCACTCCCAGAACTACCCGATCGGACAAGATAGCGCCCAGGCTGGATCCGTCCAGCTTCACCCCCGCCGACAGGAACGCGAACACGGGCACCGCCAGACCAGCCGAAATCGGCCGGAAGTAGTGGTCGGCCGCCTCGGCGTTCGCGGTCGTACGGGTCAGCAGGCCCAGTGCCACGCCCGCCACGGTGGCGTGCACCCCGCTCGCCTCGACGGCGTACCAGGCGGCCACGCCCAGCGGCACGAGGGTGAGCTTCTGGTGCGGCAGCAGGGCGTACGCGGCCAGCAGGGCGGCGCCCAGGAGCAGCATGAGGACGTCCACGTGGCTCGTGTAGAAGACGGCGATGACCGTGATCGCGCCGAGGTCGTCCACGACCGCGCAGGTCAGCAGGAACGCGCGGAGCGCCGCCGGCATCGCGCTGGCCGTCACGGCGAGCACGGCGAGGGCGAAGGCGATGTCGGTGGCCATCGGGATCGCCCAGCCGCGGGCGGCGTCGTGCTCGCCCCAGCTGACCACCAGGTAGACGATGGCTGGCACCACCATTCCGGACAGGGACGCGATGATCGGGAGTGCGGCCTTGCGGACGTTCGCCAGCTCGCCGTGGACCAGTTCCGCCTTGACCTCCAGGCCCGCCACGAAGAAGAAGATCGTCAGCAGGCCGTCCTGTGCCCACTTGTACAGCTGCATGGGGCCGAGCCGGGTCTCGCGGAGCGCGTCGTAGCTGTCGGGGGACATGTTCGCCCAGGCCAGAGCGGCGACCGTGGCGGTGAGCATGATGATCCCGCCGATGGTCTCGGTGCGGAGGGCCTCGGCGATGGCGCGGGCAGGGCGGCTCTTTGCGGTACGCATGGGAATCCCTCGGTCGGAACGTCGTCGTCACGCCGACCAGACTTCCCGGCACACCTAGGTGTCAGCGTACCCATAAAGGGCGCATATCCCTATATAGGGACATACGCCCTTCATGCGGGGATCAGTCCTCGGACTTCGCCGACGGGAGCTTCTCCGAGATCAGGTTCATCACCGTGCTGTCGGCCAGGGTGGTGACGTCGCCGATGCTGCGGTTCTCCGCCACGTCGCGCAGGAGGCGGCGCATGATCTTGCCGGAGCGGGTCTTGGGCAGCTCGGGCACGACCAGGATCTGGCGCGGCTTGGCGATCGGGCCCAGGGTCTTGGCCACGTGGTTGCGCAGCTCGGCGGCGATGTCGTCGCTCTCCTCCGCCGTGCCGCGCAGGATCACGAACGACACGATCGCCTGGCCCGTCACCGGGTCGGTCGCGCCGACCACGGCCGCCTCGGCCACCTTCGGGTGGCTGACCAGGGCGCTCTCCACCTCCGTGGTCGAGATGTTGTGGCCGGAGACGAGCATGACGTCGTCCACGCGGCCGAGCAGCCACAGGTCGCCGTCCTCGTCCCGCTTCGCGCCGTCGCCGGGGAAGTACATCCCCTCGAACCTGCTCCAGTACGTGTCGATGTAGCGCTGGTCGTCGCCCCAGATCGTGCGCAGCATCGACGGCCACGGCTCGCGGACCACGAGGAAGCCGCCGCCTCCGTTGGGCACGCTGTTGCCCTGGTCGTCGACCACGTCCGCGGTGATGCCGGGGAGCGGGCGCATCGCGGCGCCCGGCTTGCCCGCGGTGACGCCGGGGAGAGGGCTGATCATGATGGCGCCCGTCTCCGTCTGCCACCACGTGTCGACCACCGGGCAGCGGTCGTGGCCGATGTGCTCGCGGTACCAGACGTACGCCTCGGGGTTGATCGGCTCGCCGACGGAGCCCAGGATGCGCAGGCTGGACATGTCGAACTTGGCGGGGATGTCGTCGCCCCACTTCATGAACGTCCTGATCGCCGTGGGCGCCGTGTAGAGGATCGTGATCTTGTACTTCTGCACGATCTCCCAGAACCTGCCGCGGTGCGGGGTGTCGGGGGTGCCCTCGTAGATGACGCTGGTGGCGCCGTTGGCCAGAGGGCCGTACACGATGTAGGAGTGGCCCGTCACCCAGCCGATGTCGGCCGTGCACCAGTAGATATCGGTCTCGGGCTTGAGGTCGAAGACCGCGTTGTGCGTCCAGGCGGTCTGCGTCAGATAGCCGCCGGTGGTGTGCAGGATGCCCTTGGGCTTTCCGGTGGTGCCGCTGGTGTAGAGGATGTACAGCGGGTCCTCGGCGTCGTGGGGCTCGGCGGTGTGCTGGTCGCTCTGCCGGTCGACCACGTCGTGCCACCACACGTCCTTGTCGCCGGTGGCGACGTCCTGGCCGGTGCGGCGTACGACGAGGACGTGCTCGACCTGGGGGCACTCGGCGACGGCCTCGTCCACCGTGGGCTTGAGCGCCGACGGGTTGCCCCGGCGGTAGCCGCCGTCGGCGGTGATGACGAGCTTGGCGTCGGCGTCGTCGATCCGGCTCTTCAGCGCCGAGGCCGAGAACCCGCCGAACACCACCGAGTGGATCGCCCCGATGCGGGCGCAGGCCAGCATCGCGATCGGCAGCTCGGGGATCATCGGCATGTAGATGGCCACGCGGTCGCCCTTGGCGACGCCGAGCTCCTGGAGGGCGTTGGCGGTCTTGCTGACCTCGCGCTTGAGGTCGTTGTAGGTGAGGGTACGGGTGTCACCCTCGGGCTCGCCCTCCCAGTAGTAGGCGACCTTGTCGCCGCGGCCCTCATCGACGTGGCGGTCGACGCAGTTGTAGGCCACGTTGAGCTCGCCGCCGATGAACCACTTGGCGAACGGGGGATTCCACTCGAGCGTCTTCTCCCACCGTTTGGCCCAGGTCAGCCGCTCGGCTGCGCGCTCCCAGAAGGCGAGACGGTCGGCGGCGGCCTCGTCATATGCGGCGGCGGTCACGTTCGCGGCCGCCGCCAGGTCAGCCGGCGGTGCGAACCGGCGGTTCTCCTGCAGCAGGTTGGACAGCGCCTGGGTCTCGTTGCCAGGGGTCTCCGGGGCCACCTCGTGCTCCTTCTATGGCCAGATTGGATACGTCGTGTCCCACTTCACCAGCTCACAGGCTCCACACACAAGAGGTCTAGACAGGTCCGTACCGAAGGGCCCCTGCTTATCAGGTCGCCTAACAAACGCTATTGAAATGTTGTCATCCCGAAATCGGGAGGGGACCCATAAAGGCTTGCGGATATTCGACCGGCGAGCTTTCCCGGCCGCGGCGCGGCTGTCGGGGACGCTGGTACGGTCGGGCCGTACCCGCGGGTAGGGTCGGTTCCCGTGAGTGACCCATTGGCTGTCATCGCGGAGTTGCCCGGCGTGGCCGAGGCCGTGGACTCGGCGCGGCTGGCCGTCGACAGGCTGTATCGCCACCGCGTCCTGCGCCGGGCCAGCCCGGCGGTGTCCACGGAGTCGTCCCTGCGCGGCGCCCGTGCGTCGGCCTGCCTGGAGGGCGTGGACGTGTCCCTCGACGCTCTGCGCCGGGACGAGGTCCGCGACCCGCTGGTCCAGGGGGCGCTGCGCGCGTCGGCGGAGATGGGCCGGATGGGCTCGACCTGGCGTACGGCGCCCAGGCAGGTGCTCGCCCGCCTGCACGCGGTGGCGGCCGCCGGTCTCGCGCCGGACTCTTCCCTGGGCCGTCCGCGCTCGGCGTCCTTCGACGCGCCGGACCCGCTCGGCCTGGGCCCCGCGCCAGGGGCCTCTGAGGCGGCGGCACGCATGGACGGGCTGTCCGGCCTGCTGGAGGGGGCCACCAAGGCGCCCGCGATCGTGCTGGCCGCCGTGGTGCACGCCGAGCTGGCCGTGCTGCGGCCCTTCGGCACGGCCGACGGGATCGTGGCGCGTTCGGCCGAGCGGCTGACCCTGGTCGAGTACGGGCTGGACCCGAAGTCGCTGGTGGCCGTGGAGGTGGGGCACCTGGAGGGGGGCTATGCCGATGGGTTGCGGGCGTACCTGAGCGGGACGCCGGAGGGCGTCGCGCAGTGGGTACAACAGTGTGCCTCCGCGGTAACCCTCGGAGTGCGTGAGACGACCGCCATCTGCGAGGCCATGCAGAGGGGCTGAGCGCTCGGCGTTCGGGGTGCTCGGCGGGTTGAGCGCTCGGCGGGGCGGGGTGCTGACATAGCTGACGGCGTCTCAGTCAAGAGACGCCGTCTGCCGGTGCATCACGCCGGGTTACCAAGCGTGCACCTCTATTCGTCGGAGCGGGTCAAGCCCGTCACGACGCGCCTCCCGCGGCTGGTCGCGCGTGGGTGCCCGGCTGATGCACCCGGACAAGGGGTCCGTGACTCCTTTCTATGCCGGATCCGGCCTGATGGGAACCCCTCGGAGCAAGACCTTTACCCGCCTATGAGGCCAGGCCCGGCATATGCCTCCTCCGGCGCCTCTGGCCAGCCGGTTATCAACCTGTGACGATCACGGAGAGTGATCTTCTTTATGTGATCGTTATGGCATGGACAAAAAACTTGGCGAAAATGCGAGATTGCTCCTCGACGAAACTCGAGTCGATCGGGCAGCATACGTTGGTATCGCCCGAAACTGGAGCGACGTGCACGGGGTAGCTTTGCCAGTCCCTTGCCAGGCTCTGGTGAAGTGATGAAAGCTTTCTTCTGAAACGGGACCGGCTCTACCCCCCCGGAGCCGGACCGATCGGCGACCCCCGCTCTCCCCCCCGGCGGGGGTCGCCCCTTTTCCGCCACTTCCGGCCTTTCCTTCAAGCCGCCCTCGAGCCGGCCGCACCCTTCGCCGTAGCGGCACCCGGCCACTCCAGCACGAACGCAGCGGCGCTGCGCCATCGCTCCCGGCTACTGCGGCATGACCACAGCGGCGCTGCGCCATCGCTCCCGGCCACTCCAGCAGGACCTTCGCAGCGGCGTCCGGTCACTGCGGCACCCATCACAGCGGCGCCCGGCCAGTAGCTCATCCGTGGCCTCAAAGCCATGGCGTTCCTTGATCCCTCGGACCGGTGGTTATCCACAGCGGCACCCCACCATCCACCCACAATCCCCAGAACGGCGTTCACCCTCTCCCCGCCTCCACCACCTCCAGCAACGTTGGCCTCCCAACCCCACCCCACCAGGGAGCCGGCAATGCACCGTCCGCTCGTCATCACCGAAGACCACGCCCTGCTCGACGACCTCGTCCGCATAGCGGCCGCAGCAGGCGCCCAGCTCGACGTGGCGCACGTCCCGGCCCACGCCCGCCCGTTCTGGAACCTGGCCCCGCTGGTCGCGGTGGGCGCCGACCAAGCAGACGCCGTGGCCGCGACCTCGCCGCCCACCCGAGACCAGGTCCTCCTCGTCACCCGAGCCGCCGAAGACCCCGACACCTGGCGAAAATGCGTGGCGGTCGGAGCCCAGGCCGTCGTGGCGCTCCCCGACGACGAGCGCCATCTGGTGCAGCGGTTCGCGGACGCCATGGAGCCCGACCCCCGTTCCGGGGCCGTGATCTGCGTGATCGGCGGCCGTGGCGGGGCGGGCGCGAGCGTCCTGTCGGCCTGCCTGGCCCTGCGCGCCTCGGGCGACCACCTCCGCACCCTGCTGGTGGACGCCGACCCGCTGGGCGGCGGCATCGACGCGCTGCTGGGCCAGGAGGAGGCATCGGGCGCGCGCTGGGGAGATCTGGTGGCCCGCGAGGGCCGGATCAACTCAAGCGCACTGCAGGCGGCCCTGCCGTCGTTCGGTGACCTGGCGGTCCTCTCGTTCCACAGGGGCGACGTTGCGGCGATCCCGCCCCAGGCCATGCGTTCAGTCCTGGAGGCAGGCCAGCGAGGCTTCGACCTGATCGTGGTCGACCTCCCACGCCATCTGGACGCCGCCGCGATCGAGGCTCTCACCAGGGCGAAAACCACGTTGGTCGTGGCCACGGCGGACGTACGCGGCATCCTGTCGACCGTCCAGGTGCTGGGCGAAACACGCAAACACACCTCTGACATCCGTGCGGTGCTCAGGCCAGGAGTCCTGGACGACGACACCGCCGCGGGCTCGCTGGGCATCCCGTCCACCGGCATCCTGCCGGACCAGCCAAGGCTCACCGCCACTCTCAACCGTGGCGAGCTGCCCAGGCTGGGCCCCCGCACCGTGCTGGGCGCCTTCTGCGCCGGCCTCCTACGAGACCTTCTCCCGGCATGACCACCCTGCCCTCATCCCAAGGAGCCGTTTCGCCGGAGTTGGTGGAAGCGGTTCGTGTACGCCTGGCCCGGGCAGGCGTGGAGCCCAGCGCCGCCCAGGTGGCAGTGGCCTTGAGAGCCGAGAAATCCGTGTACGGCGACGCGGAGATCCTCGCGGTGGCCAGAGCCCTCTGCGCCGACCTGATGGGTGCGGGCCCGCTGGAGCCGCTCCTGGCCCGGCCGGACGTGACAGACGTCCTGGTCAACGGCCCACGCGAGGTGTGGATAGACGACGGCGGCGGCCTACGCCGCACCCAGGTCACCTTCACGGACGACGGAGCCGTGCGCAGGCTGGCCCAGCGCCTCGCGGCCGCCGCCGGCAGGAGACTGGACGACGCCTCCCCGTACGTCGACGCCAGGCTCGCGGGAGGCGTCCGCCTGCACGCCGTGCTCCCGCCGGTGGCCTCGGGCGGCACCTGCGTGTCGCTGCGCCTGCCGCCGCGCCGCACGTTCACCCTGGAGGACCTGGTGTCGGCAGGGACGGTCACCCCGTCCGCGATTGAGGTGCTGACCGCCATGGTCACGGCCAGGCTGGCGTTCCTGGTGACGGGCGGCACCGGCACGGGCAAGACCACGCTCCTGTCGGCGTTGCTGTCGCTGGCCGACCCGGCAGAGCGCCTCCTCCTGGTCGAGGACTCCGCCGAGCTGCGCCCCCTCCACCCCCACGTGGTCCGCCTGGAAACCCGCCCGGCCAACCTGGAGGGCGCGGGCGGCGTGGGCCTCCGCGACCTGGTACGCCAAGCGCTGCGCATGCGCCCGGACCGCCTGGTGGTGGGAGAGGTGAGAGGCAGCGAGGTGGTCGACCTGCTGGCCGCGCTCAACACGGGCCACGAGGGCGGCTGCGGCACACTTCACGCGAACACCGCTGCCGACGTACCACCTCGCCTGGAGGCGCTGGGCTGCGCGGCGGGCCTGACCAGGGAAGCCGTGCACAGCCAACTGGCCGCGGCTCTCGACGCGGTCATCCACCTGACCCGCGGACGCCCGGACGGCCGAAGGCGCATAGCCGAGATCTGCCTGCTCTCCAGAACGTCGACCGGCTTCGTCGAGTCCATCCCCGCCCTGACCTTCGACACACAGGGAAACTCCCGCCCCGGCCCGGCCTACGAGGCCCTGTCGCAAAGAGCACACCCATGAAGCCTCACGCAGCCGACCCGGAGCACGGCGGCCCCACTGGACCGACCACCGTCCTTGGGGCGCCGACTGGACCGGACACCGCCCTCCGTGCGCCGGGTGGACCAGGCACCGCCCTCCGTGCGCGGCCTGGACCGGACACCGCCCTCCGTGCGCGGCCTGGACCGGACACCCACCGTGGCGCCGTCCTTTGGGCGCCGATGCCTAGGCACCTCGGCGAGACCAGAGCGCGCTTGAAGCACCTCCCATCGGGCCCCACCGCCACGCCGATCAGGAACACCCGGTCGGCCGGCTGCAGTGCCTCATCCGCGTCCGAAGGCGGGGCGATGACCGGCGCCCTGGAAGCCACGTTGTGCATGTCGGAGGTTCCGCGATGACTGGCGCCCTTGTAGCCGCGCTGTCCACAGCCTGCGCCGTGTGGTTGTGGACGGCCCCTGACACCCCCACAACCCGCCTGGCCAAACTGACCGAGGGCGGGCAGAAGCCCCAATGGAGGTCCCTGAGCAGGCTGTTCGCCCGTCCGACCCCGGCGCGCCGCGCAGAGTCCTGGCGCCGGGCGTCAATAGAGCTATGCCAGGCATTGTCGGCGGAGCTCTCGGCCGGCCGTACCCCCGGAGAGGCATTGATGAGGGCAATAGCCGCAGTGGACCTCCCGACCCCGGAAGCCCTGCGCCCCGTCATCGCGGCGGCAAGGGACGGCGGCGACGTCTCCGCTGCCCTGATCTCGTCAGCTCCACCCCAAGGAGGCGAGGGCCTACGCCAACTGGCAGCCTGCTGGGAGGTAGGCGTCACGGTGGGCGCGGGCCTGGCCGCGCTGGTCGAGCGGGTCGGCACCACGTTACGCACAGCCCAAGCCCATCGCCAGGACGTCGCCGCCCAGCTGGCAGGCCCCCGCACCACGGCCAGACTCCTCGCCGTCCTCCCCGCCCTCGGCCTTGTGATGGCCGCGGCCCTGAACATGCACCCCCTGGACTTCCTGTTCGGCAGCCTGCCCGGCCTCATGTGCCTGACAGCAGGCATCGCCCTGGACGCCTGCGGCCTGTGGTGGACCAACCGCATGGCAGCTCAAGCACAAGCCTGAACCCACAGCCGAGTCACATACCGATCTTGATTGGACCTGGCCGATGCTCCAGCTGTTGTCCGCGTTGCTCGCCGGCACGGCCACCTGGCTGTGGTACTCACCACGAACCCCGACAGAACGCCTGTCCCGACTACGCCCGCCAACCAGACTTCGCCCAGAAAACCAACGGGCGCACATCGGGAACGAGGAGCCACATCACCCGACCTGGCTGGATCTCCCTCCACCTCGCATCACCCGCAAGACGATCATCATCGCCGGCAGCACAGGGCTGATACTCGCCCTTCTGATCGGCGGCATCATCGGAACCCTCGCGGGCATCCTGACCACTCCAGCGGTCGCGATATTCCTCCACAAGAAGCAACCCCAGCGGCCTCACCACGAGCGCCGGCGAATCGCGGCCGACCTGCCGTTCGCCGCCGATCTGATGACCGCATGCCTCCTGGCCGGCCGCCCGGTGAGCGCCGCCACCGACATAGCCGCCGACGCGATCGGCGGCCCACTCGGCCGGCGGCTGAAGTGGGTCAGCACCCAGCTACGTCTCGGCGCCGACCCCGAACCCACTTGGGGCACCCTCGCCAAGGACCCGGCCACGGCCCAGCTCGCACGAGCCATGAGGCGGGCTGCTCAAAGTGGCGCCCCGGTGGCGGACGTCCTGACCCGCCTCGCCGACGACGCCCGCGAAGCCGCCAGAGCCGCCTCCGTAGCCACGGCCAGAAGCGTCGGCGTGAAAGCGGTGGCCCCGTTGGGCCTGTGCTTCCTGCCGGCATTCGTCCTGCTGGGCATCATTCCGGTAATAGCCGGCCTGGCCGCCACAATCGTCATCCCGTAGATCCACAAGCTTGATGCAGTAGGAAACCCATCACACAGCGCGGGACTGGACAGGTGTCCCGAGACGGGACAAGCGCTTCGATGGAAGTCGATCTTATGATCCGTAGAACGTTTTCTACTGATGATCACGCGAGACACGAATGTCGGGGCGCTGGCGTACCTTCCACGCCGTGATCTCTTATGTGACCGGCGATGCGACCCGACCCCACGGCCAGGGACCCAAGGTCATCTGCCACGTGTGCAACGACATCGGCGGCTGGGGCAAGGGCTTCGTTCTCGCCCTGTCCCGGCGCTGGCCACAGCCGGAAGCCGACTACCGAGCCTGGCACCGCACTGGTAACGACTTCCAGCTGGGTGCAATCCGGCTGGTGCAGGTCGAGCCCGAGCTATGGGTCGCGAACCTGATCGGCCAGCATGGCATCCGGCCCACCAAGGACGGCCCGCCCATCCGCTACGACGCCCTGGACCGTTGCCTGTCCGCTCTGGGCGACGAAGCTCTGAGCCTTCACGCGAGTGTCCACATGCCTCGGCTCGGCGCTGGTCTCGCGGGCGGCTCTTGGGAGCGGATCGAACCGCTTATCCTCAAGCAGCTGACCGAGCGCGGTATCGCGATCACGGTCTACGACCTGCCCTGACCCGTTTGCCGCTACTGCGACCAGACCCTCAACGTCCCTGGTCACCCCAGCCCGTGGCACTGCCATCCACATGACATACCGGAGATCATCCAGCTGGAGTGTCATTCACCTCTAGAGCCGGATCTGTCGCGCAGGCCTGAGACCTGACACGCGGGACCAGACAGCGGGACTCGACGCCTCGGGTGAGCGCGCACGCGTGGCAAGGTGCGATCGTGCCATGCAGTAAGCCGTTACCCCAGCATGGCAGGGCGGTAGGCACGGCATGACCGGGACCCCTCCCGACGGGTGCTGTCCCTTCCAGTTGAAGCTGTCGGGAGGGATATGAGGTGAACTGCGGCAAGACGCCCTGGCCTGAGCAGTTTCGAGTGGAGTTGCCCAGGGTTTCCTGTCGGTGAGAATTGATCCTCCTGGCCCGGGTGACCCTACGGCGAGGATGCCCCCGTGGTCGGGGGCGGGATGGGCGGCCTCGAGCAGTCCTGCTCAATCCAGCGGGCGATCGGGTCGCGTTCACCGCGCGGCTGGTAGAAGGGGTCGCCAAGCCGCCGGCCGATCGCCGCGGTGAACCGGCTGAGCTGCTCGTCGTCTCCGGCGGCCAGGCGGCGCCAGGCCGGCGAGCCGAGGAGGACCGCGATGCTGATCGCCTCGGGAGCTTCAACTGCAACCGACACGGACTGTCCCTTCCGGATGAGGTTGGCGGGAGGGAACACATGCTGGCCTGCGGCCCGTCATATTGATTCGAACGGTTTCTGCTCAAGTTATTCAGGTCTTGTTGTCGGTGAACCGCGTGCGCGCGGCCGGCGGGTCCGCTCAGGTGAGGAGTTTCGCGAGCCGGGCCATCTCGGCGGGTGGGTCGATCACCGGCTGGATGAGCAGTTCGTCGATGCCGGCCCGTTCCAGGGTGGCGATGCGGGCGCGGAGGTCGTCGCGGGTGCCGACCAGGGCCAGGGTGTTCATCAGCGAGGGCAGGATCAGGTCCCGATCCTCCGGCGCGATGCGTCCGAGGTAGTTGGGGTAGAGCTTGGTGTGCCGGTCGGGTGCGGTGGCGGTGGTGCCGCGCCGGTCGAGGAGTTGCCGCACCGCCTCGCGTTCCTCGGGGCCGAGTTGCTCGGCGAAGGCGCGTGCGTCGGCGGCGGTGTCGGCGGCGAAGGCCAGCAGCGACAGGACGAGGTGGCCGGTCGCGTCCCTGGCCGCGTCGCCGTGGGGGTCCTCGTCCTCGTCGAGTATGTGCAGCGCGGTGACCACGTAGGAGTCCGTGCGGGAGTCGGGGTCGCGGGGCGTGCCGTGGGCGGCGTGGCGGCGGGCGTCGTGCAACGCGTGCCAGGCGGTGGGGTCAAGCAGGCCGAAGGAGATCAGGCCGGTGCCGCGGCGGCCGGCGACAGCGGCGGCCTTCGGTCCTAGCGCGGCCAGGACGAACTCGATCGGGTCGGCCGTGTTCGCGTGCGCCCCGGTGTGCAGGAACCGGACGTCGCGGACCCGGTCACCTTCGCGGTACTCGATGCTCCGTCCGGCGCACAGGTCCTGCAGCGCGGCGGTGAAGCTCTCCATCGTTGCCGCCGTGGTCGGCCGCATGCCCAGCGTGCGCCGGGCGGTGTTCCCGGTGCCGACCCCGCAGATGATCCGGCCCGGCGCCAGGGCGTTGAGGCTGGCGAACCCGCTCGCGGCGGCCGGGGCCGAGCGTAGCGCCGGTGAGGTCACGCCGATGCCCAGCCTGATGCGGCTGGTGGCCTTCGCACACAGCCCCAGGGCGACGAAGGGGTCGCCGTGGACCATCGGGGTGTCATTGACCCAGAAACTGTGCAGGCCCAACTCCTCGGCCTGTACGGCGAGATCCTCCACATCGGGGTGTGCGGTGACCACGACGCCTGCACGCATCAAAACCTCCAAGGCACAAAGGATCTAATCGAACGTACTCAGCCTGACATCAGACGGTGGACCGAGCACGTCGAGGTCGATTGCACAGTCGGCGCCGAGCAGTTGCGGGTGTCGTTCGACGACATCGAAGGCGGAATCCGACAATTCACCCTGAACACCGACAACACGCGAACACCGACAGATTCAACTGCAACCGACAGGGAGACTGCACAAAAGAGATTACGAGGAAGCGGAAGAATGGCTTCGCCGTGCCATCGGCTTTGACGAGCATGCTCGCTATCTTCTGGGAATCCTGCTTGAGCGGTGTCGGAGAACGAAAGAAGCCAAAAGGTGCTATGCCCGCGCGGCCAACGCAGGTCAGGTCGATGCCCTGGTCAGGCTCGGTGTCATCGCCGAGGGCACCGGAAGGGTCGATGAAGCCGAGCGCCATTATCTCCGTGCCGCTGAGGGCGGGCATGCAGGTGCGATGTACGCACTCAGCCTTCTGTTCAGGCTCACGGAACGCATCGGCGGAGCCGAGGAATGGACCCGCCGCGCCGCTCGTGCCGGCCACGCAGACGCCGCTTTCGATCTCGCTGTCATGATCGATAAATCCGGAGGCATGAGCGCCCAGAAGCCGGAGGCATGAGCGCCCAGAAGGAGGCCAAGTGGTGGTTCCGTCGCGCTGCCGCCGCTGGCCACAAGGGCGCTATGGCCAGAGTCCAGTCCGCCGACGAGAACCCTCCCGCCAGCAGTCCGGCCAGCCGACGATGAAACGCAACCAACCCCAGCGCCAGTCACGCGCACAACGAAAAAGCCGCTTCTGAAGGCTGTACGGATTCAGGGCATGCGTATGGCCTGAGCTGGGACTCCACCGGCTGGGCGGTACTCGTTGATCGCTCCGCCGAATACGATCGTGCTCCACGTCGCGCCTCGCCTGGCGGCTTCCTCCTGTCGCGTCTCGTGAGGGGTTTAGACCGGGGCCGGCATCCTGATAGCGGCGGGTGTGGATCCGACGGAGGCCGCGCGGCGGCTGGGACACTCCATCCGGCCTACACCCACTCGCGGGCCAACCAGGACAGTGCAGCCGTAAAACCCCAGGTCAACTCCCCTGATTGTGGAAAACCCGACGTTGTCCACAGAACGCCGCTCGGTCCGGCGGCCACCACCCCGCTTCGGCCAACCTAGGGATCCCGCCGGACAAGGCCCCGGCTCCGAGCACCACCTGGAGGCACGATGCACAGTCCCGCCACCACGCCAGACGACATCAAAGCCGCCTCGAAACAGAGCCCCCACACCACGCCAGGCAGAGAGACAACCAGCAAGATCCCTCAGAGTCGCAGCCACGAGCCCCGAAACAACCCGGCAGCACCGCCCAACACGGCAGAATCCGCAAACCCAACCGCCAAGTCGCCAAAGGAGATCCCCGCGCCATCCAGCGCAGGAGATGCATCGCCCACGATCGCTCCGTCCGGCCCCAGCCACGCGCGCAGCAACAAATGGCTCCACTATGCGGCCATCAACCGGCAGCGAGGCATGTCGACGGCTGAATACGCGGTGGGCACCATCGCGGCCTGTGCCTTCGCCGCGCTCCTGTTCAAGGTCGTGAGCAGCCCAGAGGTCCAGGAAATGTTGTCATCACTCATCGATCGAGCACTCAACACCGCCACCGGATGACCCTCCGCCACCCGCGGACCTCCATGGGTGAGAAGCGGTCGGCATCGCGGGGGTCGGTCACGGCCGAGACCGCCGCGATGCTGCCCGCGCTCATGGTCGTCCTGGCAGCCGCATTGTGGGCCATCCAAGCCGTCGGCACCCAGTTCGAATGCGTGGACGCGGCCCGCGCGGCGGCGCGTGCCGCGGCCAGAGGCGAGCCACTGGAGCAGGTCAGCGCCCGAGCCCGTGCAGCCAGCCGCGCGGACGCACAGGTGACCGTAACCCGAGAGACGGAGACCACAAGAGTCGAGATCACGGTAGAAGTACGACCGCCCTGGGCCCAGTCCCTGCCGGCGGTCCGCATATTCGCCACAGCCACAGCCGACACCGAGCCCGGATCTCCCCCTTAGAGCTACCGAGCCCCCGAACCCGCTCAGAGCGGGGAGGTGGTGCAGCGCGCTGGCGGATGGGCGCGGGCCAGGAAGAAACGAGACCCCAGGAGAGGGGAGGCACCGATCAATCCCAAGGAAAGAGGCTCAGCCACGATCTGGGGCGTAGCCCTCATGGGCCTCCTGATGACCGTGGCGACCGCGTTCGCCACGCTGGGCTCGGTACGCGTGGCATTCCACCGGGTGAACAGCGCCGCTGACCTCAGCGCCCTGGCAGCGGCAAAGCTAGCGATGATCAACCCAGAGGACGCATGCGCCAGAGCCGCCGCCCTCGCCACGCAGAACGGCGTCGAGCTCACCCGATGCCAAATCACCAACGAGGTCGCCGATGTCTGGACCGCATTGCCGATCTCGCTGCCGTTATTAGGCAAGCGCACGCTGACAGGCAGAGCCCGCGCCGGCCCAGCAGTGACAACACCATGATCGAAACAAGCCGCGGGGCGCGGCGCTGAAAGCCACGAGGAGTCACCGGGCACGGCGTCGCGGTCCCAAGGCCGAAGAGCACTCATCGAGTACGCGCGCACCAGTAAGCAGCAGGAAGTGCATTCATCCGGTACGCGTACCGGCAAGCAGCAGGAAGAATGGAACACGACGCCGACGTGCCAGCTCAGCGAGATCGCCGTTGAAACGGTCCTCGATGGGCGCGCACTCCCTCGCCTGCTGCGGTGTCGGGTAGGCCCGACACTTGTACGCCGTCCTCACGCCGATCACCTTACAAACGACGTCGTCAGGTGTAAGCAGAATGCTGGATGACGTTCCGCGTTTCCTCCCCGCCATGAAGGACGGGCCTCCACGCTGTAGATGCTCGGTGAAAGGCCAGCCGTGAAACGATCAGATCGAAAGATGACGGTGGTGCGGAGAAGTCCTCGATGATGTCGGCCAGTTCCACGCGGCCGGATGTTCCGCGCAAGGCCGCATTGCCGGCCTCGACCATCGCCGCCGAGCCGTCCAACCCCAGGTAACTCCGGCAACTGGCGTTCAACAGGACCTGTCCGATGGCCGCGTCGCCGCACCCGAGATCCAGCACCCGAAGCCCCGCGACCCTACCCAACTGCCGGTTCCTCCATCACGTGGTTGGGGCTGGAGACGCCGCTGTGCCGATGCTCGAGATACCGCTCGAAGACCTGAGGCATGTCATAGAAGGAGCCACCACGTCCACTTCCAGTCACGGGCAGGAGTGTAGATGGACAAAATGCACCACCAAGGTGTTCGCTCCCACAATGCGCCGGCCGGCGGCTAATCCGACATATGCGTCGAATGGTGCGCAAAAAGCGAGGTGGTGGTTGAGGCTTACGAGGTTAGGTCGCAATCTAGTCACGACTACTTAGACGTGGTGTCCAAGAGTTGTATATGTCCCGTAAGGTTCCGCTTACCCTCGGTCCATGCCGTATGTGACAGGACGTCTGGGAGAGCCGGGACGAAGTCGCTAGGGTGCGGATCCGGGGGCGGTCGGTGACCGTATCGGCCGGGCGGACTGCACTTCCGGTCGTCGCGTGAACGCCCCAAGGCGGTCAGGCGGCGCGAGGCTCTCGATGGAGGAAGCGTCGTGACGGTTGTCGGCAGAGTGGTGGCCGCAGGAGTCATCGTGGCGGGGTCCGTCGCACTCGGCGGATCTGCTCAGGCTGCCGCGGTGACGTTGCGTGCCGACGGGCAGATCACCTCGCCCTCCGATGGTCAGGTGGTTTCGAACTCGCCTGTGACCGTTTCCGCGCATACGGGCGTGATGCAGCTGAACGTGGGCCTGTACGTCCAAGGCCCCTCCATGCCCAGTCAGAAGGTCGCCGGGGGCGGAGCGAACCAGACGATCTCCGGCACGTTCGACGCCGGCAGCGCCCCCAACGGCACCTTCACCGTGACTCTCAAGGGAGAGATCACCAGCACCACGTACGCGACCAGCACGTTCAAGCTGCAGCGGCCGCCCGAGGTGCCGGGCAACGTGAAGGCCACCAAGCAGGGCACCGCCAAGGTCCTCGTGACCTGGACCAAGGGCTCGGAGCCCGACCTGCAGTCTTATGAGGTCTCCAACAGCCAGTCCGGCATCGTGGGGAGGCTGCCTGTCGACAGCGCGTGCTCCGGATCCTCGTGCCAGGCGGCACTGTCTGTGCCGGCCAAGGCCAAGGGGCAGAAGGTGGGGTTCGCGGTCAAGGCGTTCAGGGGTGACGGCGACGGCGGCTCGATCGGATCGGGTAATTCGGCCGCCGCGTACGTCGCCTTCCCGGCGGCGCGGAAACCCAGGACGACCGCCGATGCCCGGACGCCCAAGACCACCAAGAACGTCGATCCGCTGCCCACCCTCCCAGCCAACAGGCAGACCCTGCCGACGAGCAGGCCCACGACTCATAAGAGACCGGCCACCAAGCTGCCGGCCATACCCGACACCGACCCCGACGGCAACCTCCCGATCCCGACCGCAGACGCGACGGGAGGTCTCACACCAGCCGATACGAAGAACGGCACGCAGTTCGCTCCCGCGCAGCCCGTTGACGCGAAGGCACAGTCGGGCGAGTCGCCGATCGGGAACCTCGGCCAGTACGGCGTCTACGTCGCGGCGGGCACTCTCCTGTTGCTGGTCGGCGCCCACGCGGGAGCCTGGGCGCGGCGGCGCGCGCTTGCCGCGGTCGGGGCAGGCGGCTCCACGCCCGGTGCGACCGCTGCCGCCGCGAGCGTGCCGTCGCCCGGTGGGGTGCAGGTCAAGCAGGGGAGCGACAGCGTCACCGCCGCCGCAGCGGCGCCCCGGAGACGGCCCGCGGTGATCCTGGCGGTCGCCAAGACTCGCATTCCCGATCGGTCGGCACAGGTCCGGCAGCCGTTGTCGGCGGAGCGTCCTGACGCGGCGGATGCTGACCGGACGCCGTCGCCGGCTCTGGATCAGAAGCGCAAGGAAGTGCCCGCCGTGCTTCCGCTCCACGCTGAGGCGGAGGAGGTGCGAGGCGTCGCGGAGAACCGTAAGGCTCCGGTTCGTATCGCCTTGCCCAGTTCCGCGGTCACCGACGTTCCCGAGTCGGATGCCTCCCCCGACCGGCCCGCCGTACGGATCGAGGATCGCTGGGACGACTACCTGCCGCCGTCGCCCAGGTCCATGGAGGACAGCGGGTTCTGGGAGCGTCCACAGCCGGGGTCCGCCGATTTCTGGTCCGCCGACGATGACAACAAGGAAGCGGCCGAGGAACGCGCTTACGCCGGCCGCCGGCACACGGGTGGCGAGAGCTAGATTTCATCTGATGAATCGTTGTCCAGCTATGCCCTGGGATCTTTATCGAAGGCTCTGGCCTGGGCGTAGAGCGTGGTTGCCGGTCATCCGGAGCCTGAGGGTGAGACGGGTGGTGTCGTCTCGGATGACCGCGCGCCGCTGCAGGTGAGGCAGGGATCTGAGGCTTCGGGGCGGCGGGGCTGTGCGCCTTGATGAAATGAATTCAGCGGATGGTGGGCGTGACCGTGGCCGGCGCACACGCAGCACGACAGTGGCTCATTGAGGGTTCAGCAGCGTGTTGAGGAGGCGGACAGCCCCTCGTTTGTCCAGAGGATTGTTGCCGTTGCCGCATTTCGGGGACTGGATGCAGGAAGGGCAGCCGCGTTCGCATTCGCAGGACGTTATGGCTTCGCGCGTGGCGGTCAGCCAGTCCGTCGCGCGGGCGTAGCCGCGTTCGGCGAACCCCGCGCCGCCCTCGTGGCCGTCGTACACGAAGACCGTGAGCAGGCCCGTGTCGGCGTGGAGCTCGGTGGAGACGCCGCCGATGTCCCAGCGGTCGCAGGTGGCGAAGAGGGGGAGCAGGCCGATGGAGGCGTGCTCGGCGGCGTGGGCGGCTCCACCGAGATCGATGCCCGCCTCTGCGAGGGGGGCCACGGCTGAGGCGGGGAGCGTCCACCAGACGGCGCGGGTACGGAGGGTGCGTGGCGGCAGTTCGAGGGGCTCGTCGCCGAGCATTTCGCCTGATTGGAGGCGTCTCTTGAGGTACGAGACCACTTGCCGGGTCACCTCCACCTCGCCGAAGTGCAGGGTGCCGGTGCCCAGGGGGTGGGAGCGTTGGGTGGCGAGGATGGAAATGTCGGTTATGTCGCGAGCGAACGTCGTGAAGTCCGGGTTGGCGCTCGAGACCAGAGCCACTCCGGCCTCCAGATCAAGGAGCTCCACCAGGAACGTCTCGCCCTGATGGAGGTAGACCGCGCCTGTGTGCACCGTGGTGTGGGCGGACGGCTCGTCCACGCTGCCCAGGAGGCGGCCGGTCGACGACTCCACGACCTGGATGGGGGCGCCTCCGCCGCCCCGGATGTCGGCGAGGTCGGTGGCGCGCTCCCGCCTGGTCCAGAACCAGCCGGCGGGACGCCTCCTGAGCAACCCCTGGGCGACCAGGTCGTCGAGGACGGTTGAGGTGGTGTCGCCGAAGATGGGCAGGTCGTCGTCGGTCAGCGGGATCTCGGCGGCCGCGGCGCAGAGGTGGGGGCCGAGCACGTACGGGTTGTCGGGATCGAGGACGATCGCCTCCACGGGCTGGCCGAACAGGGCCTGGGGGTGGTGCACGAGGTAGGTGTCCAAGGGGTCGTCCCTGGCGATCAGCACGGCGAGCGCGTCCTGGCCGTCGCGACCCGCCCGGCCCGCCTGCTGCCAGAGCGAGGCGCGGGTGCCCGGCCAGCCTGCGATCAGCACGGCGTCCAGGCCTGAGACGTCCACGCCCAGCTCGAGGGCGTTCGTGGAGGCCAGGCCCATGAGCGTGCCCGCGCGGAGAGCCTTCTCCAGGAGCCTGCGGTCTTCCGCGAGGTAGCCGGCCCGGTAGGCGGCGATCTTGTTGGGGAGGTCGGCCCAGTCCGGATGGGTGGGGGAGTCCGGGATTGCCCAGGTGAGAGAGCTCTCCGCGACCGGCCCACTCGCTTCGTCGGCCTGGCCGGTGGCGCGTCCGCCATGGCGGGTGGCGCGTTCGTCCTGGCGGGCGGCGTCCTGTTGTGGCGTGCCGGGTTGGTCGGCGGAAGCGCTCGTCGTTTGGGTCGCGTCGGCTGCGGCTGCCCTTGTGCTGCTGGTTTGGGCTGCGGCGGCCTTTGCGCTGGTGTTTCGGGTTGCGTCGGCTGCGGCGGCCTTTGCGCTGGTGGTTTGGGTCGCGTCGAGTGCGGCTGCTCTTGTGCTGGTGGTTTGGGTCGCGTCGGGTGCGGCTGCCCCTGTGCTGGTCGTCTGGGCTGCGCCAGGCGCGTGCATTGAGGTGCCCACTGTCTGGGTGGCACCGGATACGTCGCCGGGAGCGTCCGCCGTCCGGATGGCGTCGGGTGCGTTCGTCGGAGTCGGTGCCGTCTGGGGCATGTCGGCTGTGGCAGGAGTCGGTGTGGCCGGCGTACCCGGGAAACGGGCCGAGAGGGAGAAGGCCACGTCGGCGAGCTTGGCGCGGGCCGTCAGGGCGACCGTCTCGGCGCCGCGGCGGGAGCGGACGAAGGCGAGCGTGCGGACGTCCGCGAGGACGAGGTCCGCCAGCAGATCCGCCGCCTCCGCCGTGGCCGTACGCCGCACAGGTGCCCCTCCCTCGCCCCGTAGCTCCGTCAGAGGCGGCTCCCACAGCGCGATGGTGGTCGCACCCTTGGGCGAGGCGTCCACGGTCACCTCGTCCATCTCAAGCCCCGTCAGCCTCATCGCGAACGCTCCCGGCTCGCTGGCCGTCGCCGACGCGAGCAGGAACGTGGGGCGCGAGCCGTACCGGGCGCAGACGCGGCGCAGGCGGCGCAGGATCTGGGCGACGTGGGAGCCGAAGACGCCGCGGTAGCCGTGGCACTCGTCCACCACGACCAGGCGCAACCGGCGGAAGAACGACGACCATTGGGCGTGACGAGGCAGGACGCTCCGGTGCAGCATGTCCGGGTTCGTCAGGACGTAGTTGGCGTGCTGGCGCACCCACGTACGTTCCTCGAACGGCGTGTCGCCGTCGAAACAGGCGGCGCGCAGCTGGGTGATGCGCAGTTCGCGCAGGCTGCGCAGCTGATCGGCGGCCAGGGCCTTGGTCGGCGTGAGGTACAGGATCGTGCCGCCGTCGAGGCAGGTGGCGACCGCGGGGGTCAGGTACGCAAGGGACTTGCCGGAGGCCGTGCCTGTGGAGATGATCACGTTTCGGCCACGAAATGCCAGGTCGGCGGCCTCGTACTGGTGGGGCCAGAGTCCTGTCACCCCGCGGTTCGCCAAGCGCGTAACAAGCACTTCTGGCGTCCATTTGGGCCATTCGGCTTGACCGGCCTGACGTGCTGGAACATGCTCCACATGGGTGACGCGCTCATGACGTGCGGGAACACCAAGCAGGTGGCGGAGGAGTGGACCTGCCTGTTGTGGGGAGGATGCGGAGGAAGTCACTGTTTCCAGTCTTGCATCTGTGGGCAAAGTCGCCGGGAATCGTGATTTCGTATAGACACAAGCCAGACGCATGGTTGAATGCCGCGCGTCAGGGTCGGACGATCTGGGGCCACGCTCCAGATTGCCAGGCCCAAGAGAGTAGTTTCGCAGGCGAGGCGCTGGAGGATCTGTGGATCTGAAGTTGGATCACCGCACCGAAGACCGACTCACCATCGTGGAGGTCGAGGGTGAGATCGATGTCTACACGGCGCCGAGATTGCGTGAGCTCCTCATTGACCTGGTCAACAAGGGCAACTTCCACCTTCTCGTCAACATGGAGAAGGTGGACTTCCTCGACTCCACGGGCCTCGGTGTCCTGGTCGGGGGGCTCAAGCGGGTTCGTGCACACGACGGCTCGCTCGAGCTGGTGTGCACGCAGGAGCGCATCCTCAAGATCTTCCGGATCACCGGACTGACCAAGGTCTTCGGGATCTACGCTTCGGTCGACGAGGCCAAGGAAGCTCACGGCAAAGACAAGTAGCATGGCTACCGTCGAGCTGACGTTCAGCGCTCTCCCCGCGCATGTGCGGACCGCGCGGCTGGTGGCGACGGCGATAGCTCGCCGCACCGGCGTGGCGGAGTCACTGCTGGACGAGGTCAGGCTCGCCGTGGGTGAGGCATGTTCCCGGGCAGTCGAGGCGCACCGCGTCCACTGTCCGGGCGAGCCCATCCGCATCGAGCTGCGTGACGACTCCGGGCGTTTCGAAGTCACGGTCAGCGATCAGGCCCCCAGCGATGAGATCAAGCAAGAGCAGCCCCTCGATCTGGGCATGCTCTCTGACTCGTTCATGTCGGGCTTCGGCATCGCGGTCATCGAAGGTCTGGCCGACGACGTCGAGGTCTTCCCGAGCCCGAAGGGCACGAACATCCGCATGAGCTGGCCCGCCGCCGGCCACGTGGGCTGAGCCGGTCGCCTCGCTTGCCGGGGCTGGGCGCCTCTTTTGCGGCGCTCAGCCCTGCAAAGCCCTTCCAACCGGTACGGCGGAGCCAAGCCGGCGCCGCCCGGGCCCCAGCAAGACGCCCGCTGACCCGCGCGTGGCGGGCCGCCGTAACGGCGCGAAGGGGCCGCCCGGGTGGTGGTCGGTGGGGGCTGGTGTTGTGAGGGGTCGTGGCTTGCCTGGTGGAGCCACTGGCGGCGACCCTTCAAGCCAGCTCCTCGTCATGGCAGGCGCGTAGCGTGTCCGGAAGTTCGGGGTCGAGATCGGGTAAGCATCCAACTTCCAGATATCGGGACAGGGCGTAAAGGATGCCCTAAACTGACGGCGAACGTGACGCATGAGCGCTGGGGTGCCGAATACCGATGTCCTCTGGGGCGGATGACGATCGCGAAATATTGGCCGCGATCCAGAGCAGGACCGCGCAGATGATGCGGGAGCCCTTGGCAGCGCAGGCCCGGATCAGCGCGGTCGTCGGCGTCGGCCGGAGTGACGACGGGCTGCTGGTAGCGAAGGCCGACGCCGGCGGTGCGATTGTTTCGCTCACCCTCGATCCGCGCGTGATGCGACGCGACGCAGATCGCCTTGCCAAGGATGTGACCCTGGTGGTCCAAGCGGCACAGCGGGACTCATGGCAACAGGCGCTGGAGATCCTGGACGGTGTTTCCTTGCCCCAGGTCACGCCGAGACCGCTCGGCGAGAGCCTGGCGTACGACAGGTCCGGACAGGCGGTGAGCGCGATTCTCCGCCGTGTCGAGGAAATGTACGGCGCTGTCGCCGGTGCGGATCGCGAAGAGCGGGGAATGCACGACTTCATCGAGACGGAGTACGGCGAGCTGGAAGGGATGGTCGGCACCGGCGCGAGTGCGTCAGGGCACGTAACGGCTGTTGCCGACGCGCAAGGAAAGGTCTCCGAGATAACCATCGAGCCCCGTGCCATGCGGCTGGACAGTCACGTGCTGGCGGATGAGGTAGTGGCGGCCGTCGGCGACGCCCGGCGTGACGCCGTGTCGAAGGTCGAAGAGAAGGCGTTGAACGCCTTCCCGGATCTCGATCCGGCGGCCGACACCGAGTTTCTGTTTCAGGACGGCACCCGGCAAACACGCCGGTGACCCGCCTGCGCCGGGTCTCCGAGAACGTCCCATGAGTCGGATCTCCGGCGGAGCGGCGCCGGCGATGCGTTCGGCCCGCATCGTGCGCGGCTTCACCGCGCTGGGTGCCAGGTACGCGAACGGCGCCTCACGCGTACGGTGGTGAGGCGCCGTTCTGCGTTCCCTCGCGAGGTTTCACGCGTCTTTTCTGAGCTCCGGGATGATCAGCTGTGCGCCGGGTGACAAATTGCCCTGGTTGATTCCGTCGAGCTGCCAGTTGGCCTGCATGAGGAGTGATGCGTAAGTTCCGTCGCCGTACTCCCGCTGGGCTATGTCCCACAGCGTTTCGCCGGACCGCACCGTGTGCGTGGCAGCGCCTACCGGCGGCGTGGCGTTGGGCTGCGACGGCTGAGGCTGGGGATTGTTGTCCCAGTTCCGGTAGTTGGGGACCGTGAGTTCGGGGGCCTCGCTCTGTCCTCGCGGGACCAAGGTGTAGTTGATCGTCCCTGGGAGGAGACCAAGGATACGGCCCTTCCAGAAGGGGTCCATGTTCAGGAAGGCATTAACCGGACCGATCTGCCTTGCCCGGTAGGTGATGCTGTTCTTCGGGACATAGATATCCGAACCGTCGGCCTTCATCTGAGCGAGGCGGGTCCCATTGGGGGTGGCGTAGCGGACGTTCGTCGCCGACATCGGGCGACTCGGGTCGGCGGGCCCGAGTTTCTTCACTCCCCACTTGTCCGCCTTGCGCCAGGCAAGGTGCTTCAGGCCGGTCCCGTTACGGAGAAGTCCGTAGTATCCGGCGCCGAAAATCGCGCTGGTACCTCCGACGATGAGGCCGTCCTGGAGCGCGGCGTTGAAGCCCTTCTTCTCGAACATCATGCTCAGGGCAGTGGCGGCCCCGGCGTTGATGCCCAGCTCCACCGCCATGTTGAACGCCAGAGGATGAGTCTGGGCCAACCTGGTGACCGCGCCGATCCGCTTCAGAAGCCCGAAAGAGCCACCGAGGCCGAACAGGAACAACAGGGTGCCCGCCATACTCGGGGAGATCGCCGCGGGATCGTCCACGCCCCGGCCCCAGTTCGCCAGTGCGGAGTTGACGTAGTTCGCGCCGACGACGCCGAAGCCGTTGAAGTTGAACTCGCCCACCACGGGCTTGCGTCCCCCCACGGACTTCGCGAACGCTCGGGCGAGCACCTTGAGCCTGGTGGCCAGGAGTTTGATCATCCTCACGGCGTGGGTGCGGAGCTGGGTGAACAGGTTCCGGAGGTAGAGCCGTACCGCCGGGTTCAGAATCACCGCGCCCACCAGGATGGCGCCGATTACTGCGAGCACCTCAAGGGTCGCCTTGACGATGCCCTTGTACTTCTGGGTCTCCTCAACCGCGTTGCCGAGAATCTCGGCGGCCTGGTCCGACCGCCTGGCCCACATTTCCAAGGGCTGGGCCTCGTTCGCCCCCCCAGCCGGATTGATGTACCTCGTCCAGGCCGCATGGTAGGTCTGGGCTGCTTCTCCGCCCCATCGCGCCTTCCTGACCTCACCTTCGACCGCGTCGACCTCGGGCTGCAGCTGGCGGAGCCGCTTCGCCGTATACAGGCAAGCCTGCTGCATCTCGGTGAGCCGGCGCTCGTAGTCGTCGGAGAGGCCCAGCAGGTCCAGAGTCGCGTTGAACATCACGGATCCGGTCCACGGATCCGGCAGTTCGCCGTAGTTCGGACGAGAAGGCGGGTCGGCGGGCGGTTTGAGCTGGTCGGCCCAGCCGTAGTTCTCCGAGGCGTACCTGAGGTTGCTCCCACTGTTCTTCAGGGCGCTGGCACGCCTGTACATGGAGTCGGACAGGTCGTGGAAGAACTCGTTGTAACTGCTGGCGAGTTCCGCTGCGCCGTCTGCGACCAGGGCATAGGCGTCCACGCTGCCCTCCGCCTGGTCCACGAACGTCTTGCGGATCTTCAAGAGGTCGTCGGCTGCGTCTTGAGATCTCAGACCTGCTTTCTTGAGATGCCCAAGACCTTCGGGGCCGGCGTAGGTGAAACCACTACTGGCCATGCACTTCCCCAATTGCTAGACGCGTGGCCGTGTGCCGAGATGCCCGTTCTGGCCTCGTGCCGGGCACGCCTCGCTCGACGAGCCGAATCCTTATGAGATCGGTCGTTCGATGCGTGAGCGACACACGAGCCTCCGCCTCTCGATCAGTGAGGCGAAACAAGCCTGGGGCCCGCGGAGGCACCTACAGGCGGCGTCCGCGGACGGCTCCGCTGAGCGGAGCGGCTTGCTTGGCCCTTAACCTGCTAGACATTAATTGATCAGTAAAGATATGGTCAACATACGTTTGTCGGCACGTAGCGTCTTCTGCTGTGGCTGACCAGAGGCGGTCCTCGGGCATCCGTTCACTTGCCGGGCGTCCTGCCGCCTGGAGACGTGTCGCCACGTCATGACGGGTCAGCGGATCGTGCGGGGCGGTAGGAGGGGCGACCGGCGGTCTGTCCGGGGGTCGGCCAGTCGGGTCTGCGACTCCGCTGACGTCAGTCAGTGGCCACCTGGTTGTCGGCTGGCGTGTCGTCCTGGGCCGCCAAGTTATGGTCAGGCTGTATTAAGAGGTTTTCGTGACCGTAAACCGGGGGAAATTTCACCTGCCAGGCCGCAAACCGGCTCGCTGTCAGGGGATTACTAGACGCGCACACAATTAGCCGCCTCGAGAGCCTTCATATCCGTTGAGTGCCTGCGTAGACTCCCGGCACCGGCCAAGGTGATCCGGCGGAACGCGGATTCAACCGGAAGCGGCACCCACAACCCGGATGGTGCCGCAACACCCGCCGAGGAAAACTGCAGCACCGCCCGGGCAGGACGACCGGTCTTGCCGAGGAGAACGATGAGCAGGCACATGCTGGCACTGGAGCCAGCGTCCAATCTGGCCCTGAGTGGAAACAATCTCACCATCGTGATCGTGGTCGCCGCGGTCGCACTGATCGCACTAGCCGTCGCCGGCGGCCTGGTGCGTGAAGTGCTGTCCGCCGGCCAGGGCACGGAGCGCATGCAGAACATCGCGCGCGCCGTACAAGAAGGCGCCGCCGCCTACCTCGCACGTCAGTTCCGCACGTTGGCGATCTTCGTCGTCGTGATTCCCTTCCTGTTGCTCCTCCTACCTGCGGAAACGGATGTCCGAATAGGGCGTTCGATCTTCTTCGTGGTCGGGGCGGTGTTCTCCGCGCTGACCGGGTTCATGGGCATGTGGCTGGCCGTGCGCGGAAATGTCCGTGTCGCCGCCGCGGCCAACGAGTCGGGCGAGAAGCGCGCGATGCGCATCGCGTTCCGTACCGGCGGCGTGGCCGGGATGTTCACCGTGGGCCTCGGCCTGTTCGGCGCGGCCGTGGTCGTCTTCATCTACCAGGGCAACGCGCCGGGCGTGCTCGAGGGCTTCGGGTTCGGGGCGGCGCTGCTGGCGATGTTCATGCGAGTAGGCGGCGGCATCTTCACCAAGGCCGCCGACGTCGGCGCCGACCTGGTCGGCAAGGTCGAGCAGGGCATCCCGGAGGACGACCCGCGTAACGCCGCGACCATCGCCGACAACGTGGGCGACAACGTCGGTGACTGCGCCGGCATGGCGGCCGACCTGTTCGAGTCGTACGCGGTCATGCTGGTCGCCAGCCTCATCCTGGGCAAAGTGGCCTTCGGCGAGCAGGGGCTGGTCTTCCCCCTGATCGTCCCGATGATCGGCGTGATCACGGCGATCATCGGCATCTTCGTCACCCGGATGCGTGACAACGACCGCAGCGGCATGGCGGCGATCAACCGCAGCTTCTTCATCTCGGCCGCGATCTCCGCGGTGCTCGTGGCAGGTGCCGCGTACCTGTACCTGCCCAGCAGCTTCGGCGGCCTGACCGGCGCCACCGTGCAGTCCGACGCCGACCCGCGGCTCATCGCCATCGGCGCGGTGCTCATCGGCCTGGTGCTGGCCAGCGCCATCCAGCTGCTGACCGGCTACTTCACCGAGACCAACCGCCGCCCCGTACGCGAGATCGGCGAGAGCTCGGCCACCGGCCCGGCCACCGTCATCCTGGCCGGCATCAGCGTCGGCCTGGAGTCGGCCGTCTACTCCGCCCTGGTCATCGGCGGCGCGGTCTACGGCGCGTTCCTGCTCGGGTTCGGGAACGTGACGATCGCGCTGTTCGCGGTGGCCCTGGCCGGCACCGGCCTGCTGACCACGGTCGGCGTCATCGTGTCCATGGACACGTTCGGCCCGGTCTCCGACAACGCCCAGGGCATCGCCGAGATGTCGGGCGACGTCGAGGGCGAGGGCGCCCGCGTGCTCACCAGCCTGGACGCCGTCGGCAACACCACCAAGGCCATCACCAAGGGCATCGCCATCGCCACGGCCGTGCTGGCGGCGACCGCGCTGTTCGGCGCCTTCCGCACCGCGGTGGAGGGCGAGCTGGCCAGGGCGACCGCGGACATCAAGTCCGCGCTCGGCGGCTTCTCCACCTTCACCCTCGGCGTCGACCAGCCGAACGTCCTGGTGGGCCTGGTCGTCGGGGCCGCGGTCGTGTTCCTCTTCGCGGGGCTCGCGATCATGGCGGTCGGACGGGCCGCGATGCGCGTGGTCTTCGAGGTACGCGACCAGTTCCGCAACAAGCCGGGCATAATGGACGGCTCGGAGACGCCGGAGTACGGCCGCGTCGTGGACATCTGCACCCGCGACTCGCTCCGCGAGCTGGCCACGCCGGGTCTGCTGGCGGTCATGACGCCGATCGCGGTCGGGTTCGCACTCGGGTACGCGCCGCTGGGCGCCTATCTCGCCGGCGCCATCGCGTGCGGCACGCTGATGGCCGTCTTCCTGGCGAACTCCGGTGGCGCCTGGGACAACGCCAAGAAGCTGGTGGAGGACGGTCACCACGGCGGCAAGGGCTCGGAGGCCCACGCCGCCACGGTCATCGGCGACACGGTCGGCGACCCGTTCAAGGACACGGCCGGTCCTGCCATCAACCCGCTGATCAAGGTGATGAACCTGGTGGCGCTGCTGGTCGCCCCGGCTGTCGTGCTGTACGCGGGCAACCCGGCCATCCGCATCACCGTCACGGTGGTTGCGGTGGCCGTGGTGGTGGGTGCCATCGTGGTGTCGAAGCGGCGGTCCGTGACGACCGAACCCGCCAACAACGACAACCGGGAGCACGCTCCGGTCGCCTCATAGCCCGGCAAACACCCTCCAGACGCCCGCCCCACTGCGTAGGGGCGGGCGTCTCGCTTTCCCGGCTCCAGGCCCCCGCTCCTTTGGCCCGGCTTCCCGCTGTCGATGGCGCTCCGGGCGGTGAGTGGCGGGGTGATTTGCGTCGGTGGTGGCGGTGGACGTGGTGCGGTGGTGTGCGGCGCGACACGTACGGGGACGCCGAGGTCGAAGGCGGGCGTGAAGGCGAGGCCCCTCGGTGGGAAACTGGGCGCGTGACAGGTGACAAGCAGCCCAGCGGCGGAAAGACCCTGGGTTTCATTCTGCTGGCGATGCTCGCCATCCTGGCCGCGATCGTCGTGCTGGCCCTCTGGGCCTCGAAGACAGGGTGATCTGGTGCGGACCTTGATTGTGCTGCGGCACGCGAAAGCCGACCACATCCCCGGGCTGGCCGATCGCGAACGGCCGCTGACCGGGCGGGGCGAGCGAGACGCAAAGCGGGCAGGCGACGAGATCAGGACGGCCGGGCTCGACCCGGACATCGTGCTCTGCTCGCCGGCGCTCAGGACCAAGCGCACCGCCGAGATCGCCTTCCCCGAGGTGGAGATCAGCTACGAGCGGGACATCTACGAGGCGTACCCGGAGGAGCTGCTCGAGGTGGTCCGCCGGACGGATCCCGAGCTGAGCACCGTGGTGCTGTGCGGGCACAATCCGGGCGTGCACGAGCTGGCACTGGGGCTGGCCGGGGGCGACTACGTCTTCCGCCCGGGGGCGTTCGCGGTGATCGAGGTGGAGTCCGCCTGGGAGGACCTCTGGCCGGGCGAGGGGCGCCTGGTCACGCACTGGGACCCCAAGGAGAGCTGACCAGGGGTCACATCGTCAGCGCGCCGTCCTCCGCGTCGGCCGCCTCGACCTCGTCCCGCGAGATCCCCAGCAGGTAGAGGATCGAGTCCAGGTAGGGCGTGTTGACCGCCGTGTCGGCCGCCTGCCGCACCACGGGCTTGGCGTTGAAGGCCACGCCCAGCCCGGCTGCTGCGATCATGTCCAGGTCGTTGGCCCCGTCACCGATGGCCACGGTCTGCGAGATCGGCAGGCCGGCCTCGCGCGCGAACCTCTCCAGCGCCCGCGCCTTCCCGGGCCGGTCCACGATCTCGCCCACGACCTTGCCGGTCAGCCGCCCGTCGATGACCTCGAGGACGTTCGCCGCCGAGTAGTCGATCCCGAGCTCCTCCACCAGCCCGTCGGTGATCTGCGTGAACCCCCCGCTGACGATGGCGAAGCGGTAGTCGAGCCGCTTCAGCGTGCGCACCAGCGTGCGGGCGCCGGGCGTGAGCACGACCTCCTTGCGTACGTCCTCGAACACCTCGGCGGGCAGCCCCTCGAGCAGCGCCACCCGGCGCCGCAGCGACTCGGCGAAGTCCAGCTCGCCGCGCATGGCCTGCTCCGTGACCCTGGCCACCTCGTCCAGGCATCCGGCGTGGGCCGCGAGCAGCTCGATGACCTCGCCCTGGATGAGCGTCGAGTCGACGTCCATGACGATCAGCCGCTTGGCCCGCCGCGACAGTCCGGTGCGCTGGACGGCCACGTCCACCTCTTGGACCGCCGCCTCCGCGGCCAGCTCGATCCGCAGGGAGTCGGGGTCGGCGCCGGAGACCGACAGCTCGATGCAGGTGACTGGCCACTGGGCGAGGCGTTCGATGCGGTCGATGTTCGCGCCGGCGGCGGCGATGCGCCCGGCGATGCCCGCGATGGCCGCGGGCTGGAGCGTGGCGCCCAGCACGCTGACCGACAGGCGGCCGCGGCGGCGCTGCTCCTTGGCCTGGGAGCCGGTGGAGAGCTCCACCTCCATGCCGAGGTCCTCGGCCACGCGCTCGACGGCGGTCCACATGGCACCGAGGGTGGTGCCGGTGCCGGTCGAGGGGCCGCCCGCGTACGCGACGAGCACGCCGAGCGTGAGCCGACCACGGATGACGACCTGCTCGATGTCCGCCACTGTCACAGGAAAGGCGGACAAAACGGAGAAAAGTCGCGAAGTAACGCCTGGCCGGTCGGGACCGGTCAGGGTGATGAGGAGGGTGCGCTGGTCCACATCGAGCCACGGTACTGCGCCCGGCCCGATGCTCGCGAAGCAGGTCGGGCATTCGGGCGCAGGTGTGGCGGTGAACATTCCGTAAACGGCCGGAGCCGCAACGCCCCAGGTGAACGTCTGGTGAACGCAGTGGGCCGCGTCCCTGCGGACGCGGCCCGAAACGTTCCAGAGCTAGCGGACGACCTTGGTCTTGACCGTCTTGCCGTAGCCGTGCTCGGGGACGCCGAGCCGCTCCAGCTCTTCCTTGCTCATGTTGTCCATGCCGGTCTGGAGGTCGTAGGAGACCACGCCGAGCGTGGCCTGCTGCGTGCCCGTGGCGTTCTTCTTCACCTTGGCCTCGAAGGTCATGGTGATGGAGTCACCCTTCTCCAGGACCACCGGCAGGAGGCAGTAGAACGCACGGCCTTCGAGGCCGCACTCGGTGTCCTTGACACTCGTGGAGTACATGATCCGCTTGAGGTCGACGCCCTTGGGGAACGCGCCGCCGACGAACCAGGCGTCAGCCTCGTAGGGCCCCTTGTTGGTGGCCACGATGGAGTACTTGATCGTGCCGCCGGGCTTGACCGTCTTCGACGCCTTCACTTTGACGTCGAAGACCGAGAACGGTGCGTCGGCGACAGTCGTGGCGGAAGCGGGAACAGCCGGGGCGAGCAGGGCGCCCGCCAGCAATGCCAGCGACGCGGCCTTGGTCAGATTACGCATTAAACGTCTCCGGTGAGGAAGTGGGCACGGGGACGCACACGCACAAAGCCCCCGTTAAATGCCCGCTGTTCCTATCACGACGGCAAAATCTATGTAAAGACTATTTCTTCAGAATCAGGTGGGTGTCACCGAACTCGTGCCACAGATATCCGTTCCGTAGCGCCTCCTCGTATGCCCGCCCCAGCGCCTTCTCGCCCGCTATAGCGGTCAGCATCAGCAGATGGCTGGATCGCGGCTCGTGCAGCCCGGTGATCAGTCCCGTGACAACCCGTACGCCGTTCTCAGGGGTGACGACGTGCCGGGTCCAGCCCGCCGCTGGAGCCACCCGCCCGTCCTCGCCCGCGGCCGTCTCCAGTGCCCGTACGGCGGTCGTCCCCGCGGCCACCACCCGGTTGCCGCTCTCGAGCGCCAGGTTGACCAGCCGCGCCGTGGTCGCCGGCACCTCGTACCGCTCGGCGTAGGGCGGCTCGTCCTTCTCCGGCGAGGCCACCCCCGTGTGCAGCGTGATCGGCGCGATCCCGACCCCGCGCGACACGAGCGCCGTCACCAGCTCCGTGGTGAACGGCCGCGCGGCGCTCGGCATCTCCGCGCTCCCCGGCACGGTCGCGAACACGGTCTGGTACGACTCGATCGGCCAGTCCCTGCTCACATACGAGTAGCGGATCGGCACCCCGTGCACCCGCAGGTACGCCTCCACGTCCCGGTCGAGCGAGGCCCGCCACAGCCGCGGCGTCTCCCGCTCGATCAGCCGCAACGTGGCCCGCCCCGGCAGCGGCAGCCACTCGCCCGGCTCGCCCCCGCCGTAGGGCTCGGAGGCCGTGGCGGTACGGCGACGCAGCTCGACCAGCCAGGTGCCGTCCTCCCTGGCGGTGGAGAAGTGCACCGACAGTCGGTCCAGCCGGACGGCCGCGGGCAGGGTCGCCGAGTTGTTCACCACGATCAGGTCCCCGGGTTCGAGCAGCCCCGGCAGGTCGCTGAAGCGGTGGTGCGAGGGCTCGAGGTCGCCGCGCGAGACCATGAGGCGTACCGCGTCCCTGGACATCCCCCTCGCCTCGGGAGGCTCGCCCGCCGACAGCCCGGGCGGCAGCGCGAAGTCGAGCGCGAGACTCATTGCAGGCTCACTTTTCCGCTGGCCGGACGGGCCTTGACGAGGTCGTGCAGCGCCGCGGCCACCTTGGCGGGGTCCGTGGCGGCCGCCGCCTCCTCGGCGCCCACGGCGTCGGCGAGCATGCGGGTGTTCATCTCACCCGGATCGACCCACCAGACCCGCACCTCGGGCTCCTCGGCCGACAGCACGTTGGAGAGCTGCTCCAGGGCGGCCTTGGTGGCGCCGTAGCCGCCCCAGCCCTCGTACGCGCCCGTGGCGGCGTCCGAGGTGATGTTGACGACGGCTCCGCGCGCCGTGCGCAGGGCGGGCAGTGTGGCCTGGACGAGGGCGAGCGGGGCGGTCACATTGGTCTCCAGCAGCACCCTGAACGCCTCCAGCGGGTAGCCCGCCAGCGGCGGCAGCGGCGTGACCCCGAGGTCGCTGGCGTTGTTCACCAGCAGGTCCAGCTCAGGCACCGCCCGGGCCAGCCGCTGAACGTGCTCGGGCTCGGTCACGTCGCCGGGGATCGCGGTCGCGCCCAGCTCGGCCGCGGCCCGTTCGAGGTCGTCCGCGCCGCGGGCGGTGAGTACGAGGTTCCAGCCCGCGCCTGCCAACGACCTTGCCAGGGCGAGGCCGAGGCCGCGGGAAGCGCCGGTGATGAGTGCGGTGTTCGTCATGCTCCCGACGCTAGAAACGCGGCGGGCGGCGTACATCGGGCTGAGGGCCCGCCGCCGCATGGGCACATCGTCCTAGGACCATAAGCTGGGAGCCGTGTCCCCCGACCGAGACGAGATACTGCAGGCGGTGAGCTCGGCGGTGCTCGCCGTCACCCGCCACCTGTCGGTCCGCGAGGTGCTGCAGGTCATCGTACGATCGGCGCAGCGCCTCCTCGACGCCCGCTACGCCGCGCTCGGCGTGCCCGACGAGGACGGGTCGTTCGCCGAGTTCGTCGCGGAGGGCATCACCGACAAGCAGTGGGACGCGATCGGGCCGCTGCCCAGACAGCATGGCATGCTCGGCGCGATGCTCCGCGACGGCACTCCCGTCAGGCTGCCCGACCTGCGCAAGGACCCGAGGTTCGAGTGGTGGCCGAAGGCCCACCCGGTCATGAAGGACTTCCTCGGGGTGCCGATTCGCGACGGCGAGCAGGTGCTCGGCATCATCTTCCTGGCCAACAAACGCACGCTCGGCGGCTTCACCGAGGCGGACCAGGACCTGCTCACGCTGTTCGCCGCGCACGCCGCCATCGCGCTCACCAACGCCAGGCTCTACGAGCGCGGTCGCGAGCTGGCCATGCTGGAGGAGCGCAACCGGGTGGCACGGGAGCTGCACGACGCGGTGACGCAGAAGCTGTTCTCGCTCAGGCTCACCGCGCAGGCCGCCTCCGCGATGCTCGACCGGGCGCCCGAGAAGGCCGCTCAGGAGCTCGAACGGGTCCAGCGCCTGGCCGGGGAGGCCCTGTCCGAGCTGCGGGCGGTGATCGTCGAGCTGCGACCGGCCGAGCTCGACCGGCACGGCCTCGCCGAGACGCTGCGCAAGCACGTGCGCATGCTCGACCGGCTCCACCCGTCCCTGGTCACGTTCGAGTGCGCGGAGCTGCCGGAGGTCGCCTCCGTGGTCGAGGTGGCGGTGCTGAGGGTGGCCCAGGAGGCGCTGCACAACGCGCTGAGGCACTCGGAGGCCGGGAGCGTGTCCGTGCGCCTGGCATACGAGAACGGCAAGCTGGCGTTGACCGTACGCGACGACGGCAGGGGTTTCGAGCAGGCGGAGTCACGCGGCCTGGGGCTGGTGTCGATGCGCGACAGGGCGGAGTCCGTCGGCGGGGTCATGACCGTCGAGTCGGCCCAGGGCAGCGGGACCACGGTACGCATGGAGGTGGGCGTTTGATCCGGGTGCTGATCGCCGACGATCACCCAGTGGTACGGCAGGGCCTGCGTACGTTCCTCGACCTGCACGACGACATCACGGTCGTCGGCGAGGCGGGCGACGGGGCGCAGGCCGTCGAGCTGGTCGCGGAGCTGGCGCCCGACGTGCTGCTGCTGGATCTGAAGATGCCGGTGCTCGACGGGCTCGGCGCGCTCGAGCGCCTGGCCGGGTCGGTGACCAAGGTGGTCGTGCTGACGTCGGTGAGCGACCGCTCCGACGTGGGCCCGGCGATGCGGGCGGGGGCTTCGGGATTCCTCTACAAGGACGTCGATCCGCCGGCGCTGGTCCAGGCCGTGCGGGCCGTGCACGGAGGGCAGGTGCTCCTGGCGCCCGAGGCGGCCGAGGCGATGTTGTCGCCGCAGAACGACCAGCCGGGGCCCGCGCCGCTGACCGAGCGCGAGCGTGAGGTGCTCACGCTCATCGCGGCCGGCCGGTCCAACCGGGAGATCGCCAGGAGCCTCGCCGTCGCCGAGAAGACGGTCAAGACCCACGTCTCCAACGTGCTGATGAAGCTGGGCGTACAGGACCGCACCCAGGCCGCGCTCTATGCGGTGCGGCACGGCCTGGCGTGACTGGCCTCAGGTGTCCTTCTTCTTGTTCGTTTCCTCGTGGCTGGCGGGCGGGTTGTACGTCTTGACCGGGGGAGGCGGCGTCCACGTCCGGCCCGGGCGCCGTGGCGGGGTGACGACCTGGGTCTTGACCGTCTTGAGCCAGAGGTAGCCCTTGATGCCGAGGCGCTCGAGCTCTTCCTCGTCGATGTTCTCCATGCCCTGGTCGACGTCGAACGACATCACGCCGACCTTGGCCGCGACCGTGCCCCTGGTGCCCTGCTTCAGCGTCAGCTGGAAGTTGAGCCAGTCGGTCTCGCCCTTCTCAAGCTGCAACGGTCCCCAGCACCAGAACCACTGGCCCTCCCAGGTGCACTTGGTGCCCTTCGGGCCGCCCCAGCGCAGGGTGGGCTTGACGCCCTTGGGCAGCTTGCCGCCCATCCAGTAATAGTCGGCGTAGTGGGGGCCCAGGTTCTTCGCCCGGACGTAATATGTGATCTTGCCGCCGCGCTTGGTGCGAGTGGTGTGCTTGACGGAGATCTTGAATTTCGAGAACGGCTTCGACTGCGTGACCGCCGCGGCGGTGGGCGCGGTGGTGGTGGCGGCGCTCGCCTGGGCGGGCACGGCCAGTGGCGCGGCGGCCAGACCACCGGCTAAGAACAAGCTGACGCTTCTGCGCATGGGACGGCTCCCCGTACGGTGCTGGAAATCCCCGATCATCTCCACGATTATTGCGAAGGGCAAATTTTTCGCAAAGAGCGTTGATCTTTCGTGACCTGGGATGGCTTGCGGGTGTTCGCCCGGGCCTATCACGCTTGATCGGGGGTCTAGCACGACGGGGAGGGCCAGGTGCCGGAAACGCACCCCTTACAGCCGACCGATCCGCGGACACTGGGCGACTACCGGCTGATCGGCCGGCTGGGCAAGGGGGCGCAGGGGATCGTTTTCGCAGCCGAGTCGCCTGACGGGCGGCGGGTGGCGATCAAGTTGCTCAACACCCGGCTGGACAAGCCAGGTCTGGACTCCGAGCGGTTCATGCGCGAGGTGGCCGCCGCGCGCCGGGTCGCCCAGTTCTGCACCGCCCAGGTCCTCGGGGCTCACATGGACGGCGAGCAGCCGTACATCGTCAGCGAGCTGGTGGACGGGGTCTCGCTGCAGGCGGTGGTGCAGCGGGCGGGGCCGCGTGCGGGCGGCGCGCTCTACCGCCTGGCCGTCGGCACGGTCACCGCCCTGGCCGCCATCCACCGCGCCGGGGTCGTGCACAGGGACTTCAAGCCCAGCAACGTGCTGCTCGGGACCGACGGACCACGGGTGATCGACTTCGGCATCGCACGGGCGCTTGACTCGTCCATGACGCTCAGCAGCGGCATCGTGGGGACACCCGCGTACATGTCGCCCGAGCAGGTCTCGGGCGAGCGGGTGGGGCCGGCCAGCGACCTGTTCAGCTGGGCACTGACCATGGTGTTCGCGGCCACGGGGCGGCCCGCGTTCGGCGAGGACAGCCTGCCCGCGGTCGTCTACCGGGTGATTCACGACGAGCCCGACCTCTCCGCGCTGCCCGACGATCTGCGGCCGATCGTGCAGGCGTGCCTTCGCAAGCGGGCCGACGAGCGGCCCACGGCGGCCGAGGCCCTGTTCGCGCTGCTGGCGAACCAGGGGGAGTCGCCGGGGTCCGACGGCGAGGTCGCGCTCAACACGGGGTCCCAGCTCGCCGCCGGACGCACTCCTCCGGAGCCGCCACCACTTGCGGTGAACTGGGGCACGCCCCACTCCGGCCCGAACGCGACGCCTCCGGTCGCGGGTCCCGCCTACGGCCCGCCCGCCGCCGGTCCGGGTGCGGTCGCGCCACCCGCGTCTCCCGCGGGGAACGGCTGGGCGAGTCCCGACGGTCGGCCGCCCGCCGCCGACCCTGGCGGGCCGTCCGGGTGGGCGCATCCGTCGGGGAGGGGTTACCCGCCCCCACAGACGCCTGCGGGCGGGCCGCCTCCCACGCCGTACGTGCCGCCGCAACACGGCCCCGCGCCCGGTCATGGTGCCGTGCCGGGACAGCGGCAGGCGCCGCCGCCCTATCCGATGAACGCGGCGCCTCCGCCAGCCGTGCCGCCTTCGGCGGCTCCCCGGTCGAAAGCGCCCGGGGCGCCGGTGGACAACGACGCGTTCTTCAAGCATGCGCCGGTCGAGGAGAAGCCGGGTGAGGCCAAGGCCAGGCGCAGGCGGGCGGCCATGGTGTCCGGCGCGCTCGTCGTGGCGCTCGCCCTGGCCGGAGGGGTGCTGTTCTTCGGGCCGACGATGTTCGGGACCGGCCAGCGAACCGATGAGGACCGGCCGCAGCCGACCACCTCCGTCAGCGCGAACCCCGTACCGGCCCAGACCCAGGCTCAGACCCAGAGCCAGACCCCGGCGCCGAGCGAGACGGCGGCCCCCGTCACCACACCGACCCCCACCCCGACCGTCGCCCCCACGCAGGCGGTCGTCCCCGTGCTCGGCAAGCAGGACGGGAAGGCGTTCAAAGGTCACACCAAGGGTGTGCAGACGCTCTCCGCCCTGTCGGCGGGCGGCAAGAAGTGGCTGGTCACCGGGGGTCAGGACGGCCGGGTGCGCCTGTGGGACCTGGCCAGGCACAAGTCGCTGGCCACGATGAAGGGCCACAGCGAGGAGGTGTACGCGGTCGCCTGCGTGAGGGTGGGCAAGACCCCCATGGCCGTCTCCGGCGGCTACGACGGCAGCGTGCGCCTGTGGAACCTCAAGACCCACAAGGGCAAGGTCCTCGGCTGGCACGGCGAAGCCGTGTACGCGGTCGCGGTGACCAAGGTGAAGGGCAAGTACGTCGCGGTCACCGGCGACGCCAACGGCTACCTGAGGTTCTGGGACCTGAAGAAGCGCAAGGCCACAGGAAAGATCATCAGGGCCCACCGCAAGCCGGTCAACTGGCTCAGCGCCACCCACATCGGCGACCGGGCCGTCGCCATCTCGGCCAGCGAGGACGAGACGGTCCGGATGTGGGACATGTCCAAGCGCAAGGCGTACGGGAAGACGTACAAGGGTCATTCCAGGGGCGTCTACTCGGTCGCCGTCGGCAACGTGGACGGGAAGACGGTCATAGCATCGGGCGGTAAAGACGGAAAAATCCGGATCTGGGATCCGAAGAGCCGCAAGACCATCGCCACCCTGTCCGGGCACAAGAAGATCGTTTACTCGCTCTCCTTCGGCGCCCTCGACGGCCGGACGGTGCTGCTGTCCGGCGGCACCGACGGCACGATCAGGCTCTGGAACCCCGAGACCCGCAAGACACTCGGCAAGCCGGTCAAGGCGCACAAGAAGGGTGTGTACGCCGTGGCCGTCGTCCCCTTCGACGAGGGCGCGGCCATCGTGTCCGCGGGCAAGGACAAGGTGGTCAGGCTGTGGAAGATCAGTTCCTGAGCGGCTCGAAGATCGCGTGATGGGCGGCCACGAGCGCACGGCGTACCGCGCGGTCCAGCTCGCGCAGGGCGGCGGCGCGGGCGGCGACCTGCCCCGACGTGAGACCGCGCTCGTCGGCCAGCCGCAACACCCCGGCCAGGCGGGTGGCGAGGGCGGAGACGCGGTGCGCCCGCGCGGGATAGCCGGGCGCCAGCTCCCCGCCCCGGCGCTCCACGTCCGAGGGGCGGGCCTGCATGGGGCCTTCGACGGAGGACAGCGCCTCGGTGGCCGAGCGCATGGCCTCCGACAGCTCCCGTTCGGCCTCCGAGAGCGTTGGCAGATCATGGCGTACGGGCCCGGAGTCATGCACTTCCAGGCGTACCCCGACATAGGAGGACCCGCGAAGATCCGGCGTGGGCACCAGGCCGAGGTTGCGGTCCTCGAGCACCGCGATGGCGGCCTCACCGGCGTCCACCGCGGCCGAGTTGAACGGCGCGGGCCCCGACAGCCCCAGCGGATCGCCGGGGGCGGGCAGGGCGAGCCGGAGCTCCTGCAGCCCGTCGGCACGCAGGTTTGCGAGGTATTTACGCAACGGGACGTCCCCGGCGACGGCGGGTCCGCCGGTGGCTTCCACGTGGTCAGCCGCCTCGTCGAGGCCGACGTGACCGGCGAGCCACGCGTTGCCCCAGGCGACCAGGGAGGGACAGACAGGCGATTCAGGGCGCACCGATCCACGATAAGCGCTCGCCCTGCAATAGGTTTGTCCCGAGCGTGACTCCTAAGGAGGTATCGGGGATGGGTGGTCAGGTGCTGCGGCTACAGGACGTCGCCGTCAGGCGCGACGGAGCCGCCCTGCTGCGCGGCATCGACTGGACGGTCAACGCGGACGAACGATGGGTCGTCGTCGGGCCCAACGGTGCGGGCAAGACCACGTTGCTGCAGGTCGCGGGCACGTTGTTGTATCCGAGCGAAGGATTGGTCGAGGTTCTCGGGGAGCGGCTCGGGCAGGCGGACGTGTTCGACCTGCGGCCGCGGATCGGGCTGGCGAGCGCCGCGCTGGCCGAGCGCATCCCGCCCGAGGAGAAGGTCATCGACCTGGTGCTGACGGCCTCGTACGGCATCATGGGCCGCTGGACGGAGGAGTACGACTCCAACGACGTGACCAGGGCCGTCGAGCTGATCGACATGATGGGCGCGGCCCACCTGATCAGGCGGCGGTTCGGGACGCTGTCGGAGGGGGAGCGCAAGCGGGTGCAGATCGCCCGCGCGCTCATGCCCGACCCCGAGATGCTCCTGCTCGACGAGCCCGCAGCCGGGCTCGACCTGGGCGGTCGCGAAGACCTGGTGCGCCGGCTGTCGGTGCTGGCGGGCGACTACCGCTCGCCGACGCTCGTGCTGGTGACGCACCACGTCGAGGAGGTGCCGAGCGGGTTCACGCACGGGCTGCTGCTGCGGCACGGCTCGGTGGTGGCTCAGGGTCCGCTGGAGCACGTGATGACGCCCGACAACCTCTCGCAGACGTTCGGGGTGCCGCTCTCGCTGGAGCGCAGCGCCGAGGGCCGCTGGTACGCCCGCGCCTACTAGATCACCATTTATGCATATAAAAGCCGCCCTGGGCTGAAACGAAATAGGATCTACGGAGTCGGTTCCCTCGACTTCGGAGCGTCGCCATGTCCGTCGAGCAGCTCATCGTCGCCCTAGTCGTGGTCGCGGCGGTGGGCTTCGGGGTGGCCCGCACTGTGCGCATCATCCCGCAGGCCACGGCCGCCATCATCGAGCGGCTCGGCCGCTACCACAGGACGCTGAGCCCGGGGCTCAACCTCGTGGTGCCGTTCATCGACCGCATCAAGGACATGATCGACCTGCGGGAGCAGGTGGTGTCGTTCCCGCCGCAGCCGGTCATCACCTCCGACAACCTCGTCGTGTCCATCGACACCGTCATCTACTTCCAGGTGACCAATCCGAAGGCGGCCACGTACGAGATCGCGAACTTCCTGGTCGGCGTCGAGCAGCTCACGGTCACGACGCTGCGCAACGTGGTCGGCGGCATGGACCTGGAGCGCACGCTGACCTCGCGCGAGGACATCAACACCGCGCTGCGCGGCGTGCTCGACGAGGCGACCGGCAAGTGGGGCATCCGCGTCAACCGGGTCGAGCTCAAGGCCATCGACCCGCCCGCCTCCATCCAGGACTCGATGGAGAAGCAGATGCGCGCCGACCGCGACAAGCGCGCCGCCGTGCTGACCGCCGAGGGGCAGCGCCAGGCGGCGATCCTGCAGGCGGAGGGCGAGAAGCAGGCCTCGGTGCTGCGGGCCCGCGGCGAGGCGGAGGCGGCCGTGCTGCGCGCCCAGGCGGAGGCCGAGGCCCAGGCCATGCGTGCCAAGGGCCAGGCGGACGCGATCGGCATGGTCTTCAGGGCCATCCACGAGGGAAGGCCGGACCAGCAGCTGCTCGCCTACCAGTACCTGCAGACCCTGCCCGAGATCGCCAAGGGCGACGCCAATAAGATCTGGATCGTCCCGTCGGAGATGGGCAAGGTCCTGGAGAACCTCGGCGGCCTCTTCACACCCCCCAAGAGCCCGGACACGTAAGGAGGGTTCGTGACGGGGTGGGAGCTGGCCGCGGTCTGGGCGGCCGGTGTGGCGGCGGGTGCGATCAACGCCGTCGTCGGGTCCGGCTCGCTGATCACCTTCCCCACGCTGATCGCCGTGGGCGTCGATCCCGTCACCGCCAACGTCTCCAACACCATCGGCCTCGTGCCGGGCTCGTTCACGGCCGCGCACGGCTACCGTCCCGAGCTCGAGGGGCAGCGCGAGCGCCTGCTGCGGCTGGGCCTGGCCTCGGGACTCGGGGCGCTGATCGGCGGGATCCTGCTGCTGTTCCTGGATCCCGCCGTGTTCCGCGTGGTCGTCGTCGCGCTGATCGCGCTGGCCTGCGTGCTGGTCCTGGTGCAGCCCATGCTGAACCGGTGGCTGGCCGGGCGGCGCGAGCACGCGCACCCCCACGGGGGTGTGGCGCTGTGGCTCGGGGTGCTGGCCGCGGGCGTCTACGGCGGATACTTCGGGGCGGCCCAGGGCGTGCTGCTGATCGGGCTGCTCGGCAGCTTCCTCGACGACCACCTCCAGCGGGTGAACGCCGCCAAGAACGTGCTCGCGCTGATCGTGAACGCCGTGGCCGCGGTGCTGTTCGTGCTGGTCGCGCACGTGGATTGGCCGGCCGTGGCCGGGGTCGCGCTGGGGGCGGTGGCGGGCGGGTTCCTGGGCGCCAGGCTGGGCCGGCGCATCCCGGCGCCCCTGCTGCGAGGGGTCATCGTCTGTGTGGGTGTCGCGGCAATTTTCGCACTGGTGTACGGATAATTCCCGATTCATATGGGTATGAATCTGTACATGAAGGGTGATCGGGTGGAGATCGTCATCGATGCCGGTGGAACACCGCGTACTTACGAGATCAGGGCCACCCGCGCCGGCCGGCGGGTCGAGGTGACCACCCGGCGGGGGCTCGTCGAGGTGAGCGAGGTCACCCGCGGCGGGACGCCGGTGCGCACGGCCAGGTTCATGTCCAGCCGCATCCTCGCCCTCGTGGAGCACCCCGCGGGCGAGGTCAACTGAAGTCGGCGGCGTGGTCCCGCGCCCACTCCCCGAAGGTCAGCGCGGGCCTGCCGAGCAGCCGCTCCACGGTGTCGGTGACCTGCTCAGGAGCCGTCACGAGGCCCGCCCACGCCTTCAGCGCGCCGTCCACGAAGCCCGCGTCGCCCCAGGCCGCAAGGAGCTGCTCGCGGGCCACGTCCACCGGCAGCTCCTCCCAGCGCACCTCGCGCCCGACCGCCTCGCCGATCACGCGTACCTGCTCGGCCTGGGTCAGCTGCTCGGGGCCGCTGAGCACGTACGTGGCGCCGTTGTGGCCCGCCGAGGTGAGCACGTGCACGGCCACCGCCGCGATGTCCCTCTCGTGGATCAAGGACCTCGCGGCCTGCCCGTACGGCCAGCGCACCACGCCCTGTCTGATCTGGTCCGCCCAGCCCAGCGTGTTGGTCGCGAAGCCGCCGGGTCGCAGGAACGTCCAGCCCAGCCCCGAATGCCGGATCAGCCGCTCGATCTCGTGGTAGTGCATCACCGGCTCGTCCGGCACGTTCGCCGACAGATACACCACGCGCCGCGCGTGCCCGGCGACGGCCGCGACCACCTCCGCCGCATGGTCTGCCGTGAAGGACGGCCAGAGCAGGAACACGCTTTCCACGTCTTTCAGCGCGGGTTCCAGCGTCTCTGGCGCGGTCAGGTCGCCGCGTACCACCTCGGCCCGTTCCGGCAACCGCGCGCGCTCCGGGTCCCTGACGAGCGCCCGCACCTCCAGCCCCGCCTGCGCGAGCTGGGAAACCACATGCCTGCCGACGTTGCCGGTCGCGCCGGTCACAAGAATTGTGCTCATGGGCCGACGGTAAAACCTCAAGCGAACTTCAGGTCAAGCCGGGCCGTACCTGGATCGTGCCGTCACGCCGGATCCGCGTCTCGAACATGGGCGCGGGCGCGGTCGCGGGACCGTGCCGCACAGAGCCGTCGTCCAGCCTGAACGTGCTGCCGTGCCACGGGCAGACCACGCACGCCTCCCCGTTCTCGATGACCAGCCTGCCCTGGTGCAGCGGACCGGCCAGGTGGGGGCAGCGGTCGGCGAGCACGGTCACGGCCTCACCCTGGCGCAGTACGAAGAGCTGGATGTAGCCGAGCCGCCGCGCCACGGGGCGCCCGTCCGGCAGGTCCTTGAGCAGGCACAGGTCGTGCCAGCCCAGCGGCACCAGGTGGGAGATCTGCGGGGCGTGATTGGCCCCGGCCGCCTGCCGGTAGGCCATGTGGCCGCCGAGATAGCCGCCGAGCCCGGCCATCCCGAGCCCGGCCAGGGTCAGGGCGCGGCCCGCCCGCTCGCGCCCCCGTACCCGGGCCAGCAAGGAGGCGGAGAACAGGCCGAGCGCGGTCAGGTTGGACAGCATGTGGACAAAACCCACCCGCTGCTGCTCGCGGTGGAGAGAGGACCAGTCGGTCAGCCCTGCCGCCGCCGTCGGCAGCGCGTTGGCGATACCCGTGGCCAGCAGCACTCGCGTGGCCTTGGTGTCGCCCTCGGCCACGTCGAGCACGGCCGCCGAGAGCCAGCAGCCCAGGCTGATATTGGCCAGCGGCGGGTGCAGCGGGCTGCCCATGGGGACGCCGTGCAGCAGGTCGCGTAGCAGCCCCGGGCGGATGCGCTGGCGCACGGCCTTGGCCAGGACTCTAACTGGCGTGTCGAAGGTCTTGGTCTTCTCGAGCTGATCGGCGAGGGCGACCGGTCCGGCAAGACCCCGCAGCTGCCGACGTTTCGCTCGCACTTCCTCTTTCACGACAAGTCCCCTACCCCGCCCATGTGGGGATCACTCGGACAGGTGGCCCCTGGCCACGGAGAGTTCGACCAGCTCCAGGGCGTACGCGCCGAGCGACGGCGAGCCCTCCTCGATGATCCGCACCTTCTCCCTGACCTGGGCGGCCTTGACCTTGAACAGCGGCCACGTGCCGCCCTCGGTGTGGTGGTTGGCCAGGATCGGGGCGAAGCGGTCGAGTGCCTTGGCGAATTTGGCCTCCGGTGTCTTCCTGGCCTCGAACTCGTCCCAGAGCTCCCGCACCCACATGCCCTGGTCGGGGGGCAGCAGGCCGAAAATGCGGTCGGCGGCGGCGCGCTCGGCCTCCGCCTGCGCGGCCACCTCCACCGGGTCGTAGATGAACGTGTCACCGGCGTCGATCTCGACCAGGTCGTGCACCAGCAACATGGCGACAACCCGCTGGAGATCGGTCCCCGGCGGGGCATGCTCACCGAGGACCATCGCCAGCGTGCCCACATACCAGGAGTGCTCAGCGGTGTTCTCCCGCCGCGAGCCGTCTATCAGGTGGTTCCGGCGGATGATCCGCTTCAACTTGTCGATCTCGATGGCGAAGGCGATCTGGGCGTTCAGGCGGTCCTCTTCTGGCGCGATAGTCACGCGCGACACCTTAATGTGCGATGATCACCCCAGTTGGTGAAATCGTGACCGGAACTCCGTTGAACACCGCGTTACCACTTGGAACGTCGATGGCGGATTCGTCCGTGAGTGTGTTGACGCTGACTCCGGCGTGCTCGGCGGCCACGCTCTGCGCGCTGCCCGCGTGCCCCCATCCGTGCGGCAGGCTGACCACGCCCGGCATGATCGTGTCGGTCGGCTCCAGCGGCACCGTGATCTCCCCTGTAGCGGAGCGGACCACCGCCTCGCCGTCCAGCCCGAGCCTGGCCACGTCCGCCGGGTTGATCTGCAGCGTGCAGGTGTTGCTGCCGCCGACCAGCGGGCCGACGTTGTGCAGCCAGCTGTTGTTGGAGCGCAGGTGGCGCCGGCCGATCAGGACGATCTCCGGCGGCTCCTCCGCCAGCTTGCCGCGCAGCCGTTCGACGTCCTCGATGAGCTGCGGCGGCGCCAGCTCGATCAGCCCCGAGTGGGTCTTCAGCACCTCGCCGAGCCGGGGCTCCAGCGGGCCCAGGTCCAGGCCGTGCGGGTTGTCGAGCAGCTTGCGCAGCGACAGGTCGCCCTTGCCGGCCCACTCGCCGTAGGGGCCGAGCCTCAGCATGAGGTCGAGCCGGTGCTCGCTGCCCGTCTCGCCGTCCAGCGCGGCGCGCAGCTCGGCCACGTCCCGCCCCTCGACGCCCGAGCCGGGCGTCTCGGTGGCCTTGCGCAGCGTCTCACCGATGACGAACTCGTCCAGGTCCCCTTCCAGCCCCGAGGCGATCATGGCCAGCCTGGCCAGGATCTCGGCCTCGGACGGCTGCCCGTCCAGCGGCAGCAGCGGCGGTGAGTAGCGCGCGTAGTTGCGTACCGCGAGCCCGAGCAGCGCGAAGTCGTAGTGGCCCGACTGCAGCATGCGCGGCGGCGGCAGGATGACGTTCGCGTGCCTGGTGGTCTCGTTGAGGTACGGGTCCACGCTCACCATGAAGTCGAGCCGGGCGAAGGCCGCGTCGAGCCTGTCCCCGTGGGGCGCCGACAGCACGGGGTTGCCCGCCACCGTGATCAGCGCCCTGACCTGCCCCTCGCCAGGCGTCTCGATCTCGTCGGCCAGTGTGGCCACGGGCAGCTCGCCGTTGGCCTCGGGCAGCCCCCTGACGCGGCTCTTCCACCTTCCGACTGTGTACGGCCGCCGCCGGCCCCCCGGCTCCGTCGCGGGCTTGGGGAACATGGCCCCGCCCGGCCGGTCGAGGTTGCCGGTGAGCACGTTCAGTACGTCCACGAGCCACTGGGCCAGCGTGCCGAACTCGGCCGTGCAGGTGCCGATCCTGGCGTAGACGGCCGCCGTACGCGCTCCCGCCAGCTCCCTGGCCAGCCGCACGATCACCCCGGCGGGCACCCCGGTGCGCCGGGAGACCGACTCCGGCGGGAAGTGCTTGGCCGCCTCGCGGACCTCGTCCAGCCCGTTGACCTGGTGCCTGAGCGTCACGAGGTCCTCGGCGAACAGCACATTCACGATGCCGAACAGCAGGTAGGCGTCCGTGCCCGGGCGGACGAAGACGTGCTCGTCGGCCAGCGAGGCGGTCCGGGTGCGGCGCGGGTCGACCACCACGAGCCGGCCGCCGCGACGGCGCAGGGCCTTCAGCCGTCCGGGGAAGTCGGGCGCCGTGCACACGGAGCCGTTGGACTCCAGCGGGTTGGCCCCCAGCATCAGCAGGTAGTCGGTCCTGTCCAGGTCGGGGACCGCGATGGTCAGCGGATGCCCGAACATGAGCCCGCTCGCGACGTGCTTGGGCATCTGGTCGGCGGTGCTGGCGGTGTAGACGTTGCGGGTGCCGAGCGACTTGATCAGCGGCGCGCTGTACAGGGCGCCCGCCATGGTGTGCGCGTTCGGGTTGCCGAGGTAGACCGCGACAGAACGGCGGTCGGCGACCCGGTCGAGGCCCGCCTTCACGGCGGCGAACGCCTCCTCCCAGCCGACCTCGCGCCACAGGTCGCCCTCCCTGATCAGCGGCTTGCGCAGCCGGTCGGGGTCCTCGTCGAGCCGGCCGAGGCTGGCGCCCTTCGGGCAGATGAACCCCTTGCTGAACGGATCGTCCTTGTCACCGCGGACGCTGGTCACGTGCCCGCCCTCGTCGAGGGTGAGCGTGAGGCCGCAGACTGCCTCGCAGAGGGGACAAGTCCGGTGGACGGTCGACGTCATCACGACTCCTGAGTTCGCCAGATGAACTCATCTTGGCCCGTACCGGGCACATGGGGAAGCCCCGGAGCCCCCGCGGTCCCCGGGGCTTCCCGCCCAGGGGAATGTCCCGGATTCCCCCAGGTCCCTAGCCCGCCTGCGGCAGCGCGACCTTTCCCCGCAGATCAGGCGGCTCCTCGAGATCGGGTCTTACCGAGACCCAGGCTCGTCTGCCGTACAGCCGGTCCAGGCCGGGAGAGACCGCTCCTGGGACCTCGTCGCGCCTGACGATCTCCACGATCACGAACTGGGCCCGGCGGCGGTGCCGGTAGACGTTCGCGCTCCTGGCCCAGCAGGCCGCCGCGATCTCCTCGCTGTACGCCTCGAACTCCTCGGCGCAGATGCCGGCTCTGGTCAGGATCAGTGCCTTCTCGCCCGTGGTCGTCGGCGTGATCCAGAGCACCAGCGGGATCCGCCCCGCCCTCGTGTGCATCGTGGTCTCCAGGCACACCCGGTGCAGGCGGTGCCTGGAGACCACGCACCAGAAGTGGGCGGCCACCCAGTTGCGCCCCGTCCTGGTGGCAGCCGGCACCGAGACGGCGCTCGACAGCAGGACGAACGGCCACCACCGGCCCTCCTGCGTGGCGCCGTACAGAGTCAGCGTCAGTAGCGCCAGCGCGGAGAGCAGCATCAGCTCGGTACGGAGGCGCCAGAGCCGGACCAGCGGCCCGCCGCGCCCGGCGCCGGGAAGGTCCTCGCCGGCGGGGTAGATCCGGTTGCGCGGGTTCCTCGGCACGTCAGGACACCTCCTCTGTCACGCGGTGTGGCACGCTGAGCTGGTCGAAGCGTGGGTCGCGGTAGCGCCGGGAGCCGAACCCCGTCCTGGTCACGGTCCAGCCGATGTGGTGCGCGAACTCATCCGGCTCCATGCAGATTTCGCGATCGGTCCACGCGATGAGTTCCCGGATCCGGGACTTGATTCGGGCGAGTCCCTTGGTACCTTGTGAGTACATGTAGAAGACCCCTTTCGCGGCATTTTCAGAGGTGGCTTCTTCGCCGGTCCGACGGCTGATGACCGGCATCACCGCAGGGTGGCAGCCCAAATGCGGTGTGCTGGTGATCAGCCGCGGCCCGGTTTTTTCGTGCTCGAATGAGCGGACTGTCGCTGAGTTCTTCAGGCGATTCTGAAATCCTTCCGGCAAGTGGCCTCCCTGGCGCAGAGTTTCGTTTCCGGGACGGCGACGTTGCCGGCGAGGCGGCCCGCGCGGGACCGCGCAATCATCGACGGAAGGCCCGATGCGTACGGCCGTGTCGTCATCCGCGGCCTCCTCGCACCCGAGAACCCTCCTGGAACCGATCGTCCCCCGAGGTGAGCGATGCTGCAATACATTCAGCAAGGGAAGATTTAATTTTCTTCACGCTTGCCGTGCAACTTGCACCGGAACTGTCGTGTCGGCTGGCGACGGGAGAAGTTCCGCCTTCACCCACCCCTGCCTGGAGTTCATCTTGCCCCTAGGCTCTACCCGTGAAAGCCTTCTGGGCAAGGCTGTGCGACACGCCACGTGCAACTTGCAGTGTAAGATTGGGCGCGAACGACCCCAGAAAGCCGGGCCCTAAACGCCCCCTTCCCGCCACATCTTCATCCCGACAAGGAGAGTGGACGGTGCCATCGCAGCAGGGCAGTCCGACAGTACGCAGGCTCCGGCTAGGCCAGGAGCTGCGCCTTCTCCGGGAGCGAAGGGCGCTCACCGGGGCCAGGGCGGCCAAGGAGCTCGGCTGGTCCCCGAGCAAGGTCAGCCGGATCGAGGCGGCCAAGACCATGCCGAGCGCCGACGACATCAAGGCCATGGCGGAGCTCTACCGCCTCGATGGACCAAAACTTGACGAGCTCTTCGGCCTGTTGCGGGACGCGGAGCAGCGGGGGTGGTGGGAAGATTACGAAGACGCCCTGCCTGAGGAGTACACAAGATTCCTCGGGCTGGAGGCAGAGGCCACGCATCAGCGCAACTGGGAACCCCAGGTCGTGCCCGGCCTGCTGCAGACCGAGGACTACGCCAGAGAGGTGATCCTGGCGACTCGCGGCATCTCGCGCATCACGCACAGCGGTGTCAGGAGCCGGGTCGAGGCTCGGCTCGACAGGCAGCAGCGCGTGCTCCACAGGACCGACGCGTGCGCCATGAGCGTGGTGCTCGACGAGTCGGCGCTGATGCGAAGGTTCGGCGAACCGGCGGTGATGCGCGAGCAGATGGAGCATCTCCTGGAGATCTCACTTCTGCCGCACGTCAGTGTCCAAGTCCTCACACTGGACGCACTTCATCCGGTAAACACCGGTGCGTTTATCCATCTTAAGTTTGCCGCATTTGATGATGTTGTGTACCTGGAACAGTTGTATACTGCTAACTTCGTCGAAGACCTCGAACGAGTGGCTGGATACGAGACGGCTTTCGATAACATCCGATCGGAAGCCTTGGATGAGGACGAATCGCGAGTCCTCATCCAACGGAAAGCCATGCTATGGCGACGTTAGCGACGAAACCTCAAAAGGGGCAATGGAGCCCCTTTGCGCATTTGGGGAGAAAATGTACGACCACACTACGACGGCAGCCTGGCGGAAGAGCACTTTCTGCAACGGCGCATCGACGTGCGTTGAGGTTGCCCCCTTGGCCGACGGCAACGTCGCGCTGAGGGACAGCAAGGACCAGGACGGACCCGTCCTGGTCTTCACCCCGGCAGAGTGGGCCGCCTTCACCGCCGGGGTCCGCGAGGGTGAATTTGATGCGGACACACTAGCGGTCACCGCGTGACGAACGGCCCTGGTGTCTTGTGCCAGCAAGTCGACCAGGGCCGTTACCGAAGAGGTCGCACCGGTATGAAAAATGGATTCTCCCCGACCGTGACTCGTAAAATTGCTGCCTGCTCCAGATCGCGCGGTTTTTGAACACGGTGCCAGGCGCGTCGTATGACGTGGAAATAGAAATCGACGGCCCACGGATTATTCCGTGCTCCCCGTGAATGGGGACGCGCCGTTCAGGCACGTGCCGGTACGCGGCGCCGGACGAGGAAGATCGAGCTCAGCCCCGCGATCACGGCCAGGCCGGCCATGGCGATGGAGGCCATCAGGGAGGCGGAGACCGTGCCGTGGCCCTGGCTCAGCGTGATGAACAGCGTTCCCACCGTGGAGACGCCGATGACCTGCCCGAGCTGCATCACGGTGAGCAGCGCGCCACTCGCGTCCGCCGCGTACGCGCCGTCCACCTGCTCGGTCGCCATGTTGGTCACCGCGACCTGCACGCCGAGCCCGGCGCCGACGAGGGCGCTCATGATCGCGTACGGGAGACCGCCCCCGGCGGCGAGCCCGAGGCCCAGGTAGGCGGGCGCGGCCACCACGTAGCCGAAGGGCACCAGCGGGCGCTGCAGGCGCACCGGCAGCTTCGGCCAGCCCAGCCCGACGAGGCCGAAGGCCAGCGCGCACGGCACCAGCATCATGCCGGAGGCCAGCGGCGTCAGGTGCAGCTCGCCCTGCAGGTGCAGAGCAGAGGTGAACAGGAACGCGCCCCAGGTCGCCGGGCCGAACAGCAGGATCGCCAGCCCCGGCCGCATGCCGGGCGCGCGCAGCACCCGGGCGTCCACCAGCGGACGCCCGCCACGTGCGGTCACCCACCGCTCGATGCGGACGAACGCCGCGAACGTCACCACGCTCAGCGCCATCGAGATCCAGCCCCACAGCGGCCACCCGAGCTCGCGGCCCAGCACCATCGGCACCACGAGCAGGAGCACGGCGGCAGACAGCGTCACCAGGCCCCACGGGTCGAGGCCCGTCCTGCCGCCGCCCTCGTCGGCCGGCAGCACCTTCAGACCGGCACCCAGCAGCAGCGCGCCGATCGGGACCAGCACCAGGAACACGATCCGCCAGCCCGCGCCCATGCCCAGCAGGATCCCGCCGAGCGCTTGGCCGATCACGATGCCACCACTGATCACCAGCGACCACAGGCCGATCGCCCGGCCTCTGGCCGCGCCCTGGTAGTTACGCTGGATCAACGTCAGGACCTGCGGCATCATCATCGCCGCCCCGGCGCCCTGCAGCAGGCGGGCGGCCACCAGCCAGCCCGTCGAGGGAGCCAGACCCGCGCCGAGCGTGGTGACGGTGAAGAACGCGAGCCCGCCCAGGAAAGCGTTGCGGTAGCCGAACAGGTCGCCGATCCGGGCTCCGGTGATGAGCAGGACGGCATAGACAATGGTGTATCCGGCCACGATCATCTGCAGCCCGGCGCCCGAAGAGTGCAGGTCGGCCTCGATGGTCGGGGTGGCCACGTTGACGATGTTGACGTTCAGGATGGCCAGGAACTGCCCCACGAGGATGATCGCAAGGAGCAGGCCGCTGGCTCCGGCCCTTTCTGGCGGCTTTGTGGCCGCAGAAGGGGTGATAGCGGCAGTTTGCGTCATGTGGAGCAGTCTGCCGGGAATTCAGTACCAGTAACGAGAGCCCATTTATACTGGTACTGGCGGTAACTGGATAAGATCTGCCGCTCGCTCCATAGTGTGGAGGTATGAGCGTGACAGAAGCAAGGCGCACCGATCTGTCGGCGTTCCTGCGTACTCGTCGCGAGCGGATCACCCCGGAGATGGTCGACCTCGCGCCCGGTCCGCGCAGGCGGACCCCCGGTCTTCGGCGCGAGGAGGTCGCCCAGCTCGCGGGCGTGGGCGTGACCTGGTACACGTGGCTGGAGCAGGGCCGCCCGATCAACGCCAGCACCCAGGTGCTGGACGCCGTCGCCCGCACGCTGCGGCTCGACAGCGCCGAGCGGCAGCATCTCTACCGGCTGGCGGGGCACGCGGAGACGGCCGGCGGCGACGCGGGGCACGTGACGCCCGAGATGCGGCAGATCCTCGACCGGCTCGGCGACATGCCTGCCGTCGTGGCCAACAGCCGGTGCGACGCCCTGGCATGGAACGCCGCCTACGCCGCCCTCTTCCCTGAGCTGGTCGACGCGCCGGAGGGCGAGCGCAACTCGCTCTGGTACACGTGCCTCAATCCCGATCCCACGACCTTGCTGCTCAACCGCGACCCGGAGCTGGCCCGGGCTGTGGCCGTCTTCAGGGGCGCGTACAGCCGCCACGCGGACGACCCGTGCTGGCAGGACTTCGTACGCCGGCTCAGCGCGGAGAGCGCGGAGTTCGCGCGGCTGTGGGCCAGGCAGGACGTGGCCGAGCCCGGGCCGAGGGAGAAGGCGTTCAAGCACGTGGAGGTGGGGGAGCTGCGCTTCAGCACGACCAGCCTGACGGCCGTCCCCGAGGTCCGGCTGATCGTCTACACGCCGATGGACGACCGGACTCGTGATGCAATGCGTAGATTGATGGATAAGTAACCGCCTGCGCGGTAATCCGCCCTTCATGGCATGCTCGATCCCTGAATGACAGGATTCGAGCGGAAGTGGCGGCAGATGAGATTCCCCCGTGCCCTCCCGTTGTTCGCTGTCGCCGTGTCGCTGGCGGCCTGCTCCTCGGCACCCGAGAAGGAGCCGCAGAGCAAACAGGTGGATCAACAGGCGGCGGCGTCGCCGTCGGCCAAGCCGACGCGGGAGCGGCGACCGTACACGATCGCCTTCGGCGGGGACGTGCACTTCGAGGGAGGGTTGCGGGCGCGGCTGTCCAATCCGGCCACGGCGCTCGGGCCGATCGCCGGCGTGCTGCGCAAGGCCGACTTAGCGATGGTGAACCTCGAGACGGCGATCACCACAGGGGGGACGCCCGCGCCGGGGAAGCAGTTCACGTTCAGGGCGCCGCCGACCGCGTTCGGCGCGTTGAAAGCCGCCGGGGTCGATGTCGCGTCCATGGCCAACAACCACGGCATGGACTACATGGAGACCGGGCTGGCTGACTCGCTGGCGGCCATCAGGCGCAGCAGGTTCCCGGTGGTGGGGATCGGGAAGGACGCGGCGCAGGCGTACAAGCCGTACCGCAAGATCGTGAACGGGAACCGGGTGGCGATCATCGGGGCCACTCAGGTGCTCGACGACGAGTTCATCCAGGCGTGGACGGCCACCGCGGACAAGGGCGGGCTCGCCTCGGCCAAGGACGAGGCCGGCCTGCTGCGGGCGGTACGGCAGGCACGCAAGAACTCGGACACCGTGATCGTCCACCTGCACTGGGGCACCGAGATGCAGAAGTGCCCGAACCCGGCACAGCTCTCGCTGGCCCCCAAGCTGGTCCAGGCGGGCGCCGACGTGGTGGTCGGCGGACACGCGCACATCCTGCTCGGGTCCGGATATCTCGGCAAAGCGTACGTCAACTACGGCATGGGCAACTTCGTCTTCTACAACTCCACCCCCGGCACCACCGGCAGGACCGGCGTGCTGACGCTGACCATCAACGGGCGGAAGGTGCTGAAGGACAGCTGGACCCCGGCCACCATCCAGGGCGGCATTCCCGTCCCGATGACGGGACCCGCGCGGACGCAGGCCATAACGGACTGGAAGGCGCTGCGCACCTGCGCCAGGCTGGCCGCGCGCCCCTGATCGATCTATGCTGCTGGACAGTGCTGCTGGACTGGGCGTCCAATAGGGGGTCGCGATGCGGCGGGTTGAGTCAGGTGCGGCCTTCGAGGGGCGGCTGGTGGTCGTCACGGGGGCGGGGTCCGGGATCGGGCTGGCGACCGCGCGGGCGTTCGCGGCCCACGGAGCCGAGGTGGTGTGCGCGGACATCGACGCCGACGCCGCGGCGCGGGCTGCCGGCGCCGTTGCCAAGGACCTCGGGGGTACGGGGCACGCGGCGCAGGTCGACGTCTCCAATAGCGATCAAATGGAAGATTTTTCGCGAAATATCATCTCCGAATATGGCGTGCCGGACATTGTGGTGAACAATGCGGGGATCGCCGTCGCCGGGCCATTTCTTGATCATACGGTGGACGACTGGCGCAGGACCGTCGACGTCAATCTGTGGGGTGTCATCCACGGGTGCCGGCTGTTCGGCGCCGCCATGGTCGAGCGCGGCAAGGGTGGGCACATCGTCAACGTCGCCTCTCTGGCCGCGTTCGCGCCGTCGCGGCTGTTGCCGGCGTACTCGGTCTCCAAAGCGGCCGTGAAGATGCTCAGCGACTGCCTCAGAGCCGAGCTGGCCGGGCACGGGATCGGGGTCAGCGTCATCTGCCCGGGGTTCGTCTCCACGCCGATCGCGAGCAACGCCACGTACGTGGGTCCTGACGTGCGCGAGGCGGCCGTGCGGGGGCTGGCGCGGCGCGGGTATCCGGCCGAGCGGGTGGCCGCCCACATTCTGCGGGCCGTACACAGAAATCAAGCGGTTGTTCCGGTCAACCTGGAAGGGAAAATCGGATATGCCCTATCCCGGATTTCGCCGGCGGCGATGCGCGGGCTCGCGCGATGGAGCGGGATCATGAGAAATCGAGGAATCGGGAGGTAAGGATCGTCCACACGGGAGAAGATGAAACCGTGTCCTCGCCGCAAATAGATGATGATTGCGCCCAGCCCAAAGCACTCAGGCGGCAGCCGGCGCAGCGCCGCAGCGCCCGGCGCGTGGAGCGGATGCTCGACGCGTGCGCGCAGCTGCTCGACGAGATCGGATACGACGCGCTGTCCACCACCCGCATAGCCGAGCGGGCCGGCGTGGCGATCGGGTCGATCTACCAGTTCTTCCCTGACAAGAGGGCCATCACCCAGGAGCTCACCCGGCGCAACGTCGAGGAGTTCGTCCGCCGGGTGGACCGCCGGTTCCTGGCGGAGGAATATCGCGGCTGGTGGGAGGCCATCGACGCGATCATCGACGAGTACGTCGACATGCACAGGACCGTTCCAGGCTTCAGGAGCCTGCGCTTCGGCGACGTCGTGGACCTCAACCTGCTCGACTCCGACTCCGACAACAACACGGTGATCGCGGGTCGGCTGCGCGGGCTGCTGCTCAAGGAGTTCGGGCTGGCCGACAGCCCGGAGCTGGACCTGGCCGTGCTGGTGGCGGTCGAGGCGGGCGACGCCGTGCTCAAGCTGGCCTTCCGCCGCGATCCCGACGGCTCACCGGAGATCATCGAAGCGGCGAAAAAGCTGATCCGAGGCTTCCTGTCCCGGCAGCTGAAATCCTGGTCGCTGCGCTAATCCCGCTCGACGTCCCCGACTTCCCCGAGCAGCCCGGCCAGCCACTCCGGCAGGTGCCTCCGGTACTCGCCGAGTGCGGACGCGGGCACTTGCTGGAACCGCGGGGTGGCCGGCGTACGCAGGCATGGCCCGGGGAACGAGACGGGGTGCGTATCTCTTGCCTCACGGATGTGCAGCCGGGCCTCCAGGGCTTGCAGGTTGCGCTCGGCTGCTTCGATGGCCTCCAGGCGGGCCGACAAATAGCCCGCCACGCCGGGAACAAGGGCCGACAACACGACGACACAGGCCAGTGTGAAGGTCATCTGCTTGGACATGCCCATCACAGCCCCCTTGCTCGCGTAGCAGCAAAGCGAGTCGTATATGCCCTGCAACCTGCATAGACACGCTCATCGTGAGCAGTAATGGACGTGGGGTTACCGAATTTGTGACTGACCGGCGATGCGCATTGACCGGGCAAAGGGCCGGGCGGCTCGGTAGTCTCGCGGTGTGGCGCATGTGACCCGAGAGCACCTTGATCGTCTGCTTGAGCAGGCCCTACTGGCCGACGACCACAGTTCCCTGGCCAGTCGGCTATACGACGTCGCGCTCGGATACTCGTCCGGCGACGTCTCCCGGGCGTCCATCCTGGTCCTCGCCGCCGAGGAGTGGCGAGCGGCCGGCCAGCCGGCGCGCGCTATGGAGTGTTTCCAGCTCGCGGTCGAGGACGGCGGCGAGGCGGGCTTCGACCCGCGTGCCGGCATCGCGGACACGCTCTTCGAGCTGGACAGGGCCGATGAGGCGAGGGAGGTCATCGAGACGATACGCGCGGAGGGCGGCGTCTCCACGGCGACCGCTCACACGATCGCCGAGACGCTGGTCGCCTACGGGGACCTCCAGGGAGGGCTCGACTGGGCCACCCAGGCGGTCCTGGGATGCGACGAGAACGATCCTGAGCAGGTGGCGGTCCTACGCACCCGCTACCGCATCCGGGTCGACCTCGGGCTCCCTGAGGACGAGTTGGACGAGCTCGTCCACTGACCCGCCCGGGTCCCGGTTCCTGACCCGCCCGGCTCCCTGGCCCGGCGCGGCTGCCAACGAGACGGGCCCTCTGACCTGAGAGGGAGTCAGTCTCATGGCGGCCGGTGTCGTGGCGGGCGGTCTCGGGACGGACACGTCTCCCGGGCGCACCGCCCCAAGGCGCACTGCTCTCATGGTGGCCCGCTCTCGTAGCGGCTCGGCCACCCGGGCGGTGACCGGCGGCGTGCGGCGGCGGTGGTGCGATGGTGCGCGGCGGTGGTGCGACGGTGCGCGGCGGTGGTGCGACGTGCAAGTCGCGGTCGCGGCGGGGACGGCGACGAGAGGCGTCAGGGCGAAGAGGCCGCGGCCGCGGGTGGCCGCGGCCTCTTCGGTTAGGGAATGCCGGGCGCGGCAGGCACGGTCCGCGCCCGGGCAAGGTGGCTCAGCGCAGCCCCAGCTCCGGCACCAGCCCGGAGAAACCCGCCACCGTGGTCTCGCCGCCCGCCAGCACCGAGGCGTCGTTGAGGCTCTTCACCGTCTTGGGCAGCAGGACGTCGACCACCTCGGCCCTGACCTCCTCCACCGGCTGCCCCAGATTCGTCTGCGGCTGAATGCCGGAGCCCGCGACTCGGTTGCGGTAGGGGGAGTCCCCGAGCGAGATCTCGGGCAGCTTGGCCTCCAGCGGCCTCGGCGGCACCTGGGGGAGGGCGGGCAGCGCGGGGACCCGGGCCATGGTCGACAGATCCTGCATGTCGACCGTTCCGGGGATCTTGGGGAGCAGCGCCGGGGAGGGCATGCCCCAGGTCGCCGCCACCCCGCCCATGTCGGCCGCGCCCAGCGCCTCGCGCGCGGTCGCGAGCCCGGTCAGGCCGAGCTGCGCGGCCATCGCGCCGACCGCCATGGCCAGCTTGTCGCTCTCGTCGGTGACCATCCGGCCGCTGCCGAGCCCGCCGTCATTCGCGGCGCTCTTACCGCAGGACGAGGTGGAAAGGCCCGTGCAGGAGTCCGCCGCCGAGGGGGCCGCGGCGAGCCAGGTGACGCCCGCGGCCAGCGTCGCCACCGCGATGATGCTCCGGATCTTCTGAGATGACACTTCAGGTCCCCTGATCGAGTTCGGTGATCTGACGAACGCTGAACGTAGTCACACATCCGGCCGCGAGAGTGCGGCTTGTCCGAAGAGTGGGCCGGACCTTACTGAAGACCAGCAGGGATGACCGAGCCATGACACGCCGGAGCCCGGAGACCGCGTGGGTCCCCGGGCTCCCGATGCGTGGTCAGGCGCGCTGGATGAGCAGCTCGTCGTCCCCGAGCTCGACCTTGACCTTGTCGCCGTCCACGACCTCCCCCGACAGCACCGCCTTGGCCAGCTTGTCGCCGATGGCCGACTGGACCAGGCGGCGCAACGGGCGGGCGCCGTACAGCGGGTCGTAGCCCGTCAACGCCAGCCACTCGCGGGCCGCGGCCGTGACCTCCAGCGTCAGCCGGCGGTCGGCCAGGCGCCGCGCCAGCCGCTCGACCTGCAGGTCGACGATCTGCGCCAGCTCCTCCGTGCCCAGCGCGTCGAAGAGGATCACCTCGTCGAGCCGGTTGAGGAACTCCGGCTTGAACGAGCTCCGCACCGCCGTCATGACGGCCTCGCGCTTGGCGCCGTTCTCCAGCTTGGGGTCGATGAGGAACTGCGACCCGATGTTGGAGGTGAGGATCAGGATCGTGTTGCGGAAGTCGACCGTGCGCCCCTGCCCGTCGGTCAGCCGCCCGTCGTCGAGCACCTGGAGGAGGATGTCGAAGACCTCGGGGTGGGCCTTCTCCACCTCGTCCAGCAGCACGACGGTGTACGGGCGCCGCCTGACGGCCTCGGTGAGCTGGCCGCCCTCCTCGTAGCCGACGTAGCCGGGAGGCGCGCCGACGAGCCTGGCCACGCTGTGCTTCTCGGAGTATTCGCTCATGTCGATCCGGGCCATCGCCCGTTCGTCGTCGAACAGGAACTCCGCCAGCGCCTTGGCCAGCTCGGTCTTGCCCACGCCCGTGGGCCCGAGGAAGAGGAACGAGCCCGTCGGCCGGTCAATGTCGGCGATGCCGGCCCGGCTCCGGCGTACGGCGTCGGAAACGGCCTGTACGGCCTGCTGCTGCCCGATCAGCCGCCTGCCCAGCTCCTGCTCCATGCGCAGCAGCTTGGCCGTCTCGGCCTCCAGGAGGCGCCCGGCGGGGATGCCGGTCCACGACGAGATCACCTCGGCGATGTCGTCGGCGCCCACCTCCTCCTTGACCATGGCGTTGTCCGGGGGCGCGGCGTCGGAGGCGGCCTTCAGCGCCTGCTCCAGCCTGGGCACCTCGGCGTACATGAGCCTGGACGCGCTCTCGAAGTCGCCGTCGCGCTGCGCCCGTTCGGCGGCGCCGCGCGCCTCGTCGAGCTGCTTCTTCAGCTCGCCGACCTTGTTGAGCCCGGCCTTCTCGTGCTCCCAGCGGCCGACGAGGGCGTTGAGCTCCTCCTGGCGGTCGGCCAGCTCCTGGCGGAGGCGTTCGAGCCGCTGGACGGAGGCCTCGTCGGTCTCCTTGGACAGAGCCAGCTCCTCCATCTTGAGCCGGTCGACGCCGCGCTGGAGCTGGTCGATCTCCACGGGACGGGAGTCGATCTCCATGCGCAGCCGCGAGGCGGCCTCGTCGACCAGGTCGATGGCCTTGTCGGGGAGGAAGCGGCTGGTGATGTAGCGGTCGGACAGCGCGGCGGCGGCCACCAGCGCGCTGTCGGCGATCTGCACCTGGTGGTGGGCCTCGTAGCGGCTCTTCAGCCCGCGCAGGATCGCGATGGTGTCCTCGACCGTGGGCTCGCCCACGTAGACCTGCTGGAAGCGCCGCTCGAGCGCGGGGTCCTTCTCGATGCGCTCGCGGTATTCGTCGAGCGTGGTCGCGCCGATCATGCGCAGCTCGCCGCGGGCCAGCATCGGCTTGAGCATGTTGCCCGCGTCCATCGCGCCCTCGGCGGCGCCCGCGCCGACGACGGTGTGCAGCTCGTCGATGAACGTCACGATCTGCCCGTTGCTCTCCTTGATCTCGGAGAGCACGGCCTTGAGCCGCTCCTCGAACTCGCCGCGGTATTTCGCGCCGGCCACCATCGCGCCCAGATCGAGCGAGATCAGCCGCTTGTTGCGCAGCGACTCCGGCACGTCGCCGGCCACGATGCGCTGGGCCAGGCCCTCGACCACCGCGGTCTTGCCGACGCCGGGCTCGCCGATGAGCACGGGGTTGTTCTTGGTGCGCCGGCTGAGCACCTGGACGACGCGGCGGATCTCGGAGTCGCGGCCGATGACCGGGTCGAGCTGGCCGGCACGGGCCCGCTCGGTCAGGTCGACGCCGTACTTCTGCAGCGCCTGGTAGGTGTCTTCAGGGGTCTCGCTGGTGACGCGGGCGTGGCCGCGTACCTTCTCGAACGCGTCGAGCAGCGCCTGCGGCGTCGCGCCCTGCGACTTGAGCAGCTCGGCCGCCTGGCCGCCGTCGGCGGCCAGGCCGACCAGCAGGTGCTCGGTCGAGACGTAGAGGTCTTCGAGCCGGTTGGCGTGCTGGGCGGCGGTGTTCATCACCGTGAGGAGCTGGCGGGAGCTCGACGGCGCTCCCACCGTCGCGCCCTGCGCCTTGGGCAGCGCCGCGAGCAGCTCCTCCGCCCGGGCCCGCAGCGTGCGCCAGTCGGCGCCGACGGCCTCGAGCAGGGGCACGGCGGTGCCGCCCGTCTGGGAGAGCAACGTGGTCAGCAGGTGAGCCGGAGAGATCTCCGGGTTGCCCTCCGCGGCGGCACGCCGCATGGCACCCGAGAGCGCTTCCTGGCTCTTCTGGGTGAGCTTGTAGTCCATTCTTTCTAGGCCCCCGGTGGCAGCTCGTAGCGGATCAGCGCTCTGACCATGCGCATCTCGGCGCGCAGGCGGTGAACCTCCTCACGCAGCCGCAGAGCTTCGTTCTCGAGCTCGAGGATCCGCTTGATGCCCGCGAGGTTGATGCCCTCCTCCTGGGAGAGCCGCTGCACCTCGCGGAGCTGGATGATGTCTCTCGTGGAGTAGAGGCGGCCGCGCCCGGCCGTCCGGCCAGGACTGACCAGGCCGAGCCGGTCGTACTGGCGCAGGGTCTGCGGGTGCAGCCCCGACAGCTGGGCGGCCACCGAGATCACATAGACAGGTGTGTCGTCTGACAGGTCGAAGTAGTTGGCGTCCATCGGCTACTCGCTTCTGGCTCGCTGTATGAGCTCAGCGCGCGGGTCCTCGCCCGCGGTCGCCGTGTTGAACTCGCTGAGGAGCTCGCGTGACTTGTCGTCGAGCGTCTTCGGCACCACGACCTCGACGGTGGCGAGCAGGTCGCCCTTGGTGCCGTCTTTGCGGGTGGCGCCCCTGCCGCGCACGCGGAACGTGCGCCCGTTGGGCGTGCCCGCGGGGATGCGCAGCGTGACCGGCATGCCCTTGAGGATCGGCACCTTGATCTCAGCGCCGAGCGCGGCCTCCGTGAACGTCACAGGAACGGTGATCGTCAGGTTGTCGCCCGACCTGCCGAAGACGGCGTGCGGCTTGACGTGCGTCAGGATGTAGAGGTCTCCCGCGGGGCCGCCGTTCTCGCCTGGCGCCCCCTTGGCCTTGAGCTTGACCCGCTGGCCGTCGGCCACGCCGGCGGGGATGCGGGCCTGGATGGTGCGGGTGCTCTTGGCCCGGCCGCTGCCCTCGCACACGGGGCAGGGGTCGTCCACGATCAGCCCGCGGCCCTTGCAGTCGCGGCAGGGCTCGGAGAAGGCGAAATTGCCCAGGTTTCGGCTGGCCGCGCCGGTGCCGTCGCAGGTGGGGCAGACCCTGGGGGTCGTGCCCGCCCTGGCGCCGGTGCCGGTGCACGCGGCGCAGGCGGCAGAGCTGGTCAGCCTGAGCGACACCGTGGTGCCCTCGGCCGCTTCGGTGAACGTCAGCGTGACCTCGGACTCGATGTCCTGGCCGCGCCTCGGCCTGGACGTGGTGGTGCGGGTGGTGCCGCCGCCCCGGTTGAACAGCCCGCCGAACAGGTCGCCGAGCCGTTCCCCCGCACCGCCGCCAGTGCTCTGCCCGGTGCCGCCGAACAGGTCACCGAAGTCGAACGAGAAACCGCCACCACCGGGGCGCTGGCCACCCACCCCGGACCCGAACAGCGTGCGCGCCTCGTCGTACTCCTTGCGGCGCTTGGTGTCGGACAGGACGTCGTACGCCTCGGAGACCTCCTTGAACTTGGCCTCCTTGGACGGGTCGCCCTGGTTGCTGTCGGGGTGGTACTGCCTGGCCAGCTTCCGATATGCCTTCTTGATCTCTTCGGGGGTGGCGGTCTTGGGCACACCAAGGACGGCGTAGTAGTCCTTCTCCAGGTAGTCCTTGGTGCTCATCTACGGCCCTTCGTCCTCGTGTCAGTTTTCGTCGTCGTCATTGGACGCGGGAGTGGCGTCCCCGGGCTCCGCGACGGCCACCCGCGCCGGACGCAGCACCCTGTCACCCAACCGGTATCCAGGCTGCAGCACCTCGATCGCGGTCGGCTCGGTCACGTCCGGCGAGTAGCTGTGCATCAGCGCCTCGTGGACGGTCGGGTCGAACGGCTCGCCCTTCTGTCCGAAGGAGCTGAGGCCCAGCTTGGTGAGGGCCGACTCCAGCGACTCCGCCACCTTCGCGAAGCCTCCGGTCAGCTCGCCGTGGTCGCGGGCCCTGCCGATGTCGTCGAGCACGGGCAGCAGCTCTGTCAGTGTCCCGGCGACGGCCTGCTCGCGAACCGCGACGCGGTCGCGCTCGACCCGCTTGCGATAGTTCACGTATTCGGCCTGGAGCCGCTGCAGGTCCGCGGTCCGCTCGGCGAGCTGGGCCGCCAGCTCGCCGTCGGCGCCGGCTGCCGCCGCAGGCGGCTGCTCGGCCACCTGGTCGGCGACGGCGGCGTCCCTGACCTGCCCCGTCTCCGGGTCGATCTTGCGGTTGTCGCGGATCACCGGCTGCTCTTGCCCGTTTTCACGCGGCGGCATCACTTGTCCTTCTTCGGCTCGTCGTCGACGATCTCGGCCTCGACCACGTCTTCGTCGGCCTTCTGGCCGTCACCGGCGGCGGCGTCCTGCGGAGCGTCCTGACCACCGGCCTGCTGGCCCTGGCTCGCGGCGTAGATCGCCGAACCCATCTTCTGGCTGACGGTGGCGAGCTTCTCCGCCGAGGTGCGGATGACGTCGGTGTCGGTGCCCTCCAGAGCCTTCTTCAGCTCGGACAGGGCGTCGTTGACCTCGGTCTTGATGTCGCCGGGGACCTTGTCGTCGTTCTCGCGGAGGAACTTCTCCGTCTGGTAGGCCAGACCGTCCGCGTTGTTGCGGACCTCGGCCTCCTCACGGCGCTTCTTGTCCTCCTCGGCGTACGACTCGGCCTCGCGCATCATGCGCTCGATGTCGTCCTTCGGCAGCGCGGAGCCGCCGGTGATCGTCATCGTCTGCTCCTTGCCCGTGCCCAGGTCCTTGGCGGAGACGTTGACGATGCCGTTGGCGTCGATGTCGAAGGTGACCTCGATCTGCGGGATGCCGCGCGGAGCCGGCGCGATGCCGGTCAGCTCGAAGGTCGCCAGCTTCTTGTTGTACGAGGCGATCTCGCGCTCGCCCTGGAAGACCTGGATCTGCACCGACGGCTGGTTGTCCTCGGCCGTGGTGAAGACCTCGGAGCGCTTGGTCGGGATCGTCGTGTTGCGCTCGATGATCTTGGTGAAGATGCCGCCCTTGGTCTCGATGCCCAGCGACAGCGGGGTCACGTCGAGCAGCAGGACGTCCTTGACCTCACCCTTGAGCACACCGGCCTGCAGGGCGGCGCCGATGGCGACGACCTCGTCCGGGTTGACGCCCTTGTTGGGCTCCTTGCCGCCGGTCAGCTCGCGGACGAGCTCGGTGACGGCGGGCATGCGGGTCGAGCCGCCGACGAGCACCACGTGGGCGATGTCGGAGACCTTGATGCCGGCGTCCTTGATGACCTGGTGGAACGGGCCCTTGGTCCGCTCGAGCAGGTCGGCCGTCAGCCGCTGGAACTCGGAGCGGGTCAGCTTCTCGTCGAGGTGCAGCGGGCCCTCGGACGAGGCCGTGATGTAGGGCAGGTTGATGTTGGTCTCGGACTGGCTGGATAGCTCGATCTTGGCCTTCTCGGCCGCCTCGCGCAGGCGCTGGAGCGCCATCTTGTCCTTGGACAGGTCGACGCCGTGCGCGTTCTGGAAGCGCTTGACGAGCTCGTCGACGATGCGCTGGTCCCAGTCGTCACCACCGAGGTGGTTGTCACCGGAGGTGGCCTTGACCTCGACGAAGCCGTGGCCGTCCTCCTGGCCGACGTCGAGCAGCGACACGTCGAAGGTGCCGCCACCGAGGTCGAAGACCAGGATGGTCTGGTCCTGCTCCTTGTCGAGCCCGTAGGCGAGGGCCGCCGCGGTCGGCTCGTTGATGATGCGGAGCACGTTGAGGCCCGCCACCGTGCCGGCCTCCTTGGTGGCCTGGCGCTGGGCGTCGTTGAAGTAGGCCGGGACCGTGACCACCGCGTCGGTGATCTTCTCGCCGAGGTAGGCCTCCGCGTCCTGCTTGAGCTTCTGCAGGACGAAGGCGCTGATCTGCTGGGGCGAGAACTTCTTCCCGTCGATCTCCTGGGACCAGTTGGTGCCCATCTCCCGCTTGACTGAGCGGATCGTGCGGTCCACATTGGTGACGGCCTGCCGCTTGGCGACCTCACCGACGAGGACCTCGCCGTTCTTCGCGAAGGCGACCACGGACGGCGTGGTCCGCGAGCCCTGCGCGTTGGCGATGACGGTGGGCTCACCGCCCTCGAGGATCGAGACGACGGAGTTGGTCGTCCCCAGGTCGATACCTACCGCACGTGCCATGAGTACGTCCTTGTAGTCAAAGTTGAGTCTGCTGGACTCAAGCTACGAATGCCGGTCGGCTTTGTCAAACGACTTGAGCCTACCCGACTCAACCCTCGTGAGCGCGCAGGCATTCCCTCTAACGGAGGCGACCTCCAGGAAGGTTCCTGGCGCAGGAGCGGACCCTGGCGCGGTGGGCACGCGCCGGGGTCCACGTGAGGGCTGCCGTCAGCTGACGGGCGCGTTCATGTCGTTCTGGATCTCGGCGGCGGTGAGTGCGCGGTTGTAGACGCGGACGTCGTCGATGAGTCCGTTGAAGTACTCGCCCCACAGGCTGCTGCCGCCGATGCGCAGGGGTTGGGCGTCGCCGCGGATGCCGCCGGTGACGGCTTTGGAGGCGACCTGCGTGCCGTTGGTGTAGAGGCGCAGGGTGGTGCCGTCGTAGGTGGCCGTCAGGTGGGTCCACGTGTTCAACGGGAGACTCGCGGTGCCCAGGAGGCCCTGGTCGGTGCCGGTGACGATCTCGGTGTACGGGCGGTTGTCGTCGGCGTTGGCCCACAGGGCGTAGGCGATGCCGCTGGCGTGCTGCTTGATCAGGGCGGTGCGGTAGCCCGTGCCGGTGGCGGGGTTGAGCCAGGCTTCGAGGGTCATGCCGGTGGTCAGGCGCAGTGTTGTGGAGTCGGGGATGTTGACGTAGGCGCTGGTGCCGTTGAAGGAGAGCGCCTTGCCGTACTTGCCGGAGTTGCTCCAGGTCGCATTGGACAGGGTGCCGGTGTTCGACTTGCCGGAGGAGTCGGCGACCGTGGCGCCGGTGCCCTCGTTCATCCCGTACGCCGCCACGAGACCCGTGTTCGGCGGCGGCGCGGTGACGGCGGCCGTGGCCTCGTTCGAGGCCGGGCTCGACAGGTTGGCCGCGTCGAAGGCGATCACCTTGTAGTGGTACGTGCCCGCGGGCACGCCCGAGTCCGTGAACGAGGTGCCGGTCGTCGAGCCGACCTGGTTGGCTCCCGACGGGGTGAAGCCCGCCGTGGTGGAGCGGTGGACGTTGTAGCCGACGACGCCCACGTTGTCGGTCGAGGCCGTCCAGGAGAGCTGGGCGCTGCCCTGGCCGCCGGTCGCGGTGAGCGAGCCCGGCGCCGTCGGCGGCTGCGTGTCGGGCGAGCCGGCCGAGCCGACCGGGGTGTTCATGTCGTTCTGGATCTCGGCGGCGGTGAGTGCGCGGTTGTAGACGCGGACGTCGTCGATGAGGCCGTTGAAGTACTCGCCCCACAGGCTGCTGCCGCCGATGCGCAGGGGTTGGGCGTCGCCGCGGATGCCGCCGGTGACGGCTTTGGAGGCGACCTGCGTGCCGTTGGTGTAGAGGCGCAGGGTGGTGCCGTCGTAGGTGGCCGTCAGGTGGGTCCAGGTGTTGACCGGCAGGCTCGCGGTGCCCAGGAGGCCCTGGTCGGTGCCGGTGACGATCTCGGTGTACGGACGGTTGTTGTCCGCGTTGGCCCACAGGGCGTAGGCGACGCCGCTGGCGTGCTGCTTGATCAGCGCGGTGCGGTAGCCGGTCCCGGTCGCCGGGTTGAGCCACGCCTCCAGGGTCATGCCGGTGGTCAGGCGGAGGGTGCTGGAGTCAGGAACGTTGACGTAGGCGCTGGTGCCGTTGAACGACAGCGCCTTGCCGTACTTGCCGGAGTTGCTCCAGGTCGGGCCGGACAGGGTGCCGGTGTTCGACTTGCCCGAAGCGTCGCCGACCGTGGTGCCAGTGCCCTCGTTCATCCCGTACGCCGCCACCAGGCCCGTATCGGGCGGTGTCTGCGTGAAGGTCGCCGTGTACGTGGTCGCCGTCGCGGGCGCCACGACGTTGTGACTGGCCGCACCCCCGTCCGACCAGGAGCCGAACGAGTAGCTCTGGCCCGACGACGTCTGCGGTGACGGGGCCGAGATCGAGTTCCCCGACCCGACGATGACCGTACGCGTGAACGGCGTGGTCGTCTGCTCGCTGTTGAACCCCACCTGCAGGCCCGGCGGCGAGGACTGGAACGTCAGGTTCACCGTGCGCGGCTGCAGCACCACGCTCTTGGTGTCCGTCAGGCCCTGGGTGTCCGTCACCGTCAGGCGGAGCTCCAGATGTGACGGGTAATCGTGGTCAGGCGCCTGGAAGGAGCCGCTCGCGCCCGTGAACGTGATGATCTCGTGCTCGTGGCACGTGCTCGGGCAGTGCTGCAGGACCAGGGTCCACTTCATGCGCGTGCCCGGGACCGTGCCGTCCTGGGCGTCCGTGCCCGTGCCGGAGAAGTTGATCGTCTGGCCCACGGCCCAGGTCGTCGCGGCGGTGGGGGAGTTGATCGTGGCGGTGGGCGGGGTGTTGTTCACGTTGACCGTGACCGAGGCGTCGCCCTGGCCGCCCCGTCCGTCGCCGACCCGCAGCCGCACGACGTAGGAGCCCGGCTGCGTGTAGGTGGACGACGGGGTGGCCGAGGTGGAGTCGTCCAGCTCGCCGTCGCCGTCCAGGTCCCAGGCGTACGTGAGGGGGTCGCCGTCGGCGTCCGTGGACGAGGTGCCGGAGAACGTCACGGCCAGCGGCGCGTTGCCGGACGTGGCGCTCGCGTTGATCACGGCCGTGGGCGGGGTGTTGTCGTAGATGTAGCGGACGACCGTGCCGTGCTCGTAGTCCACCGCGAACAGGTCGCCGCCCGGGCCGATCTCCAGCTCCACCGCGGGCATGCCGGAGTCGAAGTTCTGGATGGTCGCCGGGTCGGGCAGGCCGTTCGCGCCCTTGGTCATCACCCATACGCACTGGCGGCTGTAGTCGGAGAAGAACAGCGCGCCGTCGTACGCGTCCGGGTACGCGCCGCCGTTGTAGAACGCCACACCGCTGGACGACGAGCCGCCCGACGGGCACGGGTCGTTCGGGGCGGGGCGGGAGTTGTGGTTCCAGGCGTAGTACGGCTGGGCGTGCGCCGAGGCGCCCTGCGCGTAGAGGTTCTCGCACAGGGTGAGGTTGAGGTTGTCGTAGCCGCCCTGCCTGGCGGCGCCCTCGTAGCAGGGCCAGCCGAAGTTCGACACGCCCGAGGTCGGGGTGGCGACCCTGTTGATCTCCTCGAACGCGTTCCAGCCGACCTCGCCGAGCCAGATCTCCTGCGTGCCAGGCCTGTTGGTGATGCGGAACGGGTTGCGCAGGCCGTTCGCGACGATCCTGGCGGCGTTGGGGTCGGAGCTGCCGGCGTTCGGGTTGCCGGCGGCGGCCGCCCCCGTGTCCGGATTTATCCGGATCAAGGTTCCGTCGAGACCGGCCGGGTCGGCGCTGGTCCGCACGTCCTGCGAGCGCAGCGCGCCGCCTTCCGCGCCGGGCGGCGTCAGCGCGGTGCCGACTTGTGATGGCGGGTCGCCGCACGGGTTGTCGGGGGTCACGTCGGAGCTGGTCAGGTTGTCCTGGCCGTAGTCGGCGAAGTTGAAGCTGGCGCCGTCGCCGGCGCTGGCGTACAGCATGCCGTCGGGGCCGAACTGCAGGTCGCCGACGGAGTGGCTGGGGTGCTGCTGGCACCAGTCGGTGATCAGCGGGGTCTCGGCGCCGGTCGAGGAGATCACCGACAGGCGCCCGGTGATGAGGCAGCCGTCGCCCGTCGCGCCGGGCGGCGTGGGGCAGGGGTCGTCGGTGCCTCCCGCCGTGCCCCAGCGCGGCGCCGTCCCGCCGGGCACGGCGTCGTGGGCGTACAGGACGTAAACGCGCGGGTCGGCGGGGAAGTTCGGGTGCAGGGCCAGCCCGAGCAGGCCGCGGTCCCAGAAGTTGTGCACCCGCGTGCGTAAGTCCGCGTACGTCGCCGGCGTCGTGTCCGTGAGCGAGTCGAAGACCTTGATCAGCCCGCTCTTCTCCGCCACGAACACGCGCCCGTCCGAGGCGAACTCGATGTTCGACGGATGGTTCAGCCCGCTGAACACGGTCTGCTTCTGGAACGCCGCAGGCAGGGCCTGGGCGCTCGGGCCGGCCAGGGCCACCAGGCCGGCGCAGATGAGCAGGATCGAGGACAAGGCACGGCTCAGCCGTCTCAACGGAACCCCCAGTGATGCGCAGCGTCACCCTCGACGCCCCCGCGCCCTCGGTGCTTGATCGATGTATCGCGCCAAACCGATCAGTTGTCACCGGGGATGTCCGTTGTTGGACACGCTATTTTGCGCCGTCCACGATCTTCCGCTTGCCGATCGGGCTCTTGAGCTTGACCGTCGTGGTCTTCTCGATCGCGATCATGATGCACGACACGTTCCTGGCCTTGGGCGCGGTGCCCTCGTACAGGGTGATCGTGACGCGCTTGGCCGTCTCCCTCACCTTCACCCGGTCGAGGACCGTGCACGGGGCGACGCCCGACCACCACGTGAGCTGGATCTTCCTGCCCTTGGACACCGGCTTGGCCTTGGTCCAGCGGACCTTGTGGACGTTGATGGCGTTGCCGGTCGGCTTGGTCGGCTCGGGACCCTTCGTGGGAGTGGTGGTGACCGGGTTCGCCACGACGGGTGGCTGTTGCGGGACCGGGGAGCCGGCCCGCTCGGCGGTCGGTGCCGCACCACAGCTCGTCGCGAGCACGAGACATCCAGCCAGGGCAGTCGCTGTCATTGCACGCATACCTATTCGACGGATAGAGCGGGTCCCCGGTTCATCTGTCGGAAGTTAGTGTGGTTCGCGTGCTCCGTCAGGCTCTGCTCGGGATCTCCAAGAGCGAACGCGCCGAGCGCGTCATCTCCACCTCGCGGCTGACCGCCGACGTGGTCAGGCGCTATGTCGCGGACGACGTCGCCGCCGTGATCGGGGAGCTGACCCGCAAGGGGCTGCTCGTCACCGTCGACCATCTCGGCGAGGAGGTGACGGAGCAGGCGCAGGCCGAGGCGGCGGTCAGCGAATACCTGCGGCTGCTCGGGCTGCTGCCCGCGGGCGCCGACGTGTCGGTCAAGCTCACCGCGCTCGGGCTGCGGCTGTCGGAGGGGCTCGCGCTCGACCACGCCGCCGCGATCTGCCGGGCCGCCGCGGCCAGGGACGTCACGGTGACGCTCGACGCCGAGGAGCACGACACGATCCCCGGGCTGCACTCTGTGCACGCCGCCCTGCGCAGGGAGCATCCCGACGTGGGCGTGGTGGTGCAGGCGTACCTGCCGGACGCGCTGGAGCGCTGTGAGCGCCTCGGCGGGGCCCGTGTGCGCCTGTGCAAGGGCGCGTACACCGCTCCTGGGGCCTACACCAGGCCGGCCGACATCGACCGCTCGTTCGTACGGTGCCTGAGGGTCCTGATGGCGGGCACCGCGTACCCCATGGTCGCCACCCACGACCCCAGGATGGTGCGCATCGCCTCTACGCTAGCCGTGCTCGAGGGCCGCGACGCGACCGGATACGAGCACCAGATGCTGTACGGCGTGCGCCCCGACGAGCAGCTCCGCCTGGCGGGCCAGGGCGCGAGGATGCGCGTCTACGTCCCCTACGGCTCCGACTGGTACGCGTACCTCATGCGCCGCCTGGCCGAGCGCCCCCGTAACCTCGCCTTCTTCCTCAGGTCACTGGTGTCGCGACGATAGGCTGCTGGCGTGATTGCGATTCTCGGCACGGGAAAGATGGGCGAGGCCCTGCTGTCCGGGCTGCTGCGCGCCGGGCTCAAGCCCGGCGACATTATGGTGACCACCCGCAGGCCCGAGCGGGCGCAGGCGCTGCGCGAGACGTACGGCGTGCGCACCGTCTCCAACTCCGAGGCCGCCAAGGCCGCCGACACGCTCATCCTGGCCGTCAAGCCGCAGGACATGGCCACGCTGCTGGCCGAGATCGCCCCCTACGTGCCCGCCGACCGCCTGGTGATCACGGCCGCGGCCGGCATCACGACGGCGTTCGTGGAGCAGCGGCTCGGCGTGGACGTGCCCGTGGTGCGGGTGATGTCCAACACGCCGATCAGGTTCGACGAGGCGATGAGCGTGATCTCGGCGGGCGCGCACGCGGGCGAGGAGCACCTCGAGCTCGCCGAGGGCCTGCTCAGCCCGGTCGGCAAGGTGCTGCGCATCCCCGAGTCCCAGCAGGACGCCGCCACCGCGCTCTCCGGCAGCGGCCCTGCCTACTTCTTCTACCTGGTCGAGGCCATGGTCGACGCGGGCATCCTGCTCGGCATGCCGCGCGCCGCCGCGCTCGACATGGTCATCCAGTCCATCGTCGGAGCCGCCGTGATGCTGCGCGACTCCGGCGAGCACCCGGTGATCCTGCGCGAGGCCGTCACCTCGCCGGGCGGCACGACGATCGCCGCCATCGCCGAGCTGGAGCGGCACAGCGTGCGTGCCGCGTTCCTGGCCGCCATCGAGGCCGCCCGCGACCGGGGGCGCCAGCTCGCCTCCGGCTGAGAGACCGGCCCGCCCCGCTCCTACGATGGGTCGGGTGACGTTACGTCGCGGCATCGCGCCGCTGCTCGTCCTTTCCGCACTGACCGGCTGCACCTCCGACCCGCCGCCGAGCGTCCAGGTCGGCGAGGTCGGGCGGGGCCCGGTCACCGAGGTCGTCGAGGCCCCCGCCACGATCGGCGCGCGTGCCTCCGCGACCCTGCGCTCGCCCGCCCAGGGCACGATCGCCAAGCTGTACGTCCGCGAGGGCGACCACGTGCGCAAGGGCGAGATCCTCGCCAAGATCAGTTCGCCTGAGGCCCGGAGCCGGCTCCAGCAGGCCCGCCAGGCCGCCAAGGCGGCCACGCCCGCGAGCTTCGCCACCCCCAGCGTGCGGCTGCCGTCGCTCGACACCAGGGCGTTCGACCGCAAGGTGGCCGCCCACTTCGCCAAGGCCCGCAAGGAGGCCAGGAAGGTCGAGGACGCCGGGACGCGCAAGCAGCTCCTGAACGCCATCGACCTGGCGCAGGCCCAGCACAGGGCGCAGACCAGGGCCCTGACCTCGATCACCGCCCAGCTCAACCGCTCGATCAGCGGGATGTTGTCCGGCGTGACCAGCGGCCTGGCCGGCTCCATGGCCTCGCTGCAGGCGGTGTCGAAGTCACAGGCCAAGGCGGCGCTCAAGGCGGCGGAGAGCACGGTCAAGTCACTCACGATCAGGGCGCCGTTCGGCGGCGTCGTCACGCTCGGCCGCGCCTCGGGCGGGGGCGGGATGCCGAGCGGCGTGGAGGGGCTGCTCAGCCAGCTCCCCGGCGGCGGGCAGCAGCTGCCGTCCGTGCCCTCGACGGGCTCGACGTCCGGCAGCCCGGTCGCGGTGGGCGTCCCCGTCTCGGCGGGCGACTCGATCGTCACCGTCACCGACGTCTCCAGGCTCACCCTGGCCGCCGACGTCGACGAGACGGACGTGCTGCTGGTCAAGAAGGGCGTGCGGGCCGCCGTGGAGCTGGACGCGGTGCCCGGCGCCACGTACACGGCCGTGGTGACCGGCATCGGCGTCACGCCCATGGAAGGCACCACCGGCGGGGTCAGCTACCCGGTGCGGCTCACGCTCGGCCCCGGCGCCTTCGACGACGGCTCCAAGGCGCCCACGCCCAAGCCGGGCATGAGCGCCGTCACGCGGCTGACCGTGCGCGAGTCGCCGTCCGCCGTCTCGGCGCCCGCCTCGGCCATCGTCTCCAGCGGGCGCGAGAGCGTGGTCTGGGCGATCAGGAACGGCGTGGCCGAGCGGCGCGTGGTCAAGCTCGGAGCCCAGGGGGACGCCGTGGTGGAGGTGCTGAGCGGGCTGTCCGTGGGCGACCGGATCGTGGTCAAGGGCGCGGACTCCGTACGGCAAGGGCAGCAGCTCCCATGACGCCCGCGATCGAGGCCGTGGACCTCACCCGGCGCTACCAGCTCGACGGCGTCGCCGTGGAGGCGCTGCGTGGCGTGTCGCTCCGGATCGACCAGGGCGAGTTCGCCGCCATCGTCGGCCCGTCGGGGTCGGGCAAGTCGACGCTCATGCACCTGCTCGGCTGCCTCGACCGTCCCAGCTCGGGCGTGCTCAGGGTCAACGGTGTGGAGATATCCGGACTGTCCGACACCGACCTGGCCGAGCTGCGCAACAAGACGATCGGCTTCGTCTTCCAGTCGTTCCACCTGCTGGCCAGGACCTCGGCGCTGGACAACGTGGCGCTGCCGCTGGTCTACCGGGGCGCCGGCCGGGCCGAGCGGCGATCCAGGGCCCGCGCGGCGCTGGAGGCGGTCGGGCTCGGGCACCGGCTGGAGCACCGGCCGTCCCAGATGTCCGGCGGGGAGCAGCAGCGCGTGGCCATCGCCAGGGCGCTGGTCGGCGAGCCCAAGGTGCTGCTGGCCGACGAGCCCACGGGCAACCTCGACACCGCCAACGGGACCGAGGTCATGGCCATACTCGACCGGCTCAACGGCGAGGGCGGCGTTGCCGTGGTGCTCGTGACGCACGAGCCCGAGATCGCCGCTCATGCGCGGCGCCAGATCCACGTACGGGACGGGCTGATCGAGAAGGACACAGCGTGAGATCCAGCGAGTCCTTTGTGATGGCGCTGGAAGCGCTCCGGGTCAACCGGCTGCGGAGCGCGCTGACCATGCTGGGCGTGATCATCGGCGTGCTGGCCGTGGTGATCCTGGTGGCCATCGGCACGGGTGCGAAGGACGAGATCGAGAAGCAGATCTCCGGCCTCGGCACGAACATCATCCTCGTCGTCCCTGGCCGCATCAGCCTGGGCGCCGCCCCGACGCAGAGCAAGCTCGGCCTGGCCGACGTCGCCTATGTGCGGCGGGTGGTGGGCGACCCGTCGAAGGTGACCGTCTCGCTGCAGTCGGGCGAGACCGTACGCGTCGGCAGGGTCGAGGCGTTCGTCACGGTGATCGGCACCGACCAGAACCTCGTCAACATCTTCGACCGCCCCCTGGGCAAGGGGCGCCCGCTGAGCGAGACCGACGTGGACACCCGGCGCAGGGTGGCGGTGCTGGGATCGCAGGTGGCCGACCGGCTCTTCGGCGACCTGGACCCGATCGGGCGGCAGGTGACGGTGGCCGGGGCCAGGTTCCGGGTGGTGGGCGTGTACGCCGAGGTCGGGCAGACGTTCGGGCTCTCGCGCGACCAGGAGATCCACATCCCGGTGACGACGGCTCAGCGGCTGCTCGGGATCGAGCGGATCAACGGGCTCGCGGTCGGCGCGTCCGGGCCCGACGAGATCGACCCGCTCTCGGAGAGGGTGACGGCGGCGCTGCGGGCGCGCTATCCGGGCGAGCAGTTCTCGGCGGTCACGCAGACCGCGCTGCTCGGCACGATCGGCAGCGTGCTCGGCATGCTCACCGGCGTGCTGGCCGCCATCGCGGGCATCTCGCTGCTGGTCGGCGGCGTCGGCGTGTCGAACATCATGCTGGTCAGCGTGCGCGAGCGCACCCGGGAGATCGGGCTGCGCAAGGCGCTGGGGGCCAGGCAGCGCGACATCCTGGCCCAGTTCCTCATCGAGGCGGTGCTGCTGACCACGACCGGCGGGCTCGTCGGGATCGCGCTCGGGGTGGGCGGTGCGGTGGCCGTCGAGGCGTTCACGGAGGTGCCCGCGTCGATCACGTGGTGGTCGATCGCGCTGGCGTTCGGGGTGTCGGCGGCGGTCGGGATGTTCTTCGGTGTGGCCCCGGCGCGGAGGGCGGGCAGACTGGACCCCGTCATCGCCCTCCGCGCCGAGTGACCTCAGGCGTCCCGCTTCTGCATGAGCACGGCGCCCGCGATCATGGCGAGGGCGACCCAGACGAGATAGACGCCGAACCCGCTCCACGGATCGAGCGAGTTCTCCCCTCTGTCCATCACGATCAGCGAGCCCGCGTTGGTGGTGAAGTAGTCGGACAGGGTCTTGCCCCACTGACCGGGCAGCGCGGTGGTCAGCTGGGGCAGCACCAGCATCAGCGCGATGGCTGAGACGATCGCGCCCGGCGTGTGCCGGATGAGCGTGCCGAGCCCGAGCCCGAACAGGCCGCACGCGGTCAGGTACAGGCCGCCCCCGGCCACCGCCTGCACCACCGCGCCCGTCTCGAGCGACGGCGGCTGCGTGATCACCAGGCTGACGAGGAGCGAGGCGGCGGACGCGACCGTGCAGACGACCAGGGACACCGCCGTGAACACTGTGATCTTGGCGGTCAGCAGGCTCATGCGCTTGGGCACGGCCATCAGTGATGTGCGGATGCCGCCGGTGCGGTACTCGCTGGAGATCACCAGGACGCCCAGCGTGGCCATGGACAACGAGGCGAACATGGTGCCGATCAGGCCCATCGCGATCGCGGACTCGGCCTGGACCGGCCCGTCGGCCGAGCCCTTGGCGGAGGCGCTGATGAGCGTGGCGATGCCCAGCATCAGCAGCGCGGTGACGCCCAGCGTCCACATGGTGGAGCGGACAGAGCGGATCTTGGTCCATTCGGACCTCAGGATGTCGATCATGACGAGAACTCCAGGCTGTCCTTGGTCAGCTCCATGTAGGCCGCTTCGAGCGACGGCTGCACGAACGTCAGCTCCTCCAGCGGGATCCCGGCGCGAGCGGTGAGCGTGCCGATCTCGAGCGTGCTCATCGCGGTGACGCGCAGGTGGTCGGGGTACAGCTCGCCCACCTTGACCAGCTCCGCCACCTCGGCCAGCCGGGGCGAGCGCACCCGTACGTACCCCTGCGAGCTGCGCCCGATGAACTCCTGCACGCTCGTGTCGGCGATGAGCCGCCCCTTGCCGATCACGATCAGGTGGTCGGCGGTCTGCGCCATCTCGCTCATCAGGTGGCTTGAGACGAACACCGTCCGGCCCTCCGCGGCCAGCTTGCGCATGAGCGTGCGGATCCACAGGATGCCGTCGGGGTCGAGCCCGTTGACGGGCTCGTCGAAGATCAGGATCTCGGGGTCCCCCAGCAGCGCGGCGGCGATGCCCAGCCGCTGCGACATGCCCAGCGAGAAGCCGCCGACCCGCCGCTTGCGCACCTCGCGCAGGCCCACGGTCTCCAGCACCTCACCCACGCGGCTCGCGGGGATGCCGTTGCTCTGCGCGATGGCCAGCAGGTGGTTGTACGCGCTGCGCCCGCCGTGCACGGCTTTGGCGTCCAGCAGCGCGCCGACCTTGCGCAGGGGATGCCGCAACTCCGCGTACGGCCGCCCGTCCACCAGAACGGAGCCGCCGGACGGCCGGTCGAGGCCGAGGATCATGCGCATGGTCGTGGATTTGCCGGCTCCGTTCGGGCCAAGGAAGCCGGTCACCTGACCGGGCTCGACGTCGAACGACAGGTCTGACACGGCGGCGGTGGCGCCGTAGCGTTTGCTCAGGTTCGTTGCGCGAATCGCGGTCATGAGCTCAGCGTGCCGCCGGCCGCGCCCGGTTTCTTCCTGCCCGGGGACCGTTTCCCGGGAGGTGATCTAGGAGCCTGGTCCTACTCTCCTGGGCGGATCAGCCCCGCCTCGTAGGCCACGATCACCGCCTGCGCCCGGTCCCTGGCGCCGATCTTGGCGAACAGGCTGGTCACGTGATTCTTGACGGTCGAGGGGGAGACGGACAGCTCCGCGGCGATCTCGGTGTTCGACCGGCCGCGGGCGATGAGCACGAGGATCTCCCGTTCGCGCTCGGTCAGCCCGCCCAGCTTGGTCGGCACGGGGCTCGTGCGGGTGGCCCGTACAAATGTGCCGATCAGCCGGCTCAGCAGGCGCGGCGCGACGGCGGACTCGCCCCGGTGCACCACGCGCACGCCCTCGATCAGCTCCTCCGGGGAGACGTCCTTGGGCAGGAACCCGCCGGCGCCCGCCCTGAGCGCCGCGACCACGTTCTCGTCCAGGTCGAATGTGCTCAGCGCGAGCACCCGCACCTCCGGCAGCTCCGCGGTGATCAGCTCGGTCGCCCGCACCCCGTCGAGGCCCGGCATGTGCAGGTCCATCAGCACCACGTCGGGCCGCAGCCGCCTGCTCAGCTCCACCGCCTCCACGCCGTCCCCGGCCTCGCCGACCACCCGGAGGTCCGGCTGCGCATCGAGCATCAGCTTGAATCCCTTGCGGACCAGCTCATGATCGTCCGCCAGTAACACCTTGATCACGTCGCCTCCAAGGGGATGCGGGCGTGCACGCGGAAACCGCCTTCAGGGCGTGGGCCGGTCGAGAGCTGGCCGCCGCATAACGCCACCCGCTCGGCCATGCCGCCCAGCCCGAACCCCGGCGCGCCGCCCTCTGCCGCCAGCCCGTCGTCCACCACCTCGACCTCCACGGCCGAGGGCTCGTACGTCAGCCGCACGCTCGCCCTGGCACTGACCGTGTGCTTGCGGGTGTTCGTGAGCGCCTCCTGCACGATCCGGTAGACGGCGTGGTCCACGGCTGCGGGCAGCTCGACGGGCTCTCCCGTCACGGTCAGGCTGGCCGGCAGCCCCGCCGACTTCGCCTCCTTGATCAGCGAGGGTAGCCGGTCCGCGCCCACCCCCGTCGCGGCGTCGGGTCCCTCGCTGCCGTCGGCCCTGAGCACGTCGAGCAGGCGGCGCATCTCGGACATGGCCTGGCGGGCGGTCTGCTCGGCGCTCTCCAGCGCGTCCCTGGTGACCTCCTGCCCGGGCGGCAGAGTGGCCCGCGCGCCGCCGACCAGGGCGTTGATGACGGTGATGTGGTGGGCGACCACGTCGTGCAGCTCCCTGGCGATGCGCCGCCGCTCGGCGCGCACGGCGGCGTCGGCGACCTCGCGCCTGCCGCGCTCGGCCAGCTCGGCCCTGAGCCGGACGATCAGTCCGACCCCAACAGGCGTGCCGACAGCGAACAGGGCCATCACCCAGCCACCCGTGAACGGCCTGACCACCTCCAGCGTCGTCGCGTACGCGGCGAACACCCCGGCCGTCGTGATCGCGGTCGCACGGCCCGCGGTGTAGCGGCCCACGCTGTAGAGAGCGATGGCCACGGCCGCGTTGACGGACTGCGCGATGCCCGTCGCGAGGCCGACGGCCTCGATCGCGGCCACCAGAGCGGCAGTCGTGATCGGCCGGCGGCGGCGCATGAGCAGGGCCGCCATGCCCGCCAGGTAGTGCACCGGCCCCAGGACCATGGCCGCCTCGCCCCGGGCGATCATGAAGGGCAGCGCTACCAGCGCGGGGAAGGAGAACACGACCACGAGCGTCGTGTCGAAGACCCTGGGACGTCTGAAGAAGCGCACGATCTTGAGGAAGGTTCGCCGCACGCTCAAGACACTAAGCCACGAAATTTGCGGATCACCGCCTACAACGACGCGTGTGCGCTGCGGTAACGTCGGCGCCAAGGCGAGGGCACGTGGAGGGGTTGGGGATGAGTCGGTCGGCACGGGTGATCTGGGACGACGCTCTCACCTCCTACAACTTCGGTCCGAGCCATCCGCTCGCCCCCGTGCGGGTGGAGCTGACGATGGCGCTCGCCCGCGCGCTCGGCGTGCTCGACAAGGTCGAGATGGCCGGCTGCGTGCCCGCGACCGACGCCGAGCTGTCCATGGTCCACGACGCGGGCTACATCGAGGCCGTCAAACTCGTCTCCGTCTCCGGGGCGCCCGACCTCGCCTGCGGGCTGGGCACGCCGGACAACCCCGCGTTCAAGGGCGTGCACGAGGCCTCCGCGCTGATCGCCGGCGCGTCGCTGGCCGCCGCCCGCTCGGTCTGGGAGGGCACGGCCGAGCACGCGGTCAACGTCGCAGGCGGCCTGCACCACGCGATGTCCGCCACGGCCAGCGGGTTCTGCGTCTACAACGATCCCGCGCTGGCCATCGCCTGGCTGCTGAGGCAGGGGGCGGGCCGCATCGCGTACGTGGACGTGGACGTCCACCACGGCGACGGCGTGCAGGCGGCCTTCTTCGACGACCCCAGGGTCCTGACGATCAGCCTGCACGAGAGCCCGCGCACGCTGTTCCCCGGCACCGGGTTCCCCGAGGAGACCGGCGCGGCGGGCACGGCCGTCAACGTCGCGCTCCCGGCGGGGACCGGCGACGCCGGGTGGCTGCGGGCCTTCCACGCGGTCGTGCCGCCGCTGCTGCACGAGTTCAGGCCGGAGATCCTGGTCACCCAGCACGGTTGTGACAGCCACGCGCTCGACCCGCTGGCCAACCTGATGCTCAGCGTCGACGGCCAGCGGGCCGCGTACGCCGCCCTGCACCGCCTGGCCCACGAGACGGCCGGCGGCCGGTGGATCGCCACCGGCGGCGGGGGCTACGAGCTGGTGCAGGTGGTGCCGCGGGCATGGACCCATCTCATCGCCGAGCTGGCGGGCCATCCGGTCGATCCCGACACCCCCACGAGCCAGAGCTGGCGGCAGTTCGTCAGGGAACGTACGGGCGAGACGCCGCCGCTGACGATGACAGATGGTCGCAATCCGGAATTTCGCGACCTATCCGGTGGTTATGACCCAGCGGACCCCATTGACCGTGCGATCATGGCGACCCGACATGCGGTCTTCCCCCTGCACGGCCTCGATCCAATGCCCTAACGAGGAAGAAGCTGTGCTGAGCCGCGACGAACTCCGAGAGCATCTTGTCCACACCCGAATAGCCGGCGACGTCGCGACTCCCCGAGAGAACAATCTCGACCACTACAGCTCGCTCGCCAACGGCGACCCGTACTACAGGCTGGGCCTGACCTTCGACCAGCCGTGGTCGTACCGCGACATCCTGGCGCTGATGGTCAAGTCGGCGGGCGTGGTCCCCGATCCCGACCACCGCTGGGGCCAGGACACCATCGACCCCGATCTGACGATCGACGCGCTCGACGACATGGCCGAGTCGATCGCCGCCGTGCTGTCGCGGGAGAACCCGCGCGTCCTGTTCGCCACCGGCCACCCGACGGGGCTGCTCGCCGTGCACCTGCCGCTGGCGCGCCTGTGCGCCGAGCGGGGTGCCGAACTGCTCACGCCGGGCGAGGGATGGACCTATTCCGGATCGAATTTCGGACGCCGGCGCAAGATCCGTTATCTGCAGGACGTCGCAATGCTCGACGACCGGGGCGCATTCGTGCACACCCACGACGCGGCCCCCATGCGCCACATGATCGAGCAGCTCGGCGGAGAGCTTCCCGACCTCGTGATCGCCGACCACGGCTGGGCGGGAGCGGCGGGAGAGGCGGGTGCGCACACCGTGGCGTTCGCCGACTGCAACGACCCCGGTCTGTTCCTCGGCGAGGCCGAGGGCAAGATTGACGTGGTCGTGCCGCTTGATGACAATGTGCTACCGCGCTTTTACGCTCCGCTGACGGAGCGGCTCGTCACTCAGGTCTCACGAGCCCTTTGAGTCGAATTCGGCCCTCCCGATACCGTCTTTTCGCGCCTGCATTCCAAGGGGCTCGCTGTCCCTTTGCCAACTTTTGATGGCGCTCCGGCGACTCTTATGTGTGGCAACTTGGACAGTTCCAACGTCCAAGTGAGGTGCTCGGCCCGGCTGCTGGCCAGCGATTTCGCTGGTTCGGCTGACAGGTGGCTCCGGCAACTGAGAAACTAGGGGGTTTGCGCACCCGGAGTCCCGACTTACGCTGACGGCAGTACACGTGCGTGAGCAATGGCACCAGTGGGGATAACCCGGAAACACGTGCGGAAGAGGCGTCCGATGGCTGCAGGCGAAAGACCTCTCAGCGAGGTGAAGTTCCTGACCGTGGCGGAAGTGGCGACGGTCATGAGGGTGTCCAAGATGACGGTGTACCGGCTCGTCCACTCCGGCGAGTTGCCGGCCATCCGTGTCGGCCGCTCGTTCAGGGTGCCTGAGCAGGCGGTACACGACTATCTACGGGAGGCCTACATCGAGGCAGGTTGAAGTAGCGACGTGACCAGTCATGTCGTGAATGCTGTCGAGGGGGGCCCGGCCGTCGAAACGACGCGACCGGGCTCTCACCCCCCGGTGGGGCGATCTACCGTCCATCGCCGGTAGTCTGTGAGCCGGTGTGCGCTCGCACTCCGTCAAGACCTGCTACCAGCACCTGGGGGTCCCGTGGGCTCTGTGATCAAGAAGCGCCGCAAGCGGATGGCTAAGAAGAAGCACCGCAAGCTGCTGAAGAAGACGCGCATCCAGCGGCGTAACAAGAAGTAACGTACGCAGCTGCGAGGCGCTGATGACCCACACCGTGCTTGTCACCGGGGTCTCGCGCCACATAGGCGCCCGGGTGGCGAGCGTTCTGTCTTCCGACCCGGACATCAGCCGCGTCATTGGAGTTGACACCGTGCCGCCCCCCTCGCTGACGCGGGACGGCGGCATCTCTCTCGGCCGGACTGAGTTCGTCCGGGTGGATCTGCGCAGCCCTGACATCGCTCAGGTGATCGCGGCTGCGGACATCGACACCGTTGTGCACATGAGCCTGGTCAGTGCTCCTTCGCGGAGCAGTGGCAGGGCAGCGATGAAAGAGCACAACGTCATCGGCACCATGCAGTTGCTTGGTGCCTGCCAGCGGTCGGCGACCGTGCGGCGCGTGGTGGTGCGCTCCACCACCGCCGTCTACGGCTCGTCGCCCCGGGATCCCGCGGTGTTCACCGAGGACCTGGAGCCGCAGGACGGCCCGACCCACGGCTACGCCAAGGACGCGGCCGAGGTCGAGGGCTACGTGCGGGGCTTCGCGCGGCGCCGCCCCGACGTGACGGTGTCGATGCTGCGTTTCGTCAACTTCATGGGGCCCGGCGTCGACTCACCGCTGACGCGTTACTTCACCCAACCGGTGCTGCCGACCGTGTTCGGCTTCGACCCCCGGCTGCAGTTCGTCCATGAGGACGACGCGGTCGAGGTGCTGCGCCGGATGGCGACCGAAGACCACCCCGGCACGTTCAACGTGGCCGGGGCAGGCGTGCTGCTGCTGTCGCAGTGCGCCAGGCGGGCGGGGCGGCTTTCGCTGCCGCTGTTCTCACCCGCCTTCAAAGTGCTGGGCAACACCGCACGCAGGATCGGGCTGGTCGAATACTCGCCCGAGCAGGTCAGGCTGCTGTGCCATGGCCGCGCGGTCGACACCTCCGCGCTGGAGGCTGCGCTCGGCTGGAAGCCCAAGTTCACGACAGGGGCGGCGTTCGACGACTTCCTGCGATCGCGCGGCCTCCACTCGTTCGGAGGTGTGCGGAATTGAGCGTTGCGCATGAGGACGCCCGCGTGATCCCGATCAGCGCGGCGCCGTCCTACGAGGAGCCCGACCGGGTGGCCAGGATGCTGGCCTTCCTTCGCCGGCGCGTCGAGGGCGACTACGAGGTCGACGAGTTCGGCTATGACGCCGAGCTGACCGACAAGGTGATCCTCGAGCTGATCAGGCCGCTCTACAACGACTGGTTCAGGGTCGAGACGGTCGGGCTGAAGAACATCTCCGACGAGGGCGGGGCGCTGGTCGTCGCCAACCACTCGGGCACGCTGCCGCTCGACGCGCTGATGCTGCAGGTGGCCATGCACGACGAGGCCGGCAGGCCGCTGCGGCTGCTCGGCGCCGACCTGGTCTACCAGCTCCCGGTGCTCAGCCACCTGGCCAGGAAGACCGGCCACACGCTGGCCTGCCGCGAGGACGCCGACCGGCTGCTGCGCAAGGGCGAGCTGGTCGGGGTGTTCCCCGAGGGGTTCAAGGGCGTGGGCAAGCCGTTCTCCGACCGCTACAAGCTGCAGCGGTTCGGCCGCGGCGGCTTCGTGGCCTCGGCGATCCGCGCCGGGGTGCCGATCGTGCCCATCGCGATCGTGGGGGCAGAGGAGATCTATCCCAAGATCGGCGATCTGAGGTCCCTGGCCAGGCTGCTCGGGCTGCCCTACCTGCCGATCACGCCGTTCTTCCCGCTGCTGGGGCCGCTCGGGCTGGTGCCGCTGCCGTCCAAGTGGATGATCGAGTTCGGCGAGCCGATCCGCACCGACGAGTACGAACCGTCGGCGGCCGACGACCCCATGCTGGTGTTCAACCTCACCGACCACGTACGCGAGGTCATCCAGCAGATGCTGAACGAGCTGCGGCTGCGCAGAGGGCACGCCTTCCCGCCCCTCCTGTGAAACCGGCGCGGGGCCTTCGGTGTTCAACGGGCGATTCGCTTGCCCCAACACCGAAAGGAATCCCCATGGATCTTCAGCTCTCCGGCCGCGTCGCCGTCGTCACCGGCGCGTCCAAGGGCATCGGACTGGCCGTCGCGCGCACCCTGGCCGAGGAGGGTGCGCACGTCGTGGCCGTCTCGCGGACCCGTACGGACGAATGGCCCGACAAGGTCGTGCACGCCGCCGCCGACCTGATGGACCCCGAGGCGCCCGCGCGGGTCGTGGCCCGGGCCGTGGAGGAGTTCGGCGGGGTGGACATCCTGGTCAACAACGCCGGCGGTCCGCCGCCCGGGGTGACGCTGCCGCGGGTGGGTTTCATGACCCCCGGCGACGACGACTGGCGCGCGATGTTCGAGTTCAACCTCTTCTCCGCGGTACGCATGATCCGCGCCGCCGTGCCCCTCATGCTCGAGCGGGGCGGCGGCTCGATCGTCAACGTCTCCTCCACCATGGGCAGGCAGCCCGGCGCCATGAACGTCGACTACGGGGCCGCGAAGGCGGCCCTGAGCCATGTCGGCAAGGCCGTCTCCGAGGAGTACGGCTCCCAGGGCGTCAGGGTCAACACGGTGACGCCCAGCGCGGTGCTCACCGACTGGTGGACCAAGGAGGGCGGCGCGGCCGAGGTCATGGCGGGCATGGTGGGCGCCGACAAGGAGAGCGTGATCTCCGAGGTCGCCCCTGCCATGATGAAGCTCGCCACCGGGCGGCTCATCCACCCGCAGGAGATCGCCGACGCGGTCGCCCTGCTCGTGTCGCCCCGCTCGGGCAGCACGACCGGCGCCGAGTTCGTGATCGACGGAGGCCAGCTCAAGGAGCTCTGACGCCTCCCGCGTGAACCCTGGCGGCGGGTTACGGCAAGACATCCGTGACCGATCCCCCACAGAAGGGCGGAGATGATCACGCAACCCGCCACCAGGGGTGCGGACGCGGAGCTCGTGAGCGCCTCGTGGACCGAACCCGAGGCGTTCGCGGAGCTCTTCGACCGCTACTCCGCCATGCTCTACAGATACGTCTCCAAACGGCTCGGCCCCGAGCCCGCCGAGGACCTCGTCGGAGAGACGTTCCTGATCGCGTTCTCGCGCAGGACGAGCTACGACCTGGCGTACCCGGACGCCCGGCCGTGGCTCTTCGGCATTCTCACCAAGCTCATCTCCCGGCACCACCGCAAGGAGGCCGCCCGCTACCGTGCCCTCCTGCGTGCCCCTGTCGACTCCGACGTCGAGTCGCCCGCCGACCGGGTGGCCGCCGGAGTCACCGCCCAGGCGGTGCGGGCGGAGCTGGCCGGCGCCCTCGCGGCGCTGCCCGCCAAGGACCGCGACGTGCTGCTGCTGATCGCCTGGGGCGATCTCACGTATGAGGAGGTCGGGCGGGCGCTCGGCATCCCCGTCGGAACCGTGCGCTCCCGCCTCAACAGGGGCAGGCGGAAGGTACGGGCCGCGCTCGGCGACACCAACCCCATGGAGGAGGAGTGACGATGGACGACCTGAAGCTGCTCCGGGACCTCGGAGGGGAGCTGGGGAACGAGCCTCCCGCGACGCTCGTCCGCCAGCGCGAGCGCCTGCTGCGTGCCCGTCCGCGGCGCCGGTGGACGGGCTGGTGGACGGCCGGCCTCGTGGCCGTCGCCACGGCCGCCGCGGTCGCCGTGCCCACCGTCCTGATCGCCGACCGCCACACGGCCGCGCCGCCCGCCGGGTCCCAGACCGTGGACATGAGCGGCGCGCGGAACGTGCTGGTGCTCGGCTCGGACCTCCGGGAGGGGACCGGGCCGGCAGGGCGCAGTACGGGCACCGTGGTGGCCAGGCGCTCCGACACCATCATGATCGTCCACATTCCCGCCGATCGCAGCCGGGCGACGGTGGTCAGCGTTCCGCGCGACTCCATGGTCGCGATCCCGCGCTGTGGCTCGTCGCCGGCCAGGACCGACATGATCAACTCGGCGTACAGCACCGGCGGGGCCGACTGCGTCAAGCGGACCCTGGAGTCCCTGACCGGGCTGCGGATCCAGCACTCGGTGGAGGTGGACTTCGCCGGCTTCAAGGGCATGGTCGACGCGCTCGGGGGCGTGGAGGTCACGCTGCCCACGGCGGTGGACGACAAGGCGTCGAAGCTCAAGCTGTCCGCAGGCAAGCACCTGCTCAACGGGGAGAACGCGCTCGGGTACGTGCGGCTGCGGCGTTACGGCGACGGGTCGGACATCGAGCGGATGAAGCGGCAGCAGGCCGTCGTGCTGTCGATGCTGAAGAAGGCCCGGTCGGGGTTGTCGTCGCCCGACCGGCTCAAGTCCTTCCTGGGTGCAGTACGCAAGTCCGTCAAGACCGACTTGAGCCTGGAGTCCATGAACGAGCTGGCCACCGAGCTGTCCCGGACCAAGCTGTCCTTGCTGACGGTGCCGACCCTGCCGCACCCGGAGGACAAGATCCGGCTGCAGTGGCAGCAACCGCAGGCCGACCAGCTGTTCGAACGCCTCCGCTGACGACCTGGGGTCACACCTGGCCGCGATAGTGGCGGCGCAGGGCGATGCCGGCCGCGACGCCCCCCGCGACCGCGCCCACGCCGGCGGCGATGGGCAGGGCCGTGAGGGTGGCCTTGCGGCCGGTGCGGAAGTCCTTGATCGGCCAGTCGTGCTTCCTCGCGTGCTCGCGCAGCTCGCTGTCCGGGTTGATGGCCACCGCCTCCCCCACCAGCGAGAGCATGGGCAGGTCGTTGGCCGAGTCGCTGTAGGCCGCGCAGCGGGTCAGGTCGAGTCCCTCCCGGCGGGCCAGCGCGCGCACCGCCTCGGCCTTGGCCGGCCCGTGCAGCAGGTCGCCCACGAGCCGGCCCGTGTAGATCCCGTCGTGGGTCTCCGCGACCGTCCCGAGCGCGCCCGTCAGGCCGAGCCGCTGCGCGATGACCCGGGCCAGCTCCACGGGCGTGGCGGTCACGAGCCAGACGCGCTGGCCCGCGTCCAGGTGGCTCTGGGCGAGCGCTCTGGTGCCGCCCCAGATGCGGTCGGCCATGACCTCGTCGTAGATCTCCTCGCCGAGGCGTACGACGTCGTCGACCTTGGCCCCCGCGACGAACGCCAGCGCCATCTCCCTGGCCACCGCGATGTGCTCAGGATTCTCGTTGCCCCGCAGCCTGAACACCGCCTGCCCGACGGCGAACTTCAGCAGGTCGGACGTCGTGAACATGCCACGCGTGGCCAGCCCCCTGGCGAAGTGGTAGATCGAGGCCCCGCGCATCATCGTGTTGTCGACGTCGAAGAAGGCCGCCGCCTGGAGGTCCGGCTCGACAGGGGCGACCGTGACCGCCGCCCGCGCCGCGGCCTCGCCGGCGGCCTCTGGCTCCACCTGGTGTCGTCGAAATAGCCGCCACATGGGCCTCAGCTTACTTACCTACTCAGGGGCGGCCAGACCCTCGATGTAGTCAAGGTATCCCTCCGCTTGGGCCAGCTGAGAGTCGTCGAGCTCCTTGACCATGGGCCCGACCACCTTCTTCTGGTCCTGCGCGAAAGTCTTGATCTTCGACGAGCGCGGCTCCGCCCGTTCGAGGCGGCTGATGCCCGAGCGCGTGGACGCCTCCATGTCCTTCAGCGTCTTGCTGACGAGCGGGCCGTCCTCGGACGAGCCGAGCAGGCTGGCGACCTCCCTGGCCCGGGTCTTGGCCAGGTCGAGCTCGCGCTCGCCACGTTCGGCGTCGTCGCTGCTGAGACGTACGAGCGTGCTCTCCGCGGCGCGCTTGAGCGGGTAGAGGGAGTCTCCCGGCACCGACTCGTACGTGGCGAACGCGGAGACCATCATGGCCGCCGCCAGCCCTACCGCGGCCAGCTGCGACAGCAGCGGGCGGCGGCGACGCGTGCGCTCGGCGGTCTTCGGCTCCTCGGCGGGGAGCACGCCCGAGACGAGCTGCGCCCGCAGGCGCTCGCGGAAGGCGGGCTCGGGGGCGCCCCCGAGAGGCAGGCTGCGCAGCTCCGTGAGGTGCTCGAGCACGCGCTCCCGCCGAATGCGCGCCCTACCCATGACAGCTCCCTGACGGATCCGGTAGTGACATCTGCTTAACGAGGTGCGGATGGGGGAGGTTACGCCAGGTCGTGCTTGAGTGCCCTGGCCAGCGCCCGAACGGCACGGAACTGCAGCGCTTTGATCGCTCCACTCTTCTTCCCCATGATCAGCGCGGTTTCCGCGAGCGAGAGACCGTGCAGGAAGCGCAGCACCACGCATTCCTGCTGTTCGGGATTGAGATCTCGGACGGCACGCAGCACGCGGTCGTTGATGATGGCGTTGACCACGGCGTTCTCGGGAATGTGCGAGCCGTCGAGCGGGACGTCGATGATCTCGCCCGTCGGGATCTCCAGCCGGTAGCGACCCGACTTGAAGTGGTCGGTGACCAGGTTTCTCGCGATGGTCACGAGCCACGCGCCGAAGTCGCGCCCCTGCCACGTGAAGTCGCCGATCCTGCGCAACGCCCGCAGGAAGGTCTCGCTGGTGAGGTCCTCGGCTAATTGGTGCGATCCCACCCGGAAATAGATGTAGCGGTAGACGAGGTCCACGTAGCGGTCGTAGAGCGTGCCAAAAGAATCCGTGCATCCGCTCTTGGCTTCCAGCACCAGCGTACGGATGTCGTCTGGCACTTCTTCGCGCACGGCGGGCTCGCCCGTCCGGGCAGGCGCAGCGATCGCTGGCGCAAGCAGCCCGGCGAACGGCGACGAGTCAGGCATCCGGTATCCCTAGGGGTAAGGGGTGCGGCGTGCTCGAACACTCTAGAAATCAACCGGAAATTCCACAATCCACAGCTTGCTGGCATGACTAGGCGTAATCGCCGGATACGGTGTCATCCGACCCCTTCCCTCTTCGGCTACCGGCTTGGAGGCATAGTCCGGCAGCATTGGAGTCACCATGGAGATCCTCGTTGCTGTCATAGCTTTCGCCGGTGCGCTCATGGCCGCGGTCGCCGCCGGCGCCCTGATCCAACGGCTTCGCGACGAGTCCGAGGGGTGGTTGATCGCCTGGACCGTTTCAGTCGCGTCGCTGTGCCTTTCACTGGGTGTGATCGGCATCGGATACATCTTCGGGTTCGGCGAGGTGACGTTCCGCCTCTACCAGGTGACGGGATCGCTGCTGGTGCCGCTCTGGCTGGCGGTCGGCCTGATCCAGCTGCTGGTGGAGCAGGTGCCGCCGAGGTTCCTGTCGTGGTTGTTCGGCATCGCGCTGACCGTCGTCGCCGGCACGATCATGATCTTCGACCCGCTCAAGGCCGAGGTGGCGGGCAAGACGCTGCCCGCGGGGTCCAACTTCTGGGGGATCTTCCCGAGCTACCTGCTGATCGGCGTGCACTCCGTCGCCGTGCTGGTCATGCTGGCCATGCTCGTGGTCGCCGGGCTCAAGTGGCGCCAGGGCGACGAGTACGACACCGACAACCTGCACGCGGCCGCGGTCATCGTCCCCTCGGGGCTGGCGCTCGTGGGCGCGATGAGGTTCACGGTGGCCCCGCTGTTCACCACCGCGCTGCTCGTCGTCGCCGGGGCGGCCGTCTGGTACACCGTGCTGCGGCCCCTGGCGCCGTACGAGGACGACGACGAGGACGACTTCGGCCCTGACCGCGACCAGGGCTCCCCGCGCCGGGACGAGCGCTCTCAGCGCCGCGACGAGCGTGCGCAGCATCGCGAGGAGCGGCCCATGCCCCGCGAGCAAGGACCCGCGCAGCCTCAGCCGGTCCCCAGGGGCATGCCGGAGCCCGTGCCCGGCGGTCCTGGCGGTCCCGGCGGTCCCGGCCTGCCGCCCTCGCCGCCGCGCAGGTCGTCGGGGCTCGGCGATCTGGTGGCCGAATACCGCGCGGGCGACCAGGAGGTCGACTACGCCGCGCGCATGGCGCCGCCGCCCGACTCAGGACCCGCGACCGGCTACATCATGAACGGCGGGTCGCCCGCAGGACCGGCGCAGGCCCAGCGCCCCGACTACGCCATGCCGGCGACGGGGGCGGTCTATCCGGGCGCCGAGATGTTCTCGCCCGCGCAGCAGCAGCAGCAGCCGGGCTCCGGCAAGCCGTCACCGAACATCTACGGCCTGCTCACCGTCTTCACGCTCATGGACGGCGCCGGGGAGGCGTTCGACCGGCTGGCCGAGGCGACCGTCGAGGCCGTGCGCCGCGGCGAGCCCGACACCCTGGTGTACGCCTGCCACGCGGTGAAGTCGGCGCCACTGCAGCGCATCGTCTACGAGCTCTACCGCGACGAGGTCGCCTACCGCGATCACCAGCGCCAGCCGCACGTCGAGAGATTCATCAACGAGCGGCAGTCGATGGTGCTGGCCACCAACGTCATCGAGCTCAACGTCAACGCCGCGAAGGTGGTGCCGCTGCCGACGGCTATGTACTGAGGGCCTTCCTCAGCCGGGCCTCGTCCACCCGCCAGAAGTCGTGCTGCACGCCGTCGATCAGCGTGACCGGGATCATCTCCCAGTACTTCTCCTGGAGCTCCTCGGAGGACTCGATGCTGACCTCCTCCCAGGGCACGCCGAGCTCGCCCGCCACCCTGGCGATGACCTCACGCGCGTCCTCACAGAGGTGACAGCCGGGCTTGCCGAGCAAGGTGATGCGATGCATACCGCACAAGGTACCCCTGCATACGCCCATAGCACCCCTACGACTTTGTGCATCGGTTCACAAAGGGATTAACCTGAAAGACGGTTCGATTCCGTTCACGCGGCCCCCACGCCGCCCGTCCCCTGGAGCTCCGGCACGTGAAGAGCCCGTCCCAATCCCGTGACCGCGGCATCCCCGAGGCGACGGTCGCCAGGCTTCCGTTGTACCTCCGGGCGCTGCACGGGATGGCCGAGCGGGGCATCGCGACCGTCAGCTCCGAGGACCTCGCCGTGGCGGCGGGGGTCAATTCCGCTAAATTGCGCAAAGACCTGTCACACCTGGGCTCATACGGCACCCGGGGCGTAGGGTATGACGTCGAGTACCTCGTCTACCAGATCTCCCGTGAGCTCGGCCTGACGCAAGACTGGGCGGTCGCGATCGTCGGAGTCGGTAACCTCGGCCGCGCGCTGGCCAACTACGGCGGTTTCGTCTCCCGAGGCTTCCGGGTCGCGGCGCTCGTGGACGCCGACCCCGAAGTCGTGGGCGACACCATCGCGGGGTTGAATGTTGAACACATCGACGAACTGGAAGCCGTCATCAAGCGGCGTGGAGTCTCGATCGTGGTTCTGGCGACACCGGCGGCAGCGGCGCAGGAAGTGTGCGATCGCGTGATTTCCGTGGGCGTGACCAGCATCCTAAACTTCGCCCCGGTAGTGCTTTCTGTGCCGGAAAGCGTCGATGTCCGTAAGGTCGACCTATCTATCGAACTGCAGATTCTCGCGTTCCACGAGCAACGCAAGGCTGGGGGGCCACTCATGGCGATGGACAGTCAATGAGTGTTCTGGCTATCGGACTCAGCCACCGGACAGCTCCGGTGGCCCTGCTGGAGCGCGTCTCGGTGTCGGGCGACGCGCTCGCCAAGCTGCTGCACGACGTGCAGCAGGATTCCTGCGTCGCGGAGGCCATGGTGGTCTCGACCTGCAACAGGGTCGAGGTCTACGTCACGGTCGACCGCTTCCACGCCGCCGTCACCGCTGTGACAGGCCTGCTGGGCGTCCACTCGGGCGTGCCGGTCGAGGAGCTGACGCCGCACCTCTACGTGCACTACGAGGAGCAGGCCGTCGAGCACCTGTTCTCGGTGGTGTGCGGGCTCGACTCCATGGTCGTGGGCGAGGGCCAGATCCTCGGCCAGGTCCGCCAGGCGCTCAAGCTGGCGCAGCGCCACGGCACCGTCGGCGCCACCCTCAACGAGCTGGTCCAGCAGGCGCTGCGGGTCGGCAAGCGGGCGCACCACGAGACCGGCATCGACCAGGCCGGCGCCTCCCTCGTCTCCGCCGGGCTGGCCCTGGCGGGCGACCTGGCCGGCCGGCGGGCGCTGGTGGTCGGCGCGGGCTCCATGAGCTCGCTGGCCGCCGCCACGCTGGCGCGCGCCGGCGTCACCGACATCGTGGTCGCCAACCGTACGTTCGAGCGCGGCGCCCGGCTCGCCGAGTCGGTCGGCGGCAGGGCCGTGGCCTTCTCCGCCGTGGCCGACGAGCTCCCCGGCGCCGACATCGTCATCACCTGCACCGGCGCGGGCCGCCACATCATCACCCCCGGCATGCTGAACGGGCCCACCTTCCTCCTGGACCTGGCGCTGCCCCACGACATCGACCCGGCCGTGCGCGCCGTGCCCGGCGTCACGCTGGTGGACCTGGAAACGATCAAGGAGTCGGGCATCGGCGCCCGCGAGGGCGACTCCGTGGCCTCCGTGCGCGGGCTCGTCGCCGACGAGCTGCGGGCCTACCTCGACGCCGAGCGGGCCGCCAAGGTCACCCCGACCGTGGTGGCGCTGCGCAGCAAGGCGGCGAACGTGGTCGAGTCGGAGCTCGGGCGACTCCTCATGCGCGTGCCTGACCTGGACGAGCGGGCGCGGGACGAGGTCGCCATGACTGTGCAGCGAGTCGTCGACAAACTGCTTCACGAGCCCACTGTGCGTGTCAAGCAGCTCGCCACCTGCCCAGGAGGCGATCATTATGCGGAAGCGCTGCGTGAGCTGTTCAATCTCGATCCCAAGATGCCCGAGGCCGTGAGGGAGGTGGAGCTGTGACGTCGGGGGCTCTGCGGCTGGGGACCCGCCGCAGTCTGCTGGCGACCACGCAGTCGCAGATGGTGGCCGACGCCTACATCCAGCGCACCGGGCGCGCGGTCGAACTGGTCGGCGTGACAACGTTCGGCGACGTCACCAAGGCCCACCTCGCGCAGCTCGGCGGGACGGGCGTGTTCGTCACCGCGCTGCGCGACAAGCTCATCGAGAACGAGATCGACTTCGCCGTCCACTCGCTGAAGGACCTGCCGACCACGCAGGACCCACGCTTCACGCTGGCCGCCATCCCCACCCGCCACGACCACCGTGACGCGCTGGTCGGCCCGCACAAGTTCGCCGACCTGGCGCCGGGGGCGAGGGTGGGCACCGGCTCGCCGCGCAGGATCGCCATGCTGAGCGCGCTCCGCCCCGACCTGGAGTACGTCCCGATCCGCGGCAACGCCGACACCCGTATCGGCAAGGTAACCTCAGGTGAGCTCGACGCGGTCGTGCTGGCCTCGGCCGGCCTGACCAGGATCGGTCGCGAGGCCGACATCGCGCAGATCTTCGAGGTGGAGGAGCTGCTGCCCGCTCCCGGTCAGGGCGCGCTGGCCGTGGAGTGCAGGTCCGACAGGACCGACCTCATCGAGTTCCTGAGTGTGCTTGACGACCCGCGCACGCGCTCCGCGGTGACCGCCGAGCGAGCCGTGCTGTCGGCTCTCGAGGCTGGTTGCGCAGCTCCGGTGGGTGCTTTCGCGGCCGATGACGGGCACACTCTGAACCTGACCGCCGTGGTCGTCTCCATCGACGGCCGCGAGGCGGTCCGCAAGTCCGCCGCCGGTTCTCCTTCGGAGGCTGTAAACCTAGGCCGCCGCCTGGCGGCCGAGATGATCGCCGAAGGAGCCGACAGATTGATGGGGGAGCATTCCCGTTGAGCTCCGATAGTCCGACCTCCGGTTTCGTCGCATTCGTGGGCGCGGGACCCGGCGATCCCAACCTGCTCACGCTCCGTGCCGCCGAGCTGCTCTCCAAGGCCGACGCCGTGGTGCTCGGCGACGAAACGCACCGCCCGCTGCTGCGCCACTGCCGCGAAGGCGTCGAGGTCGTCGAGGACGACCTGGTCAAGCGCGCCAAGCACGGGCAGCTCGTGGTCCGCCTGTGCGAGGGCGACCCGATGCTGTTCTCCTCGATCACCGAGGAGGTCGCGGCCTGCGCCGCGGCGGAGGTGGACTTCGAGATCGTGCCCGGCGTGCCGCCCGCGACCGCCGTGCTCACGTACGCGGGCATCCCCGCGGCGACCGCCGTGCCCGAGTTCCGCGTCGTGGACGCCGCGCAGGAGCAGGACTGGCCCGCCCACGCCGCCTGCCGCGGCACGCTGGTGATCTACAACGGCATCTCCGACGCCGTGGCCATCGGCAAGGCGCTCATCGCGGGCGGCAAGCCCGACAGCACGCCCGTCGCGGTCAGCAGCGGCGGCACCACCACCGAGCAGTACACCGTGGTGTCCTCGCTCAGCCGGCTCCAGGCCGACCTCAAGCACGCCGGGTTCACCGAGCCGGCGCTCATCGTGGTCGGCGAGGCCGTGGGGCTGCGTGACAAGTTGTCGTGGTTCGAGACCAAGCCGCTGTTCGGGTGGCGGGTGCTGGTGCCCCGTACCAAGGAGCAGTCCCGCAGCCTGTCCGAGCAGCTCATCGCGTACGGCGCGGTGCCCGAGGAGGTGCCGACCATCTCGGTCGAGCCGCCCCGCACGCCGCAGCAGATGGACCGCGCCATCAAGGGGCTCGTCACCGGCCGCTACGAGTGGGTGGCCTTCACCAGCGCCAACGCGGTCAAGGCGGTGCGCGAGAAGTTCGAGGAGTACGGGCTCGACGCGCGGGCCTTCGCCGGGCTCAAGGTGGCGGCCGTGGGCGACGCGACCGCGCGCGCCCTGGTCGAATTCGGGGTCAAGCCCGACCTGCTGCCGTCGGGGGAGCAGTCCTCCGAAGGGCTGGTGGCCGAGTGGCCGCCCTATGACTCGATGCTCGACCCGATCAACCGCGTGCTGCTGCCACGGGCCGACATCTCCACGGACACGCTGGTGGCCGGGCTCACCGAGCTGGGCTGGGAGTGCGACGACGTCACCGCGTACCGCACCGTGCGGGCCGCGCCGCCGCCCGCGCCCATCCGCGAGGCGATCAAGGGCGGCGGCTTCGACGCCGTGCTCTTCACGTCCTCGTCCACCGTGCGCAACCTGGTGGGCATCGCCGGCAAACCGCACAACGTGACAGTGATCGCGGTCATCGGGCCGCAGACCGCGAAGACGGCCGAGGAGTTCGGGCTCCGCGTGGACGTCATGGCCGACAAGCCGTCCGCGTCCGCCCTGGCGGCGGCGGTGGCCGAGTACGGAGCCAAGCAGCGCCAGGCGGCACTGGCGGCGGGCGACACTCCGCGCAAGCCCTCGCAGAACCGCCGGGGCGCCAGGAGGAGAGGCAAATGAGCGCTGAATACCCCATCGCGCGGCCGCGGCGGCTGCGGCGCAGCCCCGCCCTGCGGCGGATGGTGGCGGGCACCAGGCTGCACGCCGCCGATCTGATCCTGCCCCTGTTCGTCAAGGAAGGCCTCACCGAGCCGCAGCCCGTGGCCTCGATGCCGGGCGTCGTCCAGCACACCCGCGACTCGCTGCGCAAGGCCGCGCGTGAGGCGGCGGAGGCGGGCGTGGGCGGGCTCATCCTGTTCGGCATCCCCGCGGTGAAGGACGCGCGCGGCTCGGCCGCCGACGATCCCGACGGGATCCTGCAGGTGTCGCTGCGCGACGTGAACGCCGAGGTCGGCGACGCGATCGTGGTCATGGCCGACACGTGCCTCGACGAGTTCACCGACCACGGGCACTGCGGGATCCTCACCCCGTCCGGCGACGTCGACAACGACGCCACGCTGGAGCGCTACGCCTCGATCGCGGTGGCCCAGGCCGCCGCCGGGGCGCACATGGTGGCGCCGAGCGGGATGATGGACGGCCAGGTCGGGGCGATCCGGTCGGCTCTGGACGGGGCCGGCTACGGCAACGTCCCGATCTTGGCCTATTCGGTGAAATACGCGTCCGCCTTCTTCGGGCCCTTCCGCGACGCCGCCGAGTGCGCGCCGCAGTTCGGCGACCGCAGCAGCCACCAGCAGGACCCCGCGGGGCCGCTGAACGAGGCGCTGCGCGAGGTCCGGCTCGACCTCGCCGAGGGCGCCGACGCCGTCATGGTCAAGCCGGCGCTGGCCTACCTCGACGTCATCACCCGCGTCCGCGACGAAGTGGACGTGCCGGTGGCGGCCTACCAGGTGAGCGGCGAGTACGCCATGGTCGAGGCGGCCGCGGCCAACGGCTGGGTCGACCGGGATCGGACGATCATGGAGTCGCTGGTCGCGATCAAGCGCGCCGGGGCCGATCTGATCCTCACGTACTGGGCAACGGAAGTGGCACGAGGTCTCTAACCTTGGGGTTTCCCGTCGACTCGTGAGGCGTGTGCGTTAGAGTGCGATAACAAGTGCTGGTGTGTCCCGCGTGGTGCGTACTCCTGCCCCGGAGCCGGGATCTCCTCAGGCGCTGGACTCGACGGGAGACACCATGGTGGGGGTACCACTGGCTCGGCGTACCAGAAAACGGTCGCGGCCGACACGCATCGGCGCCGTGCTCGAATACGCCGCCATGGGCTGGCCCGTCGTGCCGGGCGCCTACCCGCTGCGCCACGGCGCGCGCGCCTGTTCCTGTGACCGCCTCGGCTGTCCCGACCCGGGCGCCCATCCGCTGTCGCCTGCCTGGCACATGCAGGCCACGACGGACAGCGCGCAGCTGGCGCGCTGGTGGCGGGCCGAGCCCGAGGCCAATGTGATTCTGCCCACCGGACGCGTGTTCGACGTCTTCGACGTACCGCTCGCCCTCGGCCTGTCGGCTCTCACCAGGATCGACAACGCCGGAGCGGGCCCCGGCCCGGTCGCCGCCAACGGCGACCGGGTCTTGTTTTACGTGGCCACCCGCGGCAATCCCGAGGACGAGGACGAGTGGTGGTCGTGTCACCTCGACTGCGACCCGGGAACGATCGAGGACACGCCGGGGCTGCGGTGGCACTGCCGCGACAGCTACGTGCTCGCGCCGCCGTCGACCTTGCCCACCGGCCAGCCCGTCTCCTGGCTCCGCCCCCCGAACGGCCGGCCGCTGCCCGACCCGCTCCGCATCCTGGAGTGGCTGGCCGACTGACGGCCCTTCGGCCCGCCTTTCGCGGCTCCGGCGCTGACGCCGCCGCTCGTCCCGCCCTCGCGGGTCTCGTCCTGCCTTTGTGGCTCCGGTGCGCTGACACCGCCTGCCCTTGCGGGGTCCGGTGCGCTGACATCGCCGACCGCGTGGCCTTGCCCCGGCTCCTGCCGCCCGGCGCCATCGTTCCTATACCGGCGCCAGCGCCCGGCTGGGCGCCGTTGATGAGCGCCGGGCTCCGGTACTGCGTCTCGCCGTTGCGGCGCTTTGGGGTTCGGGGCGGGCGGGGGCGTTAGAGCCTGCTGACAAAGGATTTGGTCGAGGTCGGGACTAGGGATGCCCGGGTCGAGGCCCTCGTTGAGCGATACGCCTGCGGACAGGAGCGGGCTCCTCGTAGCTGAGGTGTTGTCTACGCATCTCGGCGGCCAGGAGCCCGTGGTTGTCTGTTTACACGCCCGCGTCCGTGAGCGCCAGTGATTGCGCCTCACCGGGGTGCCGATGTCATGGTCGCAAGCCGTCGTATCCGTCGGATCTGAGCGATGCCGAGTGGGCGGTGCTGGAAGGCGAGGCACGGGCGGTGATGGCCGAGTTGGTCGTGCTCACGGGCAGGCCGATGGTGCACGACCTGCGCGCGGTGCTGGACGCGATCAACTATGTGACCAGGTACGGGGTCGAGTGGCGTGCCCTGCCGGTGGACTTACCGCCGCATGAGGCGGTGTATGCCTTCTTTCTGCGCTGGTCCCGGCATGGTCTGCCCGAACGGCTCGCCGGGCGGCTGCGCGGCCGCCTGCGCATCATGGCCGGCGCAGCGAGTTGCCGACAGCCGGGCGCATCGACTCCCAGACGGTCAAGGCGGCCGAGAGCGTCGGGGCCGCGGTCTGCGGTTTTGACGGGGGTAAGAAGATCAAGGGGCAGAAGCGGTATATCGCGGTCGACACGCTCGGGCTGCTGCTGTGCGTGATCGTCACCGCCGCGTCGGTCCAAGACCGTGACGGCGCTGGCGGGTGGTGGTGTCGTAATCAGCGCGGGCCTGGTCCGCGGCGGTTCTGGCACGGAGGTATGGCCGGGTTTCGCGCTGTGGGTGTTCGCGCTACTGGAGCACGTGAACTACTTTCACCTGCAGCTCATGCACGACAACCGGGCCGATCTGTCCCGCTTGGCGCGCACCCGCCGCCTTCACCGCTCTCATCTCGCTCGCGACCTCGCCCGTTCCCCTGCCAGTTCGCGTCAGAAAGTATCGGCGGGGGTCTCGTGACGTGTCGAGGCCCTTAAGCCTTTGTCAGCAGGCTCTTAGACGCGCCTTCGTGTCTGGGTCTCTTGTGACATCGCCTACGAACGGGTCAAACCCTCTACGCCACCCAGCAGCAGCCGACCAGGCCCACCTCCGCGAGAAACTCGGCCGGCCCGGCACGGCGCCTGGGCAACGGCCCGTTCGCCTGGCCCCTCGTGATCGCCGCCGCCTGTCTGGCTGCCGCCATCACCCTGCTGGCCGTAGCCGCCCGCTCGGCGGTGGTGCCCTCCCACACCGTCCTGGGAGCCACCTGGACCGTAGTGGCCGCCTGGTTCGCCACCACACGCGATCTCTTCCGGCATCACCCCCAAGGGGTGGAGTTTCACATCTTCAGTTTGGCGGCGATGTCCCCGGTCGGGGGAACCTCGCCGGCTCGGTGGTCGTACTGCCAGGAGCGCACGAACGGTAGCGCGTAGACCGCGGTGGAGGCGAGGGGAGACAGGTAGTTCTTTTTCGCGTTGGTCTGGCCGTCGCGGTTCGTATATGAGTACATCTGAATACCGATCCTCAGTTTCCCGTCCGGATACAGCTCGCCGCGCTTGTCGGCCCGGTAGCCCACGAAGCCGAACGAAAAGAGCGTGTTGGTCAACGCGAGCTCCCTTGCCTGCCTTCGGAAGCTGGCGGCGTAGTGACGCCAGGTGAGCTGCACCCCGTCCGCCACCCCGGCGTCCTGCCGGACAATTCCCAGGGAGTACCTTGCGCCGTAGGGGTACTGAATGTTCTTCTGGCCCCAGGACGAGCCCTGCAGCCTGGTGAACGCCCGCCGCTTGCTGTCGACGAGCGCGGCGATGGCCCGCCTCATCAGCACGGCCAGTCGCCTGAAGAGCGCCGTCGCGTTGTCGATCATCGCTCCCACTCGGGAGGCGGAGTGGGCCGAGGCCGCGCTGATCTCCCTGGCGGCGACCACCATGGATTGGCCGCCGGTCGGACCTGCCAGCATCGAGGCGTAAAACCAGTTCCTGACCGCCCAGGTGATGAGGCCGTTGATCGTCTCCCGGATGATGCCTTCGACGGTGCCGATGATCGCGGATGCTAGCTGGAGCTTCGCGGCGATCTTGTTGGCCAGATCGCCGGTCTCCGCGATCCCCTCGTGGAACGCCGTGAGTCGCGCCCGCGCCGCCTCGCTTGCGGCGCCTTGCCACTCGCCTTCCTTGAAGGCGGCGTCGAGCGCCTGTTCGAAGCCTCGGGCAAGGTCGCGAAGGCTCGTGGCCATGCTGTCGAAGTTGTATGCGGCCTGCCCGGTGGCGATCGGGTCTCCAGTGACCCAGTCCACTGCCCACTTCACCCAGTACATGGCGTTGATCAGGAACTTGGCGCCATTGTTCAGGAGGTACCCGAGCGGATCGGCTCTGATCGTCGACGGCCCGGTTCGCAGGCCGAAGTAGGTGCTGATGGCGCTCTGCGTCAACAGGGCGATGTCGGAGCCGAGGTTGAACCGGTCGTCGCTGATGGCATCGCCGTAGGTACGCACGCCGTGCAGGGCAGTCATGCCGAGCTGTCCCAAGGGATAGGGCAGGGCCTCGATGATGCCGTTGAGCAGGCGGTGGTCCCGGTAGAAGCGGGAGGCGGGGTTGAGCTCGCGGATGGCCTCCGGCTCGATCTCCTTCCTGGCTGCGGCCGCGGCCAGGACTCTCAGCAGGGCCTCATCGTCCTCGGCATAGTTGATCGAAGTGTTGCGCAGGCGTTCGCCCACGTCATCGAGAGACTTTCTCATGGTGTCCAACAACCCCGAGAACTCTGTCATCAGGGCCGTGCAGTCACCGCGCAACTCGATCTCGCCGAGCATGCCCCACGGGTGAAAGCGGAACAGCTCGGCATTGGCCTGGTCGGCGAGTTTCCGGATCCCGTCCACCCGGTCAGTCAGCGAGCCCACCCCTTGAGAGGCATGAGCGACCCTCTCCGCCCGCACCTCGAATCCGGTCGCGGCCTCACCCGGCCACTGGCTCATCGGGTGGGGCGCCGGTTGACGTCCGCGAACGGCGCATCCGCGAACGGCGCCATGATCTCACGCATCCGGCCAGCCGTCTGATCGGCGGCGGAGTTCGCTGCCTCCATGATCGCCGCTGCCAGCGCGTGGGAGCCGAGCCGCAGCGCCCGCGGGTCGAGACGCAGATCGAGCAGCCGGCCATCGGCCCCCACGCGCACAGTCACCAGACCCTTGGCGCCCTCGCCCCGGCCGTCGACCTCCGCCAGCTTGGCCTGAACGTCGTCTAACTCCCGGTTGACCTTGGCCAGCTCGGCATCGATGTCGATTCCCGCGTCCCACGCCTGGTCTTCCACGCACTCTCCGTCCAGCAAAGTAGTGATCAAGGTATACGGCTCAACAATAGCCCTCCGACTTGCTCGTAAACCCACCTAAAGCTCAGTGATCAAGAAGCGGCGACATGCGGCTGCTACGGCGACGCGGTGCCGCAGACGGACCTTGGACGGCCACGCAGACCGGGCTGCGTCACGAATGGGTGATGGCCTTGCGGGGATAAACGGCAGCCAGACCTCCCGGACCGGCGACGGAGCCCCCGCCGGCACGACCTTGCGCACCGGCAGGACGCTTGGTGTCAGGCTGAACCCCCATAGGTTAGGCGCGCCTCTCGTGATGGAGCCTCTGACGGCGTTCCCATTACGGCGGTGACGGCGGCTGGGTGGCGGTGGCGGCTGGAAGGGCGTGTGCTCGCGAGCGCGACGCGGAGTGCGGGCAGGGACGCCTGTGGAGGGGGCCGCTTGCACCCCGTGCCCGGTGGGGGATGCGCCTCGGCGGCGTTGATGTGCCCGTGTGGCAGGGGCGGGTGAGGGCGGGACTAACCTGGGTCGGGTGAGCCGTACGCAGAACTCCGAGGACCTGTTCGCCCGCGCCCGCCGGATCGTGCCCGGGGGCGTCAACTCTCCGGTGCGCGCGTTCGGCGCGGTCGGCGGGACGCCGCGTTTCATGGTCTCCGGCCAGGGGCCCTACATCACCGACGCGGACGGCAACCGCTACGTCGACCTGGTGTGCTCCTGGGGGCCCATGATCCTCGGGCACCGCCATCCCGCGGTCGTCGAGGCCGTGTCAGGGGCGGTCGCCAACGGGTTCTCCTACGGCACCGCCACGCCGGGCGAGGTGGAGCTGGCAGAGGAGATCGTGGCCAGGGTCGCCCCGGTCGAGAAGGTGCGCCTGGTCAGCTCGGGCACCGAGGCGACGATGAGCGCTGTGCGCCTGGCCAGGGGGTTCACCGGGCGGTCCAAGGTGGTCAAGTTCGCGGGGTGCTACCACGGGCACGTCGACGCGCTGCTGGCCGCGGCGGGGTCAGGGGTGGCGACGTTCGGGCTGCCCGACACGCCGGGCGTGACGGGGGCGTCGGCGGCGGACACGATCGTGCTGCCGTACAACTCCATCGAGGCCGTCGAGGCGGTCTTCGCGGAGGTCGAGGTCGCGTGCGTGATCACCGAGGCCTGCCCCGCGAACATGGGGATCGTCCCGCCGAAGGACGGCTTCAACACGCGGCTGCGTGAGCTGTGCACGGCCAACGGCGCGCTGCTCATCCTCGACGAGGTGCTGACGGGCTTCCGCGTCTCGTCCGCGGGCTGGTACGGCCTGGACCCGGTGGACGCCGACCTGATGACGTTCGGGAAGGTCATGGGCGGCGGTCTGCCTGCCGCGGCCTTCGGCGGGCGGGCCGACGTCATGGCCCAGCTCGCGCCCGAGGGGCCGGTCTACCAGGCGGGGACGCTGTCCGGTAACCCGCTGGCCTGCGCGGCGGGGCTGGCCACGCTGCGTGCCCTGGACGCCGAGGCGTACGCGCGGGTGGACGCCGCCGCGCTCGCCGTCGGCGACGCCGCCTCCGAGGCGCTCTCCGCGGCGGGAGTGCCGCACCGGCTGCAGCGGGCGGGCAGCCTGTTCTCGATCTTCTTCACGGACGCAGAGGTGACGAACTTCGCCGAGGCCAAGACGCAGGACACGGCCGCGTTCACCGCCTTCTTCCACGCCATGCTCGACCAGGGCGTCTACCTGCCGCCCTCGGCGTACGAGGCCTGGTTCCTGTCGGCCGCCCACGACGACGAGGCGCTCGACCGCGTCGCCGACGCTCTTCGGGCTGCCGCGAAGGCGGCCGCGGCCGTTCTCTAGGCCGTCCTGGTCCTAGAGTGCGGTAGCCAGCGCGCGGCGGGGCTTGGTGCCCGCGTACAGGACGCCCGAGACGATCAGGGCCGCCGCCACCAGCTTCAGCCAGGAGATCGGCTCGCCGGTCATCAGCGCGGCCGACGACATGCCGAACACCGGCACCAGCAGCGTGTACGGCGCCACCGTCGAAGCGTCGTACCGGCGCAGGAGCCAGCCCCAGACGCCGAAGCCGCCCAGCGTGGAGATGAACGCCACGTAGACCAGTGACAGCCAGCCCTCCACTGACGGGCTCAGGGCAGGCACGCCCTCCAGCCAGAGCGACAGGAGCAGCAGCGGGGGCGCGGAGAAGGCGCTGACCCAGACCATGAAACGCAGGGAGTCGGGCGGCGCGGCCCTGCGCTGGACCACGTTGCCGAGGCCCCAGGCGGCCGCTGCGGCCAGGCAGAGGGCGAAGGCGCCGAGCGGGCCCGACACCCCGAAGTCGAGCGCGACCAGGGCCAGGCCGCCGAAGGCGACGGCCAGTCCGAGCACGCGGCGGGCGGTGAGCCGCTCCTTGAGCAGCGTCACCGCGAACAACACGGTGAACAGCGCCTGCATCTGCAGGACGAGAGAGGTCAGCCCGGCCGGCATGCCCGCTCGCATGCCCACGAGCAGGAAACCGAACTGGCCGACCCCGATGGTGGCCGCCACCCCGGCGACCCAGCGCCACGGGACTCCTGGACGCCCCACGAACAGCAGGGCGGGGAACGCGGCCATCGTGAACCTGATGCCCGCGTACAGGAGGGGCGGGAAGTGCCGCAGCCCTACCTGCATGACCACGAAGTTGAAGCCCCAGACGGCCGCGAGGCCGACGGCGAGGGCGAGGTGGCGGGGCCGCACTCAGCGAGCGGGCTTCTGGTAGCGGATGCGCTGCTCGCGAGCCTGCTCGGCGAGCACCTTCAGGTACGAGACCGAACCGGACTGCTGCTTCTTCGACTTAAGGATTCTCATGCATCTATTTTCAATCGCTACAGATTGAAGGACAAGCGAGACTTTCTACGCTAAACCGTTTAGGCTGGCTTACATGTTGGACTTGAACCGGCTCAAGGCCCTTCACGCAGTTCACGTCTACGGGTCGGTCGGGGCGGCGGCCGACGCGCTCATGGTCACCCCGTCGGCGGTGTCCCAGCAGATCGCCAAGCTGGAGCGGGAGACCGGGGCCAGGCTCATGGAGCGCAACGGGCGCGGCGTGCGCCTGACGGACGCGGCCGGGCTGCTGGCCGAACACGCCGAGCGCATCCTCGCCCTGGTCGAGACCGCAGAGGCGGACTTCGAGGCGCTGCGCGGCGAGGTCGTCGGCCGCCTGAACATCGCCGCCTTCCCCACCGCCGTGCGCGGCCTCATGCCCGGCGCGCTCGTCGCGCTCCGGGACCGCCATCCCGACCTGTGGATCACGCTCAACGAGCGCGAGCCTGAGCGGGTGGTACGCGAGGTGGCCAGGGGCGAGCTGGACCTCGGCGTGATCCAGGACTGGCTCAACCGGCCCATGGCCCTGCCCGACGGCCTGTCCAGGGCGACGCTGCTCGACGACGTGGCCGACGTGGCGTTGCCCGCCGACCACCCGCTGGCGGACAGCAAGGAGCTGGAGCTGGCGCAGTTGCGCGGCGAGCGGTGGATCAGCGGGAGTCCCGGCACCGTCTGCCACGACTGGCTTGTCTTCACGCTGCGCAACGCCTCGGTGGAGCCCGTGATCGCCTGCATGGCCGACGAGTACCCGACCCAGCTCGCGCTGGTGGGAGGCGGGCTGGGCTGCGCGATCGTGCCGCGGCTCGGACGGGACTGCGTGCCGGGCGGCGTGCGGCTCGTCCCGATCAGGCCACGCCAGACGCGGCGCATCTACGCGGTGTGGCGAGCGGACGCGGCCCGCCGCCCGGCGATCAGGGCCACGGTGGAGGCGCTGGCGGAAGCGAGCAGGACGCAGGAGAACGCCTGGGCCGTCAACTGAGGCCCCGCCGGGTCCCAGCCAGGTGGTGAAGCGGAGCGGATAAGCTGTGCCACACCATGGCTGAAACCACCGTCGTCCACCTGCTGCGCCACGGTGAGGTGCACAATCCCGCCGGCGTGCTGTACGGCCGGCTGCCCGGCTACCACCTGTCCGAGACGGGTCAGCTCATGGCCGAGACGGTCGCCAAGACCGTGGGCGGCCGTGACATCGTCGCGCTCTACAGCTCGCCGCTGGAGCGCGCGCTGGAGACCGCGGCGCCCCTCGCCGACAAGCTCGGCCTCGGCATCGTGCAGGACGAGCGGCTGATCGAGGCGGGCAACCTGTTCGAAGGCCGCGCGGTGGGCCAGGGCCTGACAATCCTGCGAAACCCGCGTAACTACCGCTATTTCTGGAATCCGCTGCGCCCGTCCTGGGGCGAGCCGTACCCGGCCATCGTCCGGCGCATGAAGTCGATGATCGACGACGCCAGGGCCGCGGCACGCGGGCACGAGACGGTGCTAGTCAGCCATCAGCTCCCGATCTGGTCGATCAGGATGGCCGCCGAGGGCCGCAGGCTCTGGCACGACCCGCGGCGCAGGCAGTGCGCGCTGGCCAGCCTCACCTCGTTCACCTTCAACGGCGACCGCCTGGTCAGCGTCGGCTACAGCGAGCCCGCGGGATCGGTTGAGGCGGGTCCGTCCATTCCCGGGGCCTGATGTCCGGAGCGCGCGGCCTCACCGGTAGAGTTGCAAGCTCTACCGGTTGTAGTACAAGGAGATCTTCCTCCGTGCGCGCCAAGTCCATCCTCCTCGTTCTCCTGGGCCTGCTGGTCGCGGGCTGCGCCGGCAACCAGGGCGGCCAGCCGCAGGCGGGCGACACCCGCTTCGTCGCGGGCGACGGGAAGATGCAGGTGTTCGGCGCGAGCGAGCGCAAGCCGGCGCCCGCGATCCAGGGGCCGACCCTCGACGGGACCACCGCCTCGCTCGCCGCGCACAAGGGCAAGGTCGTGGTGCTCAACTTCTGGGCGTCGTGGTGCGGCCCGTGCCGCGCCGAGGCGCCGGTGCTCAAGGAGGTCGCGGCCCAGACCAAGGCCAGCGGCGTGGAGTTCATCGGCGTCGACTTCAAGGACCGCCAGGCCGACGCGCTGGCGTTCGAGCGCAACGAGAAGACCGGCTACCCGCACATCTTCGACCAGCCGGGCAAGGTGGCGCTGGCCTTCCAGGGCACGGTGCCGCCCGCGGCCATCCCGTCCACGCTGATCATCGACAAGCAGGGCAGGGTCGCCGCCAGGGCGCTCGGCGCGGTCAAGTACACCGACCTGATGAACACCGTGACCAAGGTGCGCGATGAGTGACGTCGTGGCCTCGGGCTCGCTGCTGCTCGCCGTGCCGATCGCGGTGCTGGCCGGGGTCGTGTCGTTCCTGTCGCCGTGCGTGCTGCCGCTGGTGCCCGGCTACCTGTCCTACGTGACCGGCATGAGCGCCGACCCCAGGCGGGGGCGGCTGGTGCTGGGCACGGCGCTGTTCGTGAGCGGGTTCGGGCTGGTGTTCGTGCTCAGCGGGGCGCTGTTCGGCGGGCTCGGCTCGGTCATGCTGGGCCACGCCGAGATCATCACGCGGGTGCTCGGCGTGCTGACCATCCTGCTCGGGCTGGCGTTCCTGGGCGCCATCCCCGGGCTGATGCGTGACGTGCGCATCCACAAGTTGCCGGCCGCGGGACTGGCGGGCGCGCCGCTGCTCGGGGTGGTGTTCGGGCTGGGGTGGACGCCGTGCATCGGGCCCACGCTCGCCGTCGTGCTGGCGCTCGGGCTCAACGAGGGCAGCGCCGCGCGTGGCGCCCTCCTGGCCGTCGCGTACGCCCTGGGCCTCGGACTGCCGTTCGTGGGCGCGGCGCTCGCGTACAGCAAGGCCCTGCGCACGTTCCGGGCCATCCGTAAGCACTCGCGCCTGATCACCAGGATCGGCGGCGGCCTGATGGTGGCCGTCGGAGTGCTGCTCGTGACCGGGCTGTGGGGACAGATGATCGCTGCCATGCAGGGTCTGATCGGCGCCTTCGAGCCGGTGATCTGATGAGTGTTCAGGAGCTGGCGAAGGAGCAGGAGCCCAAGCACGTCAAGCTCGGGCTGGTCGGCTGGCTGCGGTGGGGCTGGCGCACGCTCACCTCGATGAAGACGGCGCTGATCCTGCTCTTCCTGCTGGCGCTCGCCTCGGTGCCAGGCTCGCTCGTCCCTCAGCGCGGTGTCGACCCCGACAAGGTGGCGCGGCTCTACGAGCAGAGCCCCACGCTGGCCGAGTGGTACGACAGGTTCCAGCTCTTCGAGGTGTTCACCTCCGTCTGGTTCGCGGCGATCTACCTGCTGCTGTTCACCTCGCTGGTCGGCTGCATCATCCCGCGCGTCGCGACGTACGCACGCGAGCTGCGCCGCAAGCCGCCGGACGCGCCCAAGCGCCTGACGCGCCTGCCCCAATCCGCCTCCTTCGAGGGCGACCTGGACGTCGGCGAGGCCGCGCGGCGGCTGCGCAAGCTGCGCTTCCGCGTCGTGACCGGCGACGGCTGGGTCTCCGCGGAGAAGGGCTACCTGCGTGAGACCGGCAACCTGCTCTTCCACGTCGCCCTGCTGGGCATCCTGCTCTCGGTGGGCTTCGGCTCCCTGTTCGGCTACCGCGGCAACGTCCTGGTCGTGGAGGGCGACGGGTTCGCCAACACGGTGGCCGCCTACGACCGGTTCATCCCCGGCAGCCAGGTCTCGGCCGAGTCGCTGGAGCCGTTCTCCTTCCAGCTCGCCGACTTCAAGGTCGCTTACCAGGTCACGGGCGACAAGAAGGGCCAGGCGCTCGACTACACCGCCCACCTGAAGGTCAACGACTCGCCCGGCTCGCCCACCCGCGACTACGACCTCAAGGTCAACGACCCGTTGGAGAGCGACGGCACGCAGACCTACCTGATCGGCAACGGCTACGCCCCCGTCTTCAAGGTCACCGACGGCAAGGGGCAGGTGGCCTTCGAGGGCCCGGTGCCGTGCCTGATCGAGTCCAAGGCCACGATGACCTCGGGATGCGTGGTCAAGGTGCCCGACGCGCAGCCGTCGCAGCTCGGGTTCCTGCTGCAGTTCCTGCCCACCAGCGTGCCGCTGACCGACGGCACGTACGCCTCCGCCTTCCCCGGCTCGCTCAACCCCGAGGTGCAGCTCATCGGTGCCTTCACCGGCGACCTCGGTCTGCGCTCCGGCCGGCCGCAGTCGGTCTACGAGCTGGCGCCGCCCGAGGTACTGAAGAAGCTCACCCCGCTCGTCATGGGCACGAACGTGCCCAAGCCGCTCGCGGTCGGCCAGTCGATCGACCTGCCGAAGGGCGCGGGCAAGCTGGAGTTCACCGGGGTCAAGGAGTGGATCACGCTCCAGACCGCCTACGACCCCGGCCGCGTGCCCGCGCTGATCGCCGCCGCCGCGGCGGTCGTGGGTATCGCGCTGTCGTTGCAGATCCGCCGGCGCCGGGTGTTCGTACGGGTCGACAAGGGCGTGGTCGAGGTGGGCGGCCTGACCCGCACAGAGGGCTCCGCGGCGGGCTTCGCCGAGGAGTTCGCCGACATCGTCAAGGTTCTATCAGCAGGAGAAAAGGATGTCCGCTGAGCAACTCGCCGGGCTGAGCGACCTTTTCGTCGTCGCCGCCGTCCTCCTTTACGTCTTCGCCATGGTCGCCTTCGCGATCGAGCTCGCCTTCGGAAAGGGCGTCCCCGGCACGGCGGCCGTCGCCGGGCGGTCGGAGGCCAAGCAGCCTGTGGCGGTCGGAGCGGCCGCCGGCGACGTGGCCGGGAAGTTTCCCGGCGAAGGCGGCGCGGTCGGGACGCCTCCCGGCGAAGGCGCCGTGGAAGCCGGGGAGCCCGCTGCCAAGGGCCTCGGGGCGGTCTGGGTCGGCAAGGCGGCTCTGGTGCTCGCCTGGGTGGGCTGGGCCGCCAACCTCACCGCCATCGTCACCCGCGGCCTGGCGGTGGACCGGTGGCCGTGGGGCAACATGTACGAGTTCGTGGTGGCGATCTGCTTCGCCGCCGTGACCGCGTTCCTCGGCAGCCAGCTCCGCTACAACGTGCGGTTCCTCGGCGCCTTCGTGATGGTCGCGGCCGCGCTCGGCCTCGGGCTGGCGGTCAAGTTCTTCTTCACGGCCGCGGGGCCGGTGGTGCCCGCGCTGGACTCGTACTGGATCGCCATCCACGTCACCGCCGCGATCGTCGCCAGCGGCCTGTTCACGATGGCGGGCGTGTCCGGCATCCTCTACCTGGTGCGCGGCGACGGGGTGTCGCGCCTGCCGTCCCGCGCCGACCTGGAGCGGGTGGCGCACCGGGCGATCGTGTTCGCGTTCCCGGTGTGGACGTTCGCGGTGATCGCGGGGGCGCTCTGGGCGGACCGGGCGTGGGGCCGCTACTGGGGCTGGGACCCCAAGGAGGTCTGGTCGTTCATCACCTGGGTGGCCTACGCCGCCTACCTGCACGCCAAGGTGACGGCCGGATGGCGGGGCAGGGCCGCGACGATCGTGCAGCTCGTGGCGTTCGCCTGCCTGCTGTTCAACCTGGTCGGCGTCAACATCTTCATCAGCGGGCTGCACAGCTACGCCGACGTCTGATCGGCTCAGGCGTCGTCGCCGCGCATGCGGCGGTCGAGGTCGCGCAGGAAGTCGGGGTCGTCGTCCGGCCCCTTCGGCGCGCCCGGACCCGGGGGCACGGGCCAGGCGGCGCGCGGAGCACGCGGTCGCCCGCGCGCCATCCAGACGAGACCGCCGAGCAGGGGGATCAGGACGACAATCAGGATCCACAGGGCTTTTGGTACGTTCCGAACCTCGTCCTCCGGTGTGGTGACCACGTCGAACAGCGAGAAGAGCCAGAAGGCCAGCAGCGCCAGGCCGATCAGTACACCTGCCATGCCCGAACTGTAAGCCATCCGCGACGTGATCGTGCTTCCCGTTGTCCCATTTCGGGTGACTAGGGGAAGATCCGCGTCGTACCGTGGAAGCCGATGCGGCGCTCTCGCCGGACTCCACAGGCGTTGAGAGGTGCGATGGCCTTTTCTAACTCCAAGGTGTCTGGCGACAAGGGGAGACACCGGCGCGGTCGTTGGTGGCGGCGCGGGTCATATCTGTTCTCGCGCCGCGGCGAGGCGCCCCCCGACGCCGACCGCTCGTTCTGGTCCAGCGTCTCCGAGAAGCACAAGGAGGCCCGACGGGACGCCAAGGCACGCAAGGACCGCCGGGCTACCACAGACGTCCCCAGCGGGCGTCCTGAGCGGATGACGTGGCCGGGCGAAGAGGCAGGGCGCCCCTGGGACGGGTTCGCGGTGCGCGAACGCCGCGAGAGGCTGCCCGCCGCCGTGGTCGAACGCCCCCGCTACACCTGGTACGACTTCGAGCTCGACGAACAGCCAAGGGCCCAGCCCAACCGGCCCGGCGTGCCGTCCATGGGCGACGGCCTGCGCCACTGCGGCAAGCTGGAGAGCATCCTGCACCGCCAGTGGGACGCGAGGCTGGGCCCGCCCTCGGCCGACGTCGTGCGCGCCGTGGAGAGCCTCGCGAGGCTGCCCGACCGGCTCAAGGAGAAGCTCGCGGCCGGTCTGGAGGGCATCTACGTCGGCCGCGGCGGCGTCCCCGACCTCGACGACATGGGTTACTTACGCGGCGCCCCGCTCCCGTCGGGCCGCGCGACGTGGGACATCTGCGCGGGCGCGTACGGCGACCGCAAGATCGTCGTGGGCGACCGTCCCTCGCCCACCCCGGACGTGATGATGCACGAGGTCGGCCACGCCATCGACGACGTCGACTCGCCTTACGGCGACTGGGTCTCCGATTCGCCGGAGTTCGTCCGCCTCTACAACACGGCCCTGCCGCTGCTGTCCTCCACCTTCCACCGCCAGGGAGGGGGGCTGGGCCGCAAGGAGTTCTTCGCCGACGCCTTCGCCGCCATCGCCTCCCGCCAGCGTCCGGCCCTCGTGGACATGCTCGGGGGAGACACGCGGATGGCGCTCGACATCATGCTCTTCTTCAACCGGCGCTACGGAATCTAGGTGATCGGACATGTACGTCATCCGGCTCGCGGACGGGACCCTGCGCGTGCCGCAGAGCCTGACCAGCGAAGACGGGCGTCTGATCGGCAACGCGTACGTGGAGGTGCGGCCTGGTGACGCCGACTACGAACAGTGGCTGCCCGAGGCGCTGACGGAGGAGGAGGCGGCCGAGCGCCGCAAGCGCTGGGAAGCGGAGAACGACGACCTCGAGCGGGAGTTCCTGGCGTTCAAGGCGGCGCAGGAGGAAGCCTGAACAGGTAGCGGCCGGACGGGCGCCAGCCGCGATCGGCGGTTGGCGCCGCCCCATGCTTGCCGTACGGAAATGTGGCCGGGAAGCACGCGAACAGTGCGTTGCGCCGGCGGTGATCCTGCCATCGCAGGATCACCGTCTGCACGGTCAGACGCGCGGGGACTCACCTGCCGGCCTGTCGGCCGTCAAAACGTCCTCGCCTCGGAGAAGGGCGTGGACTTCCGACTCGCGGAAGCGCCGGTGCCCTCCGGGGGTGCGGATACTGCTGATGCGGCCTGCCGCAGCCCAGCGCGTAACCGTCTTTGGGTCTACCCGGAAGAGGGCGGCAACCTCTCCTGGGGTCAGCAGACGCTCGCTGCTACTCTCCACCAATCTCTCCCCCTCGCATCCCGCTTCCTGCCAGCGGGCGGACAGGTAACCAGTGTGTCGAGCGAAGCCTGATTTATCCGTGGTTTTCGACAAAGATCACGGGTTGTTATCAGCTGACTGCCCGATTGTTATATGATAGAGCCTCTTTGGGGCTCTCGTGGGTGTTTCTTTACGAAACTCCCTGACTGGGAACAGTAGCAGCGCTCGCGTCCGATGCGAAGAGCGACCGGTCCACAGGGCCGAGTAACCTCGAACCTGTGCGTCCCGTTCTCGTTTACACCTTGTCGCGGATCGGCCTGTTTGCGGTGACCCTCGTGGTGCTCTTGCTGCTCGGCCTGCAAAACCCGCTGGTGCTGATCGTCGTGTCTTTCTTGATCAGCGGCATAGCCAGCTACGTCCTGCTCAGCAAGCAGCGCGACGCCATGAGCGAACGTATCAGCAACAAGATCGACCGGCCGAAGCCTGAGGACGACTAGGGCTGAGGGAACATGCCAATCCGGGCATGGTACTCCCGTCCGAGTCGGGTTGTGTCGCTACCGACAAGTAGTCCGCTGGGATGCGCGTAAAACGCCTTCACGCCGATGCCGCGCTCCCGCGTCGGATTCCAACTCAGGGCCTTACCCGTGGTCGGATGAATGGCCCCAATGCCGGGCCGTGACACCGCCCCCGGGCCTGCCGAGTCGCGGCCCCGCGGATTGTCCAGCCAGCGCTGATGCCCGCCGACGTAGACCGCCGCGCCCGTCACGCAAACCGAGTAGAGCGAGTCGCCTCCCGTGCTGTTGACCCAGGTGGGCTTGACCCGGGTGCCCTTAGCGTACGTCTCGAATCTCGCGGTCGTGTCGCACATCCCGCCCTTGGGGCCCCCTGTGGTGACGACCGCGAAATAACGCCCGTCGGGCGAGAAATCCAGGCCGCGCACGTACGACGGGAATGCCTCCGCGCACCGGCCCGCGTACGCCTCGGTCCGCCAGGGGGCGACCCTGGCGGTGGGTCCGCTGATGTCGATCAGCCCGAGCTGCGGCCTGGAGTGGCCGCCGAGCGTGGTGAACGAGCCGTCCACGGCGAGCCGATGACGGGTGGCGGCGATCGCGTGGACCTTGACGTTGTCCGTGAGCGGCCCGCCCGGCGTGATGGCGAACGCCGGGTCGGCGGCGCCCGTGGTCGCGTCGAGCCTGGCCAGCGCGGTGCGCGGGCTGATGAAGTCGCCGCCGACGTAAAGCTTCGAGCCCTGCCTGACCAGCGCGCTCACCATGCCGCCGCCGATGCGGGGCGCGAACCCGGCCACGAGCGAGCCGTCGGAGAGCTTGAGCCTGGCCAGCGACCTGGACCGCGTGTTGTTGACGCCGGTGAACTCGCCGCCGACGTAGACGGTGCCGCTGTCGCCGGCGGCCAGGCCGTACACCGGGCCAGGGACGATCGGCGCGAAGTCCTGGAGGATGCGGCCTGTGGTCAGGTCGTAGGCGAACAGGTTGGCGCGCGGGTACGTCGTGGTGCGGGCGGCGTCGCTCACCTCGCTGAACGAACCGCCGACCACGACGGTCCCGCCCACCACCGTGATGGCGTTGACGATGCCGTCGAGCACGTGCGGGGTGCTGTCGACCGGGTCGGCGGAGACCACGCGGACATGCGGCGTGGGGGCCGAGGCGAGAATCGCGGCAAGGGCGACACGGGCAAGCATTCGCCAATTGTTAGCAGACATTCGGTAGTCAGGTGACTACTTTTTGTGTCTGCGGCCTCCACCTGCTGGCGGATGTGGCCTCCCAATAGGCTTTGCATATGACGCGCGCTCAATTGGACAAACAGCCGGACGAGGTCGCCGCGATGTTCGATCGCACCGCCCGGCGCTACGACCTGGTCAATGACGTGATCTCCCTCGGACAGGTCAGGCTCTGGCGCAAGGCGGTGGCCGCGGCCATCGACGCGGGTCCTGGCGAGCTCGTGCTCGACCTGGGAGCCGGCACCGGCACGTCCACCGACGCGTTCACCACGCTGGGCGCGCGGGCCATCGCGTCCGACTTCTCGCTGGGGATGCTCCGCACCGGCGTCCGGCGCCACGGCGGCAACGCGCTGTCGGGCGACGGGGTGCCGTTCATCGCGGGCGACGCGATGCGGCTGCCGTTCGCCGACGACTCCTTCGACGCGGTGACGATCTCGGTGGCGCTGCGCAACGTGCACGACACCGCGCTGGCGCTGCGCGAGATGCTGCGCGTGACGAGGCCCGGCGGGCGGCTGGTGGTGCTGGAGTTCTCGCATGTCACCTTCGCGCCGTTCGATCTGGTCTATCGCGAATATCTGATGAGGCTGCTGCCGAAAGTGGCCAAGGTGTTCGGGTCCAATGACGATTCCTATGAATATCTGGCGGAGTCGATCAGGGATTGGCCCGACCAGCCGACGCTGGCCCGGACGATTCAGGAGGCCGGCTGGGAGCGGGTGGCGTGGCGCAATCTCACGATGGGGATCGTGGCCATGCACAGAGGGTTCAAGCCGCAGTGAGACCACACGCGACACGCCGTTCCTCTTGGATCACGGAACGGCCCCCCGACTGCCACTATGTACTGGAAAAGCAGTAGACTGCAGGCCGACAAGTTTGTGAAGGGGTTCACAAAGGAACGAAGGCGGCACACCCCCGAGGCCTTCGAAGGACAGGACAGTCCAGTGACGGTGCCATCAGCCACGCAGGTAGACGCCGACGTCATCGTCGTCGGCGCCGGTCCCGCAGGTTCCGCGACCGCCTTTTACCTCGCTCGATCCGGGCTAGACGTGCTGCTCCTGGAGAAGACCAGGTTCCCCCGTGAGAAGGTCTGCGGCGACGGCCTCACCCCGCGCGCGGTCAAGCAACTGCTCAACATGGGCGTCGACATCGACGCCCCCGGCTGGGTCAGGAACAAGGGCCTGCGCGTCGTCGGCGGTGGCCTGCGGTTCGACCTCGACTGGCCCCAGCTCGAGCGCTTCCCCGACTTCGGGCTCGTACGCACCCGCCAGGACTTCGACGAGATCCTCGCCGCCAACGCGGTCAAGAACGGCGTGCGGATGGTGGAGGGCGTCACCGTGACGGGGCCCATCCTCGACGACCGCAGCGGCCACATCGTCGGCGTGACGACCAAGGACGGGGGCGAATACCGCAGCCGCCTGGTGGTGGCCGCCGACGGCAACAGCACCCGTCTTGCCGTGGGCATGGGGCTGCACAAGCGGGAAGACCGGCCGATGGGCGTGGCCGTGCGGACGTACTTCGAGAGCCCGCGCCACGACGACGACTACCTCGAGATCTGGCTGGAGCTGCGGGCGGAGGACAAGCTGCTGCCCGGCTACGGCTGGATCTTCGGCGTCGGCGACGGCACCGCCAACGTGGGGCTCGGGCTGCTCAACACGAGCGCCGAGTTCAAGAACATCGACTACCGTGACCTGCTGCGGCGCTGGTGCAAGGCCATGCCCGCCGAGTGGGAGTTCACCGAGGAGAACATGACGGCCCCCATCCGCGGCGCCGCGCTCCCGATGGCCTTCAACCGGCAGCCGCACTACTCGCGTGGCCTGATGCTCGTGGGCGACTCGGGCGGGTCGATCAACCCGTTCAACGGCGAGGGCATCGCCTACGCCATGGAGACCGGCGAGATCGCCGCCGAGATCATCGTGAAGGCGCTCAAGGGCACCACCCCCGCGCAGCGCGAACGCACCCTGCGGACCTATCCTCAGGTGCTGAAGGACGCGTACGGCGGATATTTCACGCTCGGCAGGTTGTTCGTCGAGGCAATTGGGAAGCCGGGTGTGATGAGCTTTGGCACCAGGCACGGGCTCCCTCACCCGAGGCTGATGCGCTTCGCCATCAAACTCCTTGGTAATCTCACCGACCGGCGAGGCGATGCGTCCGACATGATCATTAACGCACTCTCAAAGGTCGCCCCACCAGCATGAATCTCAGAACTAACAGATCCGGCTGCGCGCCCGCGCGCGCGGCGACTCCAGAGGAGGCGTAGCGATGGACCTTTACATGCCCATCCTGGTGCTCGCCGTTCTCGCGGGGGGCTTCGCGATCTTCTCGGTCGCCATCGCTCCCTTCACCGGTCCCAAGCGCTGGAACCGCGCCAAGCTCGACGCCTATGAATGCGGTATCGAGCCGACGCCCCAGCCTGTCGGTGGTGGACGGTTCCCGCTCAAATACATGATCACCGCGATGCTCTTCATCGTGTTCGACATCGAGATCATCTTCCTTTACCCGTGGGCGGTCTCGTTCGCGCCGCAGACGAACGACGCGGGCCAGGTGCTCTCCTCAGGCCTGGGGCTGTTCGCGCTCGTGGAGATGCTGCTGTTCATCGTCACCGTGCTCGTGGCCTACGCGTACGTGTGGCGCCGCAAGGGTCTGGACTGGGACTGAAAATGGGACTTGAAGAGAAACTCCCCAGCGGGTTCATCCTCAGCACGGTCGAGGCGGCCGCCGGATGGGCGCGCAAAAACTCCGTGTGGCCGGCCACGTTCGGTCTCGCCTGTTGCGCCATCGAGCTGATGGCCACCGGTGGCCCCCACTACGACCTCGCGCGCTTCGGCATGGAGCGCGCTTCGGCGTCTCCCCGGCAGGCCGACCTGATGATCGTCGCCGGGCGCGTCTCGCAGAAGATGGCCCCCGTGCTGCGGCAGATCTACGACCAGATGGCCGAGCCGAAGTGGGTCATCTCCATGGGCGTGTGCGCCTCCAGCGGCGGCATGTTCAACAACTACGCGATCGTCCAGGGCGTCGACCATGTCGTGCCCGTCGACATCTACCTGCCCGGCTGCCCGCCGCGGCCCGAGATGCTGATCGACGCGATCGTGAAGCTGCACGACAAGATCCAGAACATGAAGTTCGGCGCGCACCGGGCCAAGCAGATCGAGGAGCTCGAGCTCCAGGCGCTGCGCCCGCTGCCGCTGATCGACCAGGGGGCCGCGAAGTGACTTCGCCCGACAACCTCCCCGGCAGCCCGGACAGCGGCGAGACCCCCGAGGTCCCGGTTCCCGCAGTGCCGGAAGCGCCGATCGCCAGGCACGGCATGTTCGGCGCCCAGGACTCCGGTGACACCTCCGGCTACGGCGGCCTCGTCGTGCGCCGGGCGCCGCAGCTGTCCACGCCCCGCCCGTACGGCGGCTACTTCGACGAGATCGTCGACGCCCTCGGGCTCGACGACGCCATCGAGCGCGTGGTGGTCGACCGCGGCGAGCTGACCCTGCACGTCAAGCGCGAGCGGCTGGTCGAGGTCTGCCAGAAGCTGCGCGACGACCCCGCGCTGCGTTTCGAGCTCTCGCTCGGCGTGTCCGGCGTGCACTACCCGCACCTGGCGGGCGAGGAGCTGCACGCGGTCATCCACCTGTGCTCGGTCACCCACAACCGGCGCGTGCGCGTCGAGGCCAGCGCGCCCGACTCCGACCCGCACATTCCATCGACTGTCGGCGTTTACCCTGGTCACGACTGGCATGAGCGCGAGGCGTACGACTTCTTCGGGATCATCTTCGACGGTCATCCCGCGCTCACCCGGATCATGATGCCGGACGACTGGGACGGCCACCCCCAGCGGAAGGACTACCCGCTCGGCGGCATCCCGGTCGAGTACCGGGGCGCCACCATCCCCGCGCCCGACCAGAGGAGGAGCTACTCGTGAGCACTGCTTACGACGAGGCGACCGAGGGCAAGGTCTACTCGGTCAACGGCGGCGACTGGGACCAGGTCGTCACCGGGGCGCGCGACACCGAAGAAGAGCGCCTGGTCGTCAACATGGGCCCGCAGCACCCGTCCACGCACGGCGTGCTCCGCCTGGTCCTGACGCTCGACGGTGAGACGGTGACCGAGGCGCGCAGCGTCATCGGCTACCTGCACACCGGCATCGAGAAGAACATGGAGTTCCGGACGTGGACGCAGGGCACCACGTTCGTGACCCGCATGGACTACCTCTCGCCGATCTTCAACGAGACGGCGTACTGCCTGGGCGTGGAGAAGCTGCTCGGCATCGAGGACCGCATCCCGGACCGGGCACAGGCCATCCGCGTGATGATGATGGAGCTCAACCGCATCTCCTCGCACCTGGTCGCGATGGGCACGTTCGGCATGGAGCTGGGCGCGACCACGCCGTTCCTGTTCGGCTACCGCGACCGCGAGCTGATCATGGACCTCTTCGAGTACATCACCGGTCTGCGCATGAACCACGCCTACATCAGGCCGGGCGGCGTGAGCGTCGACCTGCCCGCGGGCGCGGTCGACAAGATCGGTGAGTTCCTCAAGGAGATGCCCAAGCGGATCAAGGACGTCCGCAAGCTCCTCGACGAGAACCCCGTCTACGTGCGCCGCACCAGGGACGTGGGCTACCTCGACCTGACCGGCTGCATGGCCCTGGGCATCACCGGGCCGATCCTGCGCGCCGCCGGTCTGCCCTGGGACCTGCGCAAGTCGCAGCCGTACTGCGGCTACGAGACGTACGAGTTCGACGTCGCCACCGAGCGCGGCTGCGACGTCTACTCGCGCTACCTCGTGCGCATGAAGGAGATGGAAGAGTCCCTCAAGATCGTCGAGCAGGCCCTGGACCGCATCGCGGGTCCGCTCAAGGGCGACCCGGTGATGATCGAGGACAAGAAGATCGGCTGGCCCGCGCAGCTCGCGCTCGGCCCCGACGGGTTCGGCAACTCGCCCGACCACATCGCCCACATCATGGGCACCTCGATGGAGGCGCTCATCCACCACTTCAAGCTGGTGACCGAGGGCTTCCGGGTGCCGGCCGGGCAGGCGTACGCCAGCATCGAGTCGCCCAAGGGCGAGCTCGGCGCCCACGTGGTCAGCGACGGCGGCACCCGCCCCTACCGCGTGCACTTCCGCGAGCCGTCCTTCTGCAACCTGCAGGGCTTCCCCGCCATGGCGGAGGGCGGCCAGGTCGCCGACGTGATCGCCGCGGTGGCTTCTATCGACCCCGTCATGGGAGGTGTGGACCGGTGACTTACTCACCGGATGTCCGTGAGCGTCTGGAGCGGGACGCCAAGGAGATCATCGGGCGTTACCCGAAGACGCGGTCCGCCCTGCTGCCGCTGCTCCACCTCGTGCAGTCGGAGGACGGCTACGTCTCCGACGACGGGCAGGAGTTCTGTGCCGAGATGCTCGGCATCAGCAAGGCCGAGGTCACGGGCGTCGCGACCTTCTACACCATGTACAAGCGCAAGCCCGCCGGCGACTATCACGTCGGCGTGTGCATCAACGCGCTGTGCGCGGTCATGGGCGGCGACCAGATCTGGGACGAGCTGTCCGAGCACGTCGGCGTCGGTCACGAGGAGACGACCTCGGACGGCAAGGTCTCGCTGGAGCGCCTCGAGTGCAACGCGGCCTGCGACTTCGCCCCGGTCATGATGGTCAACTGGGAGTTCTTCGACAACCAGACCCCCGAGACGGCCAAGCAGCTCGTCGACGACCTGCGTGACGGCAAGGACGTGCGGCCGACCCGCGGCCCGAAGAAGCTGTGCACCTTCAAGGAGGCCTCGCGCGTGCTCGCCGGCCTGCCCGACGAACTGGCGGGCGACGGCCCGTCGGCCGCCGGCGCCTCGCTCGAGGGCCTGAAGGTCGCCAAGGCCAACGGATGGAAGGCCCCCGAGGCATGAGCACGACTTTGACTCCGGTCCTGACAGCGAACTGGGACCAGCCCAACTCCTTCACCGTCGACGTCTACGGCGAGTACGAGGCGGCGAAGAAGGCGCTGGGCATGGACCCCGACGCCGTCATCCAGGCCGTCAAGGACTCCGGCCTGCGCGGCCGCGGCGGCGCGGGCTTCCCGACCGGCATGAAGTGGGGCTTCATCCCGCAGGGCGACGGCAAGCCGCACTATCTCGTCGTCAACGCCGACGAGTCGGAGCCGGGCACCTGCAAGGACATCCCGCTGATGATGGCCAACCCGCACGCGCTGGTCGAGGGCATCATCATCACCTCGTACGCGATCCGGGCCAACCACGCCTTCATCTACGTGCGCGGCGAGGTGCTCCACGTCATCCGGCGGCTGCACGCGGCCGTGCGGGAGGCGTACGAGAAGGGCTACCTCGGCACCGACATCTTCGGCTCCGGCTTCGACCTCGAGCTGGTCGTGCACAGCGGCGCGGGCGCCTACATCTGCGGCGAGGAGACGGCGCTGCTCGACTCGCTCGAGGGCTTCAGAGGTCAACCGCGACTCAAGCCCCCGTTCCCCGCCGTGGCGGGCCTGTACGCCTCGCCTACTGTCGTGAACAACGTCGAGTCGATCGCCAGTGTTCCCTCGATCATCGGCAACGGCGCTGACTGGTTCGCCGGGATGGGCACCGAGAAGTCCAAGGGCTTCGGCATCTTCTCGCTGAGCGGCCACGTCACCAGGCCCGGCCAGTACGAGGCGCCGCTCGGCATCACGCTGCGCGAGCTCCTCGACATGGCGGGCGGCATCAGGGCCGGCCACCAGATCAAGTTCTGGACCCCGGGCGGCTCCTCCACGCCGATCTTCACTGATGAGCACCTCGACGTGCCGCTCGACTTCGAGGCGGTCGGCGCCAAGGGCTCCATGCTCGGCACCCGCGCCCTGCAGATCTTCGACGAGACCACCTGCGTGGTCCGCACGGTGCTGCGCTGGACCGAGTTCTACGCCCACGAGTCCTGCGGCAAGTGCACGCCCTGCCGCGAGGGCACGTACTGGCTCAAGCAGGTGCTCAAGCGCCTGGAGAAGGGCCAGGGCACCGAGGAGGACCTGACCACGATCACCGACATCGCGGACAACATCCTCGGGCGTTCGTTCTGCGCCCTGGGCGACGGCGCGACCAGCCCGATCCACTCCTCCGTGAAGTACTTCCGCGACGAGTACCTCAAGCACTTCGAGATCGGCGGCTGCCCGTTCGACCCGAAGAAGTCCACTCTCTGGGGTGAGCAGTGACAGTCGTAGAGACCGAGACGAACCTGGTGACCCTGACCATCGACGGGTTCCAGGTCAGTGTCCCCAAGGGCACGTTGATCATCAGGGCCGCCGAGCTGCTGGGCATCCAGATCCCCAGGTTCTGTGACCACCCGCTGCTCGACCCGGCGGCCAACTGCCGCCAGTGCCTCGTCGACATCCCCGACGCGGGCAACGGCCGCGGCTTCCCCAAGCCGCAGCCGTCGTGCGCGATCGAGGTGGCCGAGGGCATGGTCGTGCAGACGCAGCTCACCTCGCCGGTCGCCGAGAAGGCGCAGCGCGGGGCCATGGAGCTGCTGCTGATGAACCACCCGCTCGACTGCCCGGTCTGCGACAAGGGCGGCGAGTGCCCCCTGCAGAACCAGGCCATGTCCAACGGCCAGGGCGAGTCCAGGTTCCAGGAGCAGAAGCGGACCTTCCCCAAGCCGCTGCCGCTGTCCACGCAGGTGCTGCTCGACCGCGAGCGCTGCGTCCAGTGCGCCCGGTGCATCCGCTTCTCCGACCAGATCGCCGGTGACCCGCTCATCGAGTTCTTCGAGCGCGGGGCCAAGGAGCAGGTGCGGGTCGCCGACGGCAAGCCGTTCAACTCCTACTTCTCCGGCAACACGGTGCAGATCTGCCCGGTCGGCGCGCTGACCGGCGCCGCCTACCGGTTCAGGGCCCGCCCGTTCGACCTCGTCTCCACGCCGAGCGCGTGCGAGCACTGCGCCGCCGGCTGCGCCCAGCGCACCGACCACCGGCGCGGCCGGGTCACCCGCCGCCTGGCGGGCAACGACCCGCAGGTGAACGAGGAGTGGAACTGCGACAAGGGCCGCTGGGCCTTCACCTACGCCCAGCAGCCCGACCGGCTCAAGACGCCGCTGGTCCGCAACGAGGAGGGCGTGCTGGTGCCGGCCTCGTGGCCGGAGGCGCTGACGGTGGCGGCCGAGGGCCTGGCCAAGGCGCGCGGCAAGGCCGGCGTGCTGGTCGGCGGCCGGGTCACGGTCGAGGACGCGTACGCGTACGCGAAGTTCGCCCGGATTGCCCTGCACAGCAACGACATCGACTTCCGCGCCAGGCCGCACTCCACGGAGGAGGCGCAGTTCCTGGCCCACGCGGTGGCCGGCAAGGGCATCGAGATCAACTACACCGACCTCGAGCAGGCGCCCCACGTGCTGCTCGTCGGGTTCGAGCCCGAGGAGGAGTCGCCGATCGTCTTCCTGCGCCTGCGCAAGGCGTGGAAGAAGAAGGGGCTCAAGGTCACCTCGATCGCCCCGTTCGCCTCGCCCGGGCTGGAGAAGATGGGCGGCACGCTCATCCGCACCGCGCCGGGCGGCGAGGCGGACGCCATCGGAGACCTGGTCGGCACGCTGACCGAGGGCACGATCGTGCTCGCGGGAGAGCGCCTCGCAACCGTGCCGGGCGCCCTGTCCGCCCTCGTACGGCTCGCCAACGCCTCCGACGCCAGGCTTGCCTGGATCCCGCGCAGGGCGGGCGAGCGCGGCGCCATCGAGGCCGGCGCGCTGCCCAACCTGCTGCCGATCGGCCGCCCGGTCGACGACGAGACCGCCAGGGCCGAGGTCGCCAGGGCGTGGGACGTGGCCTCGCTGCCCGCCACGCCGGGCCGCGACACCTCCGGCATCCTGGCGGCCGCCCGCGCCGGCGAGCTGGACGCCCTGGTCGTGGCCGGTGTCGACCCGTACGACCTGGCCCACCCGGCGGCGGCGCTCGAGGCCCTCGAGCACACGCCGTTCATCGTCAGCCTGGAGATCCGTGCCAGCGCCGTCACCGACCGCGCCGACGTGGTCCTGCCCGTCGCCGCCGTTCAGGAGAAGAGCGGCACGTTCGTCAACTGGGAGGGCAGGGGCCGCTCGTTCGAGGCGCCGCTCAAGGTGCCGGGCCTGCAGAGCGACCTGGCCGTGATCGGCAACCTGGCCGACCGGATGGACGTCCACCTGGGCCTGCCGGACGCCAAGGCCGCCAGGCGCGAGCTGTCCAGCCTGGGCGCGTGGCGCGGCAGCCGCGTCACCGCGCCGCACACCGCCACCCGCGCCCAGGCCGCCCCGTCGGCCGGCGAGGCGCTGCTGGCGACCTGGCACCTGCTGCTCGACGAGGGCAGGCTGCAGGACGGCGAGCCGTACCTCGCGGGCACCGCCCGCGCCGCCGAGGCACTGGTCTCCGAGAGCACGGCGGCCGAGCTCGGCGTCGCGGACGGCGACAAGCTCGTCGTGGGCGACAGCGTCACCCTGCCCGTGCGCGTCGCCGACCTGCCGGACCGGGTCGTCTGGGTGCCTGCGAACTCCGGCGGCTGCTCGGTCACCCGTGACCTGCACGCGGTGGCCGGCGACATCGTCACCATCGGGAGCGCCTCATGACCCACGTTCTCGCGGCCGATCCCACCCTCGCCGACTTCGGCAAGGACCCGCTGTGGATCACGATCATCAAGGCCGTGCTGCTCTTCGCCTTCCTGATGCTGGGCATCCTGTTCGGCGTCTGGTTCGAGCGGAAACTCATCTCCAGGATGCAGAACCGGTACGGCCCCAACCGGGCCGGTAAGTTCGGCCTGCTGCAGTCGGTGGCCGACGGCCTGAAGATGGGTCTGAAGGAGGACCTCTTCCCGCGGACCGTGGACAAGGTGCTCTACCTGCTGGCCCCGGTCATCATGGTGGTGCCGGCGTTCCTGGCCTTCTCGATC